>NZ_KB904386.1 GCF_000380065.1 Streptococcus massiliensis DSM 18628 | reverse complement strand
TTCTGTAAACCCTATCTTTCAGACTGTTTTTAAGACTTTTTTGAAAGAGAGGGACAAGATTATCAATGCTTTGGAACTTCCCTACTCAAATGCTAAGCTAGAGGCCACTAACAACCTTATCAAGGTTATCAAGCGCAACGCTTTCGGCTTTCGGAACTTTGACAACTTTAAAACTAGAATTCTCATCGCTTTAAATATCAAAAAGGAGAGAACCAATTCGGTTCTCTCCAGATCTTAGCTGACATCAACCCACTACAGTTGACAAAGAGCCAATATTGTAGTTCAAGTCTTTGTTTTTTACAAATTCTTAATAGCATTGATAGCTGCTTGGTAGTCGGGCTCGGAGTTGATGTTGTCAACATACTCGGCGTAAGTAATTTTGTTGTTTTCGTCAAGGACGAGAACGGCGCGTGCCAGCAAGTGCCATTCATTGATGAGGACAGCGTAGTCGCGCCCGAAAGAATGGTCGAAGTAGTCAGACAGCAGCACTGCATTTTCGATGCCTTCAGCTGCGCACCATTTTCCTTGGGCAAAAGGCAGATCAACTGAAATGGTGATAACCACTGTATTGTCCAAATCAGACAGTCCTTGGTTGAAGTGGCGGGTTTGAGTAGAGCAGACGTCTGTATCAATGGACGGAATGATGCTCAGCACCTTCTTTTTGCCCGCGAAATCAGCCAGCGTCTTTTTGCTGAGGTCGGTTGATGTGAGTGAAAAGTCAGGTGCAGTGTCACCGACTTGAGGTTGCTTCCCTGTAAAAGTAACAGGATTTCCAAGAAAGGTTGTCATAAAAGTCCTCCAAATGAAATTTCTACTCCAGTTGTACTATATTTGAAAGAACTTTCTAAATAATTTGTTTGGAAAATTTAGGTCTTTTATTCTTACAAAAATGTAAGAATAAAAGGCTTTTTGTAAGCTTAAGTTATGGTAAGAATAAAAAGACCGTATTATACTAAAGTTATCAAAATGATAGGAGTAGGAAAATGAGAAATGTGATTGAGTTAAACCAAGTTACAAAAGTTTATGGCGATGCCAAAACAGTTAGTCTGGATAAAATAACCGTTAAGGAAGGAGAGATTTATGGTTTTTTAGGCCCAAATGGCGCTGGAAAAACGACCACGATGAAAATGATTTTATCTCTCATTCAACCGACTTCGGGGGAAATTTTAGTTTATGGCAAATCAGTGAGAGCTAAAACAGACTATTTGAATAGCATTGGATCAATGATTGAGGAACCATCTTATTATCCGAATTTGACAGGGTATGAAAATCTTTTAGTTTTTCAAAAGATGATTGGTTTTGACAAAAGAAATATTTGGCCTGCACTTGAGCTTGTAGGCTTAGCTGAGGAAAAGAATAGGAAAAAATTAGTTAAAGCCTATTCTTTGGGAATGAAACAACGATTAGCCTTGGGTTTTGCTCTTGTTAAGAAACCTAAAATTTTGTTATTAGATGAGCCAACGAATGGACTTGATCCTGCGGGAATTCATGAAATTCGTCAATTAATTATCCGACTTGCTAAAGAGGAAGGTATCACTGTATTTATCTCCAGTCATATCTTATCAGAAATTGAACATTTAGCTGATCGTGTTGGTATTATTAACAGGGGGCAACTCGTCTATGAAGGAGATGTTGAAACGATAAAGTCCAATATGTGGATTGAAATTAGTGGAGACTTCTCACAACATAATATGCTTCAATTTTTGAATCAACAGACTAAAGTACCTATTCTTGAGGTTAAAAATGGGCAAATGAAGCTAAAAAATCTACCAGATGATCGAATTGCTTTACTCGTGAAAGAACTAGTCAGAGCGGGATATCCAATCTTTAGGGTTGTCAGAGAAAAAGAAAGTCTAGAAGATATTTTTCTAACATTAACAAAGGAGGCCTAGTATGGTAAAAGCATTGCAAATTGAGCTTCTAAAATCGAAGCGTACAAAATCTTTCGCTATTGCGATTGCGATACTTGGATTTGGATTTTTATGGACTATTCTTGTTTCAAAGGAAAAACTAACTGAGGTAGCGTTTTATTTCTGTAATCAGGATATCTATACCTTCGTTTTACCTCTGGCAATTAGTATATTTGCTTCGCGAATTGTGAGTAATGAGAAAGAAGGACGGACTTTTAAATTACAAGCAAGTAATGGCAGAGGAGTGAGTGGAATTTTTCATGATAAACTTTACTTCTCAACGCTATTCTTTATGGGCTTAGCAGTTATCTTTACAGGGCTTTTGGGAATTTATATAAGCTTGTTTAAATGGCAAAGTGTCTCTTTACAGCTGTTATTACTACAGGTACTCAGACTTTCTTTGTCAAGTTTTGTTCAAATATGTCTTTACATTTCTATCGCGATGTACTATGAAAAGCAAGGGCTGGTGTTATCTATGGGGTTTATTGGTTCCTTTGTCGGGATGATTTTTCAAGCGAGAACAGATCAATGGTGGGCCTTTTTACTTCCTTGGGAGGGAACAGGATTTTTGGCTCCCTATAAGTTTAGCTATAATTCTGTTACAAGTACTGCTGTCTATACACTTGATAATCAGCTTTTATTAAAGATCGGTATCTACATACTTTATGCTACACTTGTCTATGCACTAGCTAGAGGGGCTATTCAAGGTAGAAAAGGGATGATGATATGATAGGATATATATCTGCAGAGTGGCGAAAGTTACATAAAATGCAATTACTTGGAATTGGAATCTTGCTGTTGAGTATATCTAGTTTTATAGGCTTGAGCACTTATTTTCTTAATCGTTCTGTATTTGTGGAAGGAACTCAGACTTGGGTCATGTGGGGGCAGCTTACCTTATTAAATAGCCAGATATTTTATCCAGCATTATTAGCGATTTTTATGGGGATTAGCATGATGCCAGAATTTGAACGGACAACACTTGAAATGTTGCGTGTCAATCAGGTGTCTCTTTCTAAATTGGTAATAAGCAAGATTCTTACAGTATTATTCGTAACAGTTCCCTTACAACTTCTTTTGGTCCTTATTTGGAGCGTAGCACTGAGCTTTGAACAGATACAGGTTATTCCAGAAATAGCTGTTCACCTCAAATGGGTATTTTTATCCTTGATAGGCTCTATCAGTATAATGATGGTACAGGCTTTTATCCTATCAAAGACTCGAAATTTTGCAAAATCTGTCGCTTTTTCAGCTATTGGCTCCATTGGCGGTTTTCTTCTTTTGTTTGTAGGAGAGGGATTGAGCCGATTTTATCCCTATTCTCAGATTATGATTGCTTTACGTAGTCGTGCTTTAACAGATATGTCATGGATGGAATTGCTTATTTTTGTTTTAATTAATGCAATTTATAGTATATTGTTTTTTGGCCTGACTGTCAGAGAGTTAAGGAAGTAAGCATAATTTAAAACACCTTGATGACTGCTAGCCACCAAGGTGTTTTTAGATTCTTATTTTGACAATCCTTCAGCAATCTTGTCCAAGTTGTATTTCATCATAGCGTAATAGCTATCTCCTTCTTCGCCTTTTTCAGCGATAGAGTCGGTGAAGATTTTAGCGTGGATTGGGATACCTGTGTCTTTAGAAACAGTTTTCATTGGGCGCTCATCAACAGAAGATTCTACAAAGAGAGATGGTACTTTGGTTTGACGCAATTTTTCAACCAAAGTCTTGATTTGATCCGGTGTACCTTCTTCTTCAGTGTTGATTTCCCAGATGTAAGCTGATGGAACACCGTAAGCTTTAGAGAAGTACTTGAAGCAGCCTTCGCTGGTTACGATTAATTTCTTTTCAGCAGGAATGTTGTCGAATTTCTTTTTAGCTTCTTGGTCCAAGGTTTCTAATTTTTCAACATAAGCTTTGAGATTCTTCTCGTAGAATTCTTTATTTTTAGGATCTTTTTCACTTAAATGTTTAGCGATGTTTTTAGCATAAATAACCCCGTTTTCAAGATTGAGCCAAGCGTGCGGGTCTTCCTTGCCCTTTTCATTTTGTCCTTCAAGGTAGATGACATCAATACCGTCGCTGACAGCGTAGTAGTCTTTGTTTTCTTCTTTCTTGGCATTTTTAACAAGCTTGCTAAACCAAGCATTACCACCGGTTTCCAAGTTTACCCCATTATAGAAGATCAAGTCCGCTTGAGAAGTCTTTTTGACATCTTCAGGCAGTGGTTCGTATTCATGAGGGTCTTTGCCGACAGGTACAATAGAATGCAAATCGATCTTACCACCAGCGATATTTTTAGTAATGTCTGCGATAATAGAATTGGTTGCTACGACTTTGATTTTATCAGAATCGGCTTTGTCTGATTTATTGTTACTTGAACATGCTGCTAGTCCAACTACGGCTAACAGAGCGCAAAGGAAAATTCCTAATTTTTTCATTTCTTTCTCCTTGATTAAGATATAAGGTTGTCAGCAGATTATCTTTGCTGAGATTTTAGTCGAATTCATTACGACCGTTCTTTAAGTTTTGCTTCCATCTTAAGTCCTCGTTGTTTCGGTGCGATGACAAAGCTGACAGCAAAGAGGATAGCAGAGGTCAAGACAATGCTTGAACCTGCAGCGACGTTAAATGTGTAACCAACAAAAAGTCCTATAACAGATGATAGAGCACCTAAAGTCGAAGATAGAAAAATCATAGACTTTAGGCTGTTCGCGTAGAGGTAGGCAGTAGCTGCCGGAGTAATCAGCATGGCTACAATCAGAATGGTTCCTACACTTTGCATGGCAGTTACGGATACCAAGGTCAAAAGTATCATCAAAAGATAGTGATAAAAATTGACCGGCATTCCCATGGCACGTGCCAGAAGTGGATCAAAGGATGTAATCAGAAGCTGTCTAAAGAATATAGCTATAATGAATAAAACGAGCACAGCAACTCCGATAGTAATCCAAAGATCAATATCTTGGACGGCCAAGATATTCCCAAATAGAATATGGAATAAATCGGTGGAGCTATTGGCAACCCCAATCAGAATGACCCCTAAAGCTAGAAAGGAAGAAAAGGTAATCCCGATGGCAGTATCACTTTTGACGATACTATTGCCCTTGATATAGGTAATAATAACAGAAGCCAAAAGCCCAAAGACGATGGCACCGATGAAGAAGTTAATTCCCAAAATGTAGGAAACAGCAACACCAGGTAAAACCGCATGAGAAATGGCATCTCCCATGAGCGACATCCCCCGTAGGATGATAAAACAGCCCACTGCTCCAGCAACAATTCCGATAATAATAGCTGTAATCAACGCATTTTGCAGGAAGTGAAAGTCCTGCAATCCTTGGATAAATTCAAGCATTTAGGCACCTCCTTGAATAATAAGAGCATTTCCATAAGCCGCCTTGAGTTTCTCCGCGACAAATGTTTCTTCGGTTGGACCAAAAGCGATTAGTTCGCGATTAAGAATCAAAACTTGATCGAAATAGCTAGGAACTTTACTCAAGTCATGATGAACAATGAGAATCGTCTTGCCTGCTGCTTTGAGTTTGCAAAGTGTTGTCATGATAATCTCTTCGCTGACTGAGTCAATGCCCACAAAGGGCTCGTCAAGAAAGATGTAATCTGCTTCTTGTACCAGACAGCGTGCAATCAAGACCCGTTGAAATTGTCCGCCAGAAAGTTGACTAATTTGCCGATTAGCATAGTCAGAAAGTCCCACAGTTGCCAAACTTTCATCTACTCGCTGCCAATCTTTGGCTTTAAAGCGTTGGAAGAATTTCATGTGTGGATAGAGACCTAGTGACACACATTCTTTTACTGTAATCGGGAAATTATAATCAATCTGTGCTTTTTGCTCAACATAAGCAATGCGTGATAGTTGTTCTTTTATCGGCTTACCGTCAAGTTCAGCAGAACCTTCGTGAGGGATAATCCCCAGCATGCCTTTGATAAGGGTTGATTTACCAGCACCATTAGGGCCTATAATACCAGTAATGGTTGGTCCCTCAATCTTTAGAGAAACATTCTCTAAAGCCAATGTCTGCTGGTAAGCGACACTTAGTTGGTTAATTGTAATCATAAATTTGTTTAAACTCCTTTATTGAGTGACTAGTTATGCTCCCAGCGTCGTCACGCTTTTTCTAAGAGGAGCCCATCCTATGTTCACCTTAATTTTAGTTTACCTTAAAAATAAAATTAAGTCAAGTTAAATTCAGAAAATTTTAAGATAAAAATCGTGTTTTGAAAGTGTATTCGGACTTTCCCTAAATATTAATTTTTATCATTTGAAAAATGTAAGCGATTTTGCTATTATAGTCACAAACTTAATGAAATGAGGAAATTTTATGACACGCTTGCAAGATGATTTTTATGAAGCGATTAATGGCGAATGGGCGAAAACAGCGATTATTCCTAACGATAAACCAGTGACTGGCGGTTTTACTGATATTCATGACAAGATTGAGGACTTAATGCTTGCCACAACTGATAAATGGCTGGCAGGCGAAGAGGTGCCAGAAGATGCGATTTTACAGAATTTTGTTAAATACCACCGTTTAGCAGCAGATGATGCTAAGCGGACAGAATTAGGGACGGCCCCTGCTAGATCCTTGATTGAAGAATTCCAAAATCTGACCTATGAAGACTACAAGAAACGTTTGGCTGAATACAGTTTAGACGGCAAGCCTAACGCTTTGCCTTTTGGAGTGGCTCCTGACTTCATGGATGCACGCATCAACGTTCTCTGGGCGGAAGGCTTGTCTACGATCTTGCCTGATACCACTTACTATGCTGAAGATCATCCACAACGTGAGCAGCTGTTAGCAATTTGGAGGGAGTCAGAGACGGCACTTTTGAAGGCTTATGGTTTTGAAGAAGTAGAGATAACAGAGCTTTTAAATAAAGTTTTAGAATTAGATGCCCGCGTAGCCAAGGTTGTCCTCTCTAGCGAAGAAAGTTCAGAATACGCTAAACTTTACCATCCTTATGAGTGGGAAGATTTTAAAGCTTTGGTTCCAAGTCTTCCTTTGGATGATTATTTTACAGCTGTTTTAGGGCAAATTCCAGACAAGATTATTGTGCCAGAGGAGCGTTTCTGGCAAGCAGCAGAGCAATTTTATAGCGAAGAAGCATGGTCTTTGTTAAAAGCATTCCTAATTCTTGGTGCAGTTAATTTAACAACTAGTTACTTGACTGATGAGATTCGTGTTTTGAGTGGGGCATATGGTCGAGCTTTATCCGGTACACCAGAGGCACAAAGTGCTAAAAAAGCTGCTTTTTATCTAGCACAGGGACCATTTAGTCAGGCGATTGGACTTTGGTATGCAAATGAGAAATTTTCAGCAGCAGCGAAGGCTGATGTTGAAAAGAAGGTTGCGACGATGATTGATGTTTATAAGGAACGTCTTGCTAAGAAGGATTGGCTGACACCTGAAACTCGCGAGAAAGCCATTACGAAGCTCAATGTCATCAAACCTTATATTGGTTATCCGGATAAGCTTCCTGAGCGCTATGCTAAGAAGATCGTAGATGAAAATTTGAGCCTCCTTGAAAATGCACAAAATTTACGCAAAATTGAAATTGCTCATTATTGGAGTGAGTGGAATCAACCGGTTGACTATAGTGAGTGGGGCATGCCAGCTCATATGGTCAATGCCTACTATGATCCACAAAAGAACTTAATTGTTTTTCCAGCAGCAATTTTACAGGCACCATTTTATGATTTGGAGCAGACGGCATCTGAAAACTATGGTGGTATCGGAGCGGTTATCGCTCACGAGATTTCCCACGCCTTTGACACGAACGGTGCTTCCTTTGATGAAAACGGAAGCCTCAACAACTGGTGGACAGAGGCAGATTATGAAGCATTTACCGAGAAAACGCAAAAGGTGATTAACCTCTTTGAAGGGCAAGATTCCTATGGAGCTAAGGTCAATGGTAAATTGACAGTATCAGAAAATGTCGCTGATTTAGGCGGTGTTGCCTGTGCTTTAGAGGCTGCAAAAAAAGAACCCGACTTCTCTGCGGATGAATTTTTCACCAATTATGCTCGTATTTGGCGGATGAAAGCGCGTGAAGAGTACATGCAATTATTAGCTAGCGTGGATGTGCATGGACCAGCCAAACTCCGTGTCAATCTACAAGTACCAAACTTTGACGAATTTTTCACTACTTTTGGTGTTGAAAATAGTGATGGTATGTGGCGGGAGCCGGCAGAGCGTATCGTGATTTGGTAAGTTAAATAAGTTTAGTTGCTCTTTCAAGAGTTGCCCTGACACTGGGACTATTTGAATCAGCTCCAATGCTTTAGTACCTACGAAGCATGCATTTTCCCTTTTACTTTCGTTTGCTCGGATCGCTAAAGGAATAAGGGAAGGTTCTTGGAGATTTTCTAAATGATTGGGCATAGCACCTTCTTTTAAGTAGATCTAGCTTTAATGTCAAACGCGCTTAAGTATAAAAAATAGAACTTTTTTGCAATAGATAAAACAAAAACCATCTAAAATTTTGTAAAACTTTAGATGGTTTCTAGTTAATTGCCTGTCTGAACAAAATAGATAACCAATAGCTCCTGTTAAAGTTAATCAGCCAACGAGAATGATAAACTTTCTTTGATGATGACAGAGATTTAAACATGTAAATGTTCTAATCGTTCTTGGTCGCGTTTATCAATGGCATGCCAGCCCTCACGTAAGGCTTGCCGCATCCAAATGTGATTGTAGATTAGAGCAAATGCAGTCATGTGGAGAAGTTCAGTCCAGCGTGGCAGATCAAACTGATAGATGGACCAGTTAAAAATCCATGCGATAGTAAGGAAGATCGCTGCCCATTTCCAATCCTTGCGAAAAATCGGGACAAAAAAACTGAAGAAAAAAGTTGTCCAAGACCAATAAGGATTGAGCGTAATTTCTTGGCAAAATCCGTCATCTGACAGACTGGGAGACTTAAGAGTAATGTGGTACATGCAAAAACTCCTTTCTGTTTTTTTATAGTGTGTGGTTTTACCACAGTTAATTATAAATAATGTGTTGTGGCAGTGACTGTGCTGCCTTATCCAGCATCATTGTAACGCTTTCAAAACTATTTGTCAAAGAAATAAATAGAAAAACAGCAGTTTTTTCTGCTGTTTTATCTATTTATGAATTCTGCTATCAAAACGACTGTATCTGCCTGTTCAGCCAGTGCCTGGGCAAAGGCAGCTTGCCCCAGTTGGTAGCTTTTATTGTCCACAGTAGGAATGCCGAGGAGTTGGCTGCTAATTTGATTTTCCTGCCCGATGGTAAGTGGCAAACTTAGCCCGTGCTCTTGATAATAGCGAATGACGCCAGCCGCTACGTCGTCTCCATTGGTAAAGATACAATCTATTTTATCTGAAGCAGCTAATTGCGGAGCGACTTTGTAGGCGTCCTTAGTGTTGGCAATTCTTTCAAAAATGAGTGGCGGCTTATTTTTACCATATATTTTTTGGTAGGCAGATAAATTATGACGATAAGTAGCACTTTGCTTCTCTGCGCGCGTGAGCAGCAGAGCGATGTTTTGAAAATCTTGCTCTTTTAAATATTGATAGATTTGCAGATAAGCAGGCTCACGGTTGACATAGACTGAGCCAATTTTTTGATTTTCCACTTTTTCGCAGCAGACGATATTTCCATATTTTACATAGGAAGCAATCCGTTCCAAGTCCACACTACGCGAGGTGAAAATCAGGCTATCAAAGGCGTGTCCGCGCAGCTGTTCCAGATAAGAAAGCTCTAGCTCCTGATTGTACTGAGAAGGCAGGAGCACCAGCTGGTGCTGGCTAGCTTGTGCCGCATCTAAAAGCCCGTTCAAGAGCTGGGTGAAATAAGGGTGGCGCGTGTGGGGAATGACAACCCCGACCTTGTGTGTCTGTCCCAAGCTCAACTCCTTAGCAAGGATGTTGGGCGTGTAGTCCAAGTCTCTGATGACTTGGAGAATTTTCTCGCGCGCCTCGTCTGACACGTGAGGGTGGTTGTTGAGAACGCGCGAAACGCTAGAAACTGAATAACCGCTGAGTTTCGCGATTTGTCGAATGTTTGCCATGATTTAATCCCTTCAAAAATTTGTGGATACCGTAGCCCACTCCGTCTTTGTCGTTGGACTTGGTCACCTTGTAGGCGACCTTTTTGATGTCCGCAAAAGCATTGGCCATGACGATTGGATAGCCCACCATTTCAAGCATGGGCAGGTCATTGTGGCCGTCACCGAAAGCCGCCGTCTCCTCTTTTTCCAGCCCTTCCTTTTTGAGAATATAGCTGATGCCCTTGGATTTTTTAGCATTTTTGCTAGTAATTTCTAGGTAAAATTTGCCAGAGCGCTGAATGGACACATCGGGCAACTCCAGAGCTTGTAGGTACTTTTCGAGCTCGCGCATCCCCTCTTCCTCAAAGCAAATCATCATGATTTTAAAGGTATTTTCTTGTGCTTGGAGAAAAGGCTGCTGGTCGTTGATGAGAGTAGGAGCTTGTCTAGTTAGGTCATATTCATAACGAATGCCTTTATCTATTTTATCACAATACCAGTGATTCAGGTCGTAATAACTGAGGCTGACTTGGGGAAAATGCTGGCGCACTTTTGCCAGCAAGTCCTGAGCCGTTTTTCTTTTGATAATATCAATATGCAAGGGCAAGACCTTGCCGTTTTTCATCTGGTAAATCAAGCCGCCGTTGAAAGCCACTTGTGGACCGGTCAAATCAAGAGCCTCGATTGCTTCAAGCATTTCCATAGGTGCCCGAGCCGAAACCAAGGTAACAGGGATAGCTGCTTCCTTAATGGCTGCCGCGTTTGATGGTGCAAGCCGTCCGTGTGAGTTGAGCAAAGTTCCGTCCATGTCTGTGAAGATTCGTTTCATCATTTTTTCCTCTTTTTCTATAAAATCGCTAGCTTGATTTTATTCTAGCAGCTGAAACGCGTTCCATGTCAAGCCTTTTTTTGAAAAAAATAAAAAAGCGATTTTCTTTCGAATAATCGCTGGGAGAAATTAGAAAAAGCAGTTGATTTTGTGATTGAGAAAAACTTTTTGATAGTCATATAAATCCTCTGGATGAAGAGCTTGGACGTCGGCCATTTCGTATTTACGATTGAGAAGACTGTATTTATTTTCGCCAAATTGATGAAAAGGTAAAAGCTGTACTTGGTTAATATTGAGCTCGTTAAAGAGATTAGCAAAATGCTCAGCGTCCTCTAAAGAATCATTAAAATCTGGTATGACAGGAATTCGCAGCACAATAGTTTTTCCTTGAGCAAAAGCATAATGGATATTTTTGATAATCATTTCATTTTTGACACCTGTCACTTTCCGATGACGAATGGTATTGTAGTGCTTCAGGTCGGTATAAATAAAATCAACAAATTGAATCAAATCAACAAATTTTTCATGTTCCGCAAAAGCTGTTGTCTCAATAGCCGTATGTAGTCCTTTTTCTTTTGCCCGTTTTAAAATAGCGCGCGCAAATTCATACTGAGCAAAAATTTCTCCACCAGATAAAGTTAGACCGCCGCCAGATTCTTCGTAGAAATCAACATCTTTCATAACTTCTTCAATAATTTCTTCTACAGTTCGTTCTTCACCCATGATAATAGGAAGCTTCGTTGTAGCATCAAGCATTTTCTCTGGCTGAGCTCTTTGTGATTCAGGATTGGAGCACCAGGGACAGCGCAGAGGGCAACCTTTCAAAAATACGGTTGTACGAATACCTGGTCCGTCATGAATGCTGAAATGCTGAATATTGAAAATAATTCCTTTGTCAACTTCCATAAGTTTTCCTCCATTTGATAATTTTATTATAACTTATTTTCGAAAGAAAATCAATTACGAACGTAAAGAATTTTTGTTTTATTTTTTAATAATCTTTTGTTATAATAAAGGAAGAGGTGATAAAATGGAACGACTAGATGAAATTGTTAGGTTAGTTTCTCAATTTGAAAAAGTGGATGTCAATAGTTTGTCAGAAACTTTACAAGTTTCTAAAGTAACAATTCGTAAAGATTTGGATAAGTTAGAAGCTAAAGGACTTTTACATCGTGAGCACGGTTATGCTGTTTTAAATAGCGGGGATGACTTAAATGTCAGGCTTTCTTTTCATTACGATACGAAACGAAGAATTGCTCAAGCTGCTGCTAAATTAGTAGAAGATAATGAGACAATTATGATTGAGTCAGGATCGACTTGTGCCCTACTGGCGGAAGAGATTTGTCGAAGTAAACGAAATGTAAAAATTATCACAAATTCCTATTTTATTGCGGACTATATTCGCAATTATGATTCTTGCAAAATTATTTTACTAGGTGGAGAATTTCAGAAAGATTCTCAAGTAACAGTCGGACCTTTGCTGAAAGAAATGATTCAGTTTTTCCATGTGGACCATGCTTTTGTGGGGACAGACGGCTATGATGAAGAACTTGGCTTTACTGGAAAAGATTTGATGCGTAGTGAGGTGGTGCAATATATGTCGGAAGCCGCTGAGCAGGTTATTATTTTGACAGATTCTAGTAAATTTGATAAGCGAGGGACTGTAAAGCGCTTTGGTTTAAAACAAGTTGCTCAGGTGATTACCGATGCAGGCATCTCAGAAACGGCTGTTCAGCAACTACGTTCGGCGAACATTCACTTGACGATTGTCTAGCAAAGAGGTAGCACTAATGAAACAAGAACGAATGAAGTTGCTGGCTAAAATTGCTTATCTTTATTATATGGAAGAAAAAAGTCAGTCGGAAATTGCTACAGAGACAGGAATTTATCGGACAACCATTAGTCGCATGCTAGCAGAAGCCAAGAAAGAAGGGATTGTCAAAATTGAAATTAAAAATTTTGATACGCATCTTTTTCACTTGGAAAATTATGTCAGAGAAAAATACAGCCTTAAGGGGCTTGAACTAGTGACAAATGGTCTAGAAGAGAGCGCTGCTAGTTTGGAGCAGAAGTTTGCTCAGGCAGCAGCAAATGTGCTCAAGGGGCTTTTAGATGACGAGATGAAAATTGGTTTTTCTTGGGGGAAGACTCTCAGTCTTTTGGTAGAAAATCTTGGTAATCGCCGCCTAAACAATGTTCATTTTTTCCCCTTAGCTGGTGGCCCCAGTCATATCAATGCCCGCTATCATGTGAACACTTTGATTTACAATATGGCTTTTAAATGTCATGGTGAATGCACGTTTATCAATGCAACGATTGTTCAAGAGAGCCAGAAGCTAGCAGAGGGCATTCTTTCATCCAAATATTTTGAAGATTTAAAGAGGAGTTGGCAGGAGCTAGATTTAGCAGTTGTTGGTATTGGCGGACAGGTTGATGTTAATAATCGGCAGTGGTTAGACATGCTTACTGCCAATGATTTTGCTAATTTAAAGCAAAGACAAGCAGTTGGCGAAATTTGTTGTCGATTCTTTGACGGTGAAGGGCAGTCTGTTTACCCTAACCTGCAGGACAGAACGATTGCTATTTCTTTAGAGGGCTTAAAAAAAGTACCGAATCGGTTGGCGCTTGCTTATGGTGATTACAAGGCAGAAGCCATTTTATCAGTTTTGCGGGCTGGTTATATCAATCATTTAGTGACAGACGAACAGACGATTTTAAAAGTTCTAGCCATGGATAATGACAGTACCTTTACTAAATTTAGTTAAATAAAAAAAGAAAATATCCCACTATGTGGTGATATTTTTTTACTTCAAAATTGCACATTTGTGTTTATAAATAAAAATACACCATTTTTGTCTAATAAATATTGACGAAAGAACTTAAAGATGTTAAATTATTTTTGTAAGCGCTAACAAACGAAAGTAAAAAACTTTCTAACAAAACAAATATAGAATCAATAAAAAGGAGGATAAAATGGGAATAATTGTAGCTGACCAAATTATTATGGGGCTGATTCTTAATGCGGGTGATGCGAAACAGCATATTTATCAGGCATTAGAATATGCTAAGAAAGGAGAGTTTACTCAAAGTGAAGAAGAAATAGAACTAGCAGATGAGGCCTTGTTGGAGGCTCATAATCTTCAAACACAATTTTTGGCTCAAGAAGCAGGTGGAACGAAAACAGAAATCACAGCACTTTTTGTACATTCCCAAGACCATTTGATGACAACAATTACAGAAATCAATCTCATCAAGGAAATAATTGACTTGCGAAAAGAATTACGAGCAAAAAAGGATAAATAAAAGGAGGAAATTATCATGATTAAAATTGGTTTGTTTTGTGCAGCAGGATTTTCCACAGGTATGTTAGTAAATAACATGAAAATTGCAGCTAATGAGCTTGGTTTAGAGACAGAAATTGAAGCCTATTCTCAAGCTAAATTAGCTGATTATGCTCCACAACTAGATGTCGCATTATTAGGACCTCAAGTAGCTTATACTTTAGATAAATCTCAAAAAATTTGTGCTGAAAACCATATTCCTATTGCGGTTATCCCCATGGCTGACTATGGAATGTTAGACGGTAAAAAAGTGTTGAACCTCGCCTTAGGGCTTTTAGAACAAGAGCAAGGAGCATAGTTATGACTAAAATGGATACTCAAAAAATAATTGCCCCTATTATGAAGTTTGTCAATATGCGTGGGATTATTGCCTTGAAAGATGGAATGTTGGCTATCCTTCCTTTGACGGTTGTAGGAAGTATTTTCTTAATCATAGGACAACTACCTTTTGAAGGGTTAAATGATGCTATTGCTGCTATATTTGGAGCGAATTGGACGGAACCGTTTATGCAAGTTTACGCGGGAACTTTTGCCATTATGGGCTTGATTTCTTGTTTTTCGATTGGTTATTCTTATGCGAAAAACAGCGGAGTGGAACCTCTACCAGCGGGCGTGCTTTCTGTATCAGCTTTCTTCATTCTTCTTCGCTCTTCCTATATTCCAGAAAAAGGAGAGGCTATTGCTGATGCCATTGCTAAAGTTTGGTTTGGTGGACAAGGAATCATCGGAGCCATTATTATCGGTTTAGTGGTAGGAGCGATTTATACAGTCTTCATTCAGAAGCACATTGTTATCAAAATGCCTGAGCAGGTTCCCCAAGCGATTGCCAAGCAATTTGAAGCAATGATCCCAGCTTTTGCCATTTTCTTACTTTCAATGGTGGTTTACATTATTTCTAAAGTACTGACAAATGGCGGTACTTTTATCGAAATGATTTATAAAGTGATTCAAACTCCGCTGCAAGGTTTGACAGGTTCTCTCTATGGAGCCATAGGAATTGCATTTTTCATCTCGTTCTTATGGTGGTTTGGTGTTCATGGTCAGTCTGTAGTCAATGGAGTCGTAACCGCTCTTCTTCTTTCAAACTTAGATGCCAACAAAGCCTTGCTAGCCGCTGGCAAATTATCTCTTGACAAGGGAGCTCACATTGTTACTCAGCAATTTTTAGATAGTTTCTTGATTTTATCTGGTTCAGGGATTACTTTTGGTCTTGTTGTTGCCATGCTCTTTGCTGCCAAATCTAAACAGTACAAAGCATTAGGCAAGGTTGCTGCTTTCCCGGCACTCTTCAACGTCAATGAACCGGTCGTTTTTGGATTCCCGATTGTTATGAATCCTATCATGTTCCTGCCATTTATTTTCGTACCTATTTTAGCCGCTGTCATTGTTTATTCTTCAATTGCCATTGGTTTTATGCAGCCGTTTTCTGGTGTTACTTTGCCTTGGAGCACACCTGCCATTATTTCTGGTTTTTTAGTTGCTGGATGGCAAGGAGCTGTCGTACAAATTCTTATCTTAACTCTCTCAGTTGTGGTTTATTTCCCATTTTTCCGCTTCCAAGACAAATTAGCCTATAACAATGAGAAAAAAGAAACGGCATAGATCTGATAAGCACAATTGTGCAAGTTCTTACTGACTCTTTAACCGATTTCTCTTTTGATTGACAAATTAGCTCTTGAAAGAGTATAATAAAGTTACAAAAGAAACTAAAATAGTTTCGAAAGAAAGGAAAAATAATCATGGGAAATCAAGTAGTAGCAGAAACAAGTATCAAAACAGCCTATTTTGGTTCGTTAACAGACCGCATGAATAAATATCGTGAGGATGTTTTGAATAAAAAGCCTTATATCGATGCAGAGCGGGCAGTTCTGGTAACAGAAGCCTATCAGGAACATAAAGAAAAACCTAATGTTTTGAAACGGGCTTATATGCTCAAAAAGATTTTGGAAAACATGACAATTTATATAGAAGATGAAAGTTTGATTGCGGGAAATCAAGCCTCTTCTAATAAGGATGCTCCAATTTTCCCAGAATATACTTTAGAGTTTGTTTTAAACGAACTAGATTTATTTGAAAAGCGTGACGGTGATGTCTTCTATATCACTGAAGAAACCAAGGAACAGTTACGTAGCATTGCTCCTTTCTGGGAAAAGAATAATCTTCGTTCTCGTGCGGGGGTCATGCTGCCAGATGAAGTGCAAGTCTATATGGAAACAGGCTTCTTTGGCATGGAAGGGAAGATGAATTCTGGCGACGCTCACCTTGCGGTTAATTACCAAAAGGTTTTACAATACGGTCTGAAAGGCTTCGAAGAAAGAGCTCGTGCAGCCAAAGCTGCGCTCGACTTAACAGACCCTGCTAGCATTGATAAATATCACTTTTATGACTCAATTTTTATCGTCATTGATGCAGTCAAGGCTTATGCAGAACGCTATGCTAAGTTGGCAAGAAAGTTAGCAGAAACAGCATCGACTCTGCAACGAAGGGCAGAGCTTTTAGAAATCGCTCGGATTTGTTCTAAGGTGCCGTACGAACCAGCAGAAACTTTTGCTGAAGCAGTTCAATCAGTCTGGTTCATTCAGTGTATTTTGCAAATCGAATCCAATGGTCACTCACTTTCTTACGGTCGCTTTGACCAATACATGTATCCTTATGTAAAAGCAGACCTCGAAGCTGGTCGTGAAACAGAAGATAGCATTGTAGAACGCTTGACTAATCTCTGGATTAAGACGATTACGATTAACAAGGTGCGTAGTCAAGCTCATACATTCTCGTCTGCTGGAAGTCCGCTTTATCAAAATGTCACTATTGGTGGACAAACACGCGATAAGAAAGACGCTGTCAATCCTTTGTCTTATCTTGTTTTGAAATCTGTTGCTCAGACTCATTTGCCACAGCCAAATCTAACTGTTCGTTACCATGCAGGGTTAGACGCTCGCTTCATGAACGAATGTATTGAAGTCATGAAACTTGGTTTTGGTATGCCCGCTTTTAATAATGATGAGATTATTATTCCGTCCTTTATCGAAAAAGGGGTACTAGAAGAAGACGCTTATGATTACAGTGCCATTGGTTGTGTGGAAACAGCTGTTCCCGGTAAATGGGGTTATCGTTGTACCGGTATGAGCTATATGAACTTTCCAAAAGTGCTCCTAATTACCATGAACGACGGGATTGATCCTGCCTCCGGCAAACGTTTCGCCCCAAGCTTTGGTCATTTCAAGGATATGAAGAGCTTCGCAGAATTACAAAGTGCTTGGGACAAGACACTTCGCCATTTGACACGCATGAGCGTTATCGTTGAAAATGCTATTGACTTGTCTCTAGAGCGGGAAGTGCCAGATATTCTATGCTCAGCTTTGACAGATGATTGTATCGGTCGAGGCAAACATCTGAAAGAAGGCGGAGCTGTTTATGACTATATTTCTGGCTTGCAAGTTGGTATTGCTAATTTATCAGACTCCTTAGCAGCCATTAAGAAACTAGTCTTCGAAGAAAATCGCTTGACACCAGCTGAACTCTGGCAGGCATTGGAAACAGACTATGCAGGTGAACGCGGCAAAGAAATCCAACAGATGCTCATCAATGATGCTCCGAAATACGGTAATGACAATGACTATGCGGATAAACTAGTGACAGATGCTTATGACATCTATGTCGATGAAATCGCTAAGTACCCAAATACACGCTATGGTCGCGGACCGATTGGGGGAATCCGTTACTCAGGTACATCCTCTATCTCTGCTAACGTTGGTCAGGGACGTGGAACTTTGGCAACACCTGACGGACGCAATGCAGGAACTCCATTAGCAGAAGGTTGTTCACCGTCTCATAACATGGATAAGAATGGCCCAACATCTGTTCTCAAATCGGTTTCTAAATTACCAACCAATGAAATTGTCGGTGGTGTTCTCCTTAATCAAAAGGTAAACCCACAAACTTTAGCCAAAGAAGAAGATAAACTAAAACTGATTGCTCTTCTTCGTACATTCTTTAATCGTTTGCATGGCTACCACATCCAGTACAATGTTGTCTCTCGTGAAACCTTGATAGATGCGCAAAAACATCCTGAAAAGCACCGTGACTTAATCGTTCGTGTAGCAGGCTATTCAGCTTTCTTCAATGTGCTTTCTAAGGCGACGCAAGATGATATCATTGGACGTACTGAACATACTTTATAAAATTTAGAGCAAAGGCTGAACTGAAACGCTTCTTGGGCAGATGCTCCAGTCGCGTTTCTTCTTTTATCAGTAAATAGAAATGGAAGAACAATATGGAATTTATGCTAGATACATTAAATATAAAGGAGATAAAGAAATGGTCAAAAGTCTTGCCTCTAGCAGGTGTGACCTCTAATCCCACCATTGCGAAAAAAGAAGGGAAAATTGATTTTTTTAACCGCATTCAAGAAGTGCGAGACGTGATCGGCCCAAATGCTTCAATTCATATACAAGTGGTTGCTAAGGATTATGAAGGGATCTTGGCAGATGCCGCTAAAATTCGTGAGCAAGCAGGAGCGGATATCTATGTCAAGGTGCCAGTCACTCCAGCAGGTTTGGCTGCCATGAAAGTACTGAAAAAGGACGGTTATCGGATTACTGCGACAGCCATTTATACAACTTTTCAAGGACTATTGGCTATTGAAGCAGGAGCGGATTATCTAGCTCCTTACTACAACCGTATGGAAAATCTCAATATTCAGGCTGATGAAGTGATCGCTCAACTAGCACAAGCAATTAGCAGAGAGCAGTTTGACTCAAAAATCCTTGCGGCATCTTTCAAAAATGTTGCCCAAGTCAATCGTGCGCTTGCTCAAGGAGCGCAAGCCATTACTGCTGGACCAGATATTTTTGCTACTGCCTTTGCCATGCCGTCGATTGAAAAAGCAGTTGACGATTTTGCTAGCGACTGGGCTAGTATCCACGGTCGCACTACTATTTAAGAGAAAAGAGGTCTGATATGAAATATTTTGCTAGTCCTTCGCGCTATGTTCAAGGTGAAAATGCGCTGTTTGAAAATGCCAAACCCCTACTTAAATTAGGAAACCATCCTCTTCTTTTGTGCGATGATTTGGTTTATGAGCTTGTCGGTGAGCGATTTGAAGAATACCTTATCCGCTATGGATTTCAGGTACATCATGTGGCTTTCAACGGCGAGGCTTCTGAAAAGGAAATCACGCGGGTCGTTGCTCTAGCTGAAGAAAAGAAAAACGATATGATTATCGGCTTAGGTGGCGGCAAGACGATTGACAGTGCCAAAGCGATTGCGGATATGTTGAAAGTGCCTGTTGTCATTGCCCCGACCATTGCTTCAACGGATGCCCCAACATCGGCTTTATCAGTTATCTATACAGAGGACGGAGCCTTTGAAAAATACATTTTTTATTCTCGCAATCCAGACTTGGTCTTGGTCGACTCAGCAGTCATTGCCAAAGCTCCTAAGCGTTTACTAGCTTCAGGAATTGCGGACGCTTTGGCAACTTGGGTAGAAGCGCGTGCAGTCAAGGAAGCACATGGTCAAAACATGCTTGGAGCCAAGCAAACTTTGGCTGGTCTTGCTATCGCGCAAAAATGCGAAGAAACGCTCTTTGCCGACGGCTTGCAAGCCATGGCTGCTTGCGAAGTGCAAGTTGTGACGCCTGCTTTGGACAATATCATTGAAGCAAATACACTTTTGAGTGGTGTTGGTTTTGAAAGTGGTGGTCTAGCGGCAGCGCATGCTATTCATAATGGTTTTACGGCTTTGACTGGGGATATTCATCATCTAACTCATGGCGAAAAAGTGGCTTATGGAACGCTTGTTCAACTCTTTTTAGAAAATCGTCCCAAAGAAGAACTGGATAAATACATTCGTTTTTATCAAAAAATCCAAATGCCAACGACTTTGGCAGAACTTCATTTAGAAAATGCTAGTTATCAAGACCTGCTTAAGGTTGGCAAGCAAGCTACCATTGAGGGGGAAACCATTCATCAAATGCCATTCAAGGTTACTGCGACAGATATTGCGAATGCAATTTTGGCTGTAGATGCCTATGTAAAAACACTTAAATAACTAAAAGTGAGCCTGGGACAATAGTCCCTTATCTCCAAAAAAAGCGGCTCTTTGTCAACTGTAGTGGGTTAACGCAAAGTCATACCCTGGAGAGAACCGAATTGGTTCTCTCCTTTTTGATATTTAAAGCGATGAGGATTCTAGTTTTAAAGTTGTCAAAGTTCCGAAAGCCGAAAGCATTTCGCTTGATGACTTTGATGAGGTTGTTAGTGGCCTCTAGCTTTGCATTTGAGTAAGGGAGTTCAAGAGCGTTGATAATTTTATCTTTGTCCTTGAGAAAGGTTTTAAAAACAGTCTGAAAG
>NZ_KB904385.1 GCF_000380065.1 Streptococcus massiliensis DSM 18628 | reverse complement strand
AAAGTCATATTTAGCCATTTGTCCTTGGCAGTGAGGGCATTTAGGAGCGGGATAATCTAGCTTAGCCATGATTTCTTTATGTGTTCCAGCATCTACATAATCTAAAATAGTGATGTTAGGGTCTTTAATTCCGAGTAAGTTTGTGATAAAATTTAATTGTTCCATAAGATTCTTTCTAATGATGGTTTGGTCGCTTTTCATTATAAGTCTTATGGGACTTTTTTTCTACAACAAAATAGGCTCCATAATTCCTACAGTGGTTTTACCCACTACAGAAATTATAGAGCCGAAAAAGCTGGTTTTCCAGCTTTTTTAATGTAGAATATCTTCTAAAAAGGTCATCAGCTCTTCTTTGCTGGCGGGTGCCAGTCCGGTGACTAGTTTAGGTGAGCCGCCACCCTTGGCTGCTAGTTTTTCCTGCAGAGCAGCAAAGAGAGTTCGGGCTTGACCGTCAGGTGATAGGAGCGCAAAATGGGTTACTTTGTCATCTGCGACAAGCAAAATCTTCGTTTGCTGGACTTGATTGAGCAAGATTTGAGCAATCGCGCGCAAGTCTGCCACTTCAACTAAGTCTGGCAAGAATAATTCATTGAGTTTTGCAAGCTCCTGAGCTTTGTAAGTCAGGAGTTCTTTTTTCATGACTTCTAGCTGCTTTTTGTAGGATTTGTTGCTGTCAAGCAGCTTTTCCACTGCCGCAGGGAGTTCGTTCTTTGGCACTTTTAAGGTCTGCCAGAGATTTTTGAGTATTTTTTCGTCTTTTTTGAGCAATTCCGCACTAGCATAGCCAACAGAAATGAGCACGCGCGTTCCGCGCGCCGTTTTCTCAGCGCCCAGAACAACGAAACTTCCAATCTGTCCGGTGGAGTTGACATGAACAGTCGCACAAGGCTGGCGGTTTATCTCCCCAAAGCTGACCACCCGCACCTCTTCATGGTGGGCGTAGTCGGGGTCAGGATAGTCGCTCCCCTTGTAGTAGTCAAAGCTGGTAGGAATATCAGTTAGCAGAGCTTCATTCATAAAGATTTGCACGGCTTCGAGGTGCGCCTCGTCCACTTCCTTAGAATTAACCTCATACCATTGATGCTCAGGAGCTACACCGAAAGCCTCAATGTGAAGTCCCCGCTGGTCATAAAATCCGTCCAGCAGGTGCAGGGCGCTCTGGATAGTTGTGTTTAGGATACGGGTATAGGCGTCCACTTGCAGATGAATAGGATTGCTGAGCTTGCCGTCCACCTTGTGATACAGCTTATCACCTTTCCATTTCAAATCTAACACTTTCAAGCCGTTAATCGTTCCTTGGTCTGCCAGCATCCCGCCTTTTTCGCCATAAAAAACAGTGTCTTCAAAAGCATAATAGCCGTCTTTTTCTTCCTTGATTTGCGTATCAAGCGTCAAATCCAGCATCTGGTCGTAATGATTGAGCATATTTGCCTCCTTGTAAAAACTAATACTTGCTTAAAATCTCAGTAAGGACATCTCCGTCAATATTGCCGCCGCTTAGGATGAGAGCAATATTTTTCCCGCCGATTTTTTCTTTGAAATCGTGAACAGCGGCAACGGTTGTGCAGCTTCCAGCTTCAACGATGTATTTTTCTTCTTTTGCCATAAAGCTCACGGCTTGAGCAATCGATTTTTCTGAAACGACTAAAATATCGTCTACATAATCTTTTAACATTTCATAGCTGAGCTTGCCGACACCCCCTACAAGCGCATCGCAGTAAGTCTTGCTTGTTGGGTATTCCGAGTAAAAGACATTATCCTCATAAGACTTGACCATGGCAGGACAAGCCTCTGTCTGCACGCCTATAATTTTAATGTCTGCTTTTCCCGCTTTCGCAGCAACTGCAATTCCTGTGATAAGACCTCCGCCACCGATTGGTACAACGATTGTATCGATTTCAGGGCATTCTTCCAAGATTTCAAGAGCAATGGTGCCTTGCCCGCTGTAGATTTTCGGGTCGTCGTAATAAGCGTCAATAAAAGTCATATCCTGCTCTTTGATATATTCCATGCCTAATTTATGCGCCTGGTCATAATTATCTCCCATTAGCATGACTTTGGCGCCAAAATATTTAATTCGGTCAATTTTACTTTTGGGCGTCATGTTCGAGACGATAATGACCACGTTTTTAATCCCAAGAAGGGAGGCGGCGTAAGCGACCGAACTTCCGTGGTTGCCAGAAGAAATGGTCGCCACGCCCTTCTCTTTTTCTTCCTCGCTTAATGTCAGCATTTTGTTGATTGCGCCCCTGATTTTAAAACTTTTCGCCTTTTGGAAGGACTCAAGTTTAAAGTAGTAGTTGGTGTCTTTGTCGCCTAGAAAATAGGATAATTCCAAAGGCGTTTTTCTCACATAGGGTTTAATTTTTTCATAGGCTTCTGTTACATCTTCCGCGCTGAATTTCTTATTGTTTTCCATATTATTTCCTCTTTCTTTTATAGTAATGTACTAATTCCCAAGTGTTTTTTCTCAGCTAAATCAAGAGCCGTTTTGGCTGTGACAATATCTAGCAGAGCCATTCCCGTAGCATCAAAAACGGTAATGTCGGTGTCGTTTTCACGACCGACGCATTTCCCCTCCATAAGGTCGCCGATTTCGCCGATGATATCATCCGGCTGAATAACGCCCGTCTTGATAGGGATTTCGATTTCACCGACTTCTAGACAATGAACCTTATCATCAACATAAATTTTTGCTTCTTTGAGAATTTCGGGGTCAATTTCCTCTTTCCCCGCCATGTCGGCACCGATACAGGACAAGTGCGTTCCTGGCTTGACCCATTCTTTTTTGATAATCGGCTCGCGCGAAGGAGTCACGGTGATAATAATATCGCTGTCTGCGACCGAGCTTGCCATATCTGTGACATTTTCAAAAAGAACTTTGCTGGCGTCTATTTTAAATTCTTCCCACAAGCGTTTTTGAATGCCTGCGACAAAATCTTGCGCCTTGCTAGGATTTTTTACGTCAGCGACAAAGACTTTCTCAATCGAGTCAAATATGCTTAAGATAGCTGCGATTTGGTTGCTTGCTTGATTGCCAGCTCCTAAGATAAATAAGGTTTTAGCATCTTTCTTGGCTAGATATTTCGCTCCGATAGCTCCAGCTGCCCCAGTCCGAACTCCAGTGATATAGGTCGCATCTAAAATTCCCAATGGTTGCCCTGTGGTTGCGTCGTAGACAACGATGACTCCAATAAGCTGTGGTAGACCTTTTTCTTGATTGTCCTTAAACCAAGTGACGGTTTTGTGGCCGTATAGATTTGCCCCCTTTAAGAGACCAGATTTGATGTCCATATCGGCTTTGCCAGGCTCAAAATCGTAGAAAACGGTTGGCCAAACTTCTGTATTTCCATTGCTTTTTAAGCGATAGACACTTTCAACCCCTGCAATGACGCTTTCCATTTCAAGCACCTCTTTGATGTCTTCGCGGTTCAATATTTTAATGTAAAACATAGTTTCCCTCCTCTAATTAGACAAAAAGAGGCCTTAAATCCAAATCTATGCCTAACGGCAGCCCTAGCGATCTGAATTTAAGAGCCTCTAACGTTTAACCCCGGGGGATTAAACAAGCTAATATTTAATTTTTAAGTATTTTAGCATGAAAAAGAAACCTTGTCAATATTTTTTGAAAAAATTCTTACCGTTCAGGTAAAAATAGTGACCATTCGCGGTTTTTTGCTTTATTTTTCAAAAAAATGTTATAATAAAAGGCAGAGGAAATCATATAAAAAAGGAGATTTTATAATGAAAAAACCAACTTATTTTTATGTTTTATTGGTTCTATCAAGTGTAAGTTACCTGTGGTCTCTTATTAGCTTTTTCGGGAATAAAGCGAAAATTGAATATGGACCGACGGGAAATGCCGATGTGGATAAAATGTATAAAGAACTTGGGACGTTCACCAGCCGCTTGGCGGATCAAAATCGCAATACTCTATCTTTAATCATTGTTCTTGTTTCCATACTTTTACTAGCGGCTGTTTGGTTTTTCTTGTTGAAAAAAGATATTGTTAAGGCGAGCTATATCTACTTGGGACAGCTTGTTTTGAGCTTGATTTATTCGGTTTATGTTTATATGGCAGGTTCTGCCTTGCTTTCGATATTTACCACTGACCTTGGACGTCAAACAGGTTCTTTCAGTCTAAAATTAGGATTAGGAATTGGGATTGTCATGTTTCTTGTTTTTGCTGGGATTGTCCTTTTCAAACTCTTCCGTTATCAGAATGCCAAAGAAGAAATAGCAGAAAGTTGACAAAATTAGATATTCTCTCTAAAATTTTAGAGAGAATATTTTGTTAGGAGAGAAATAATGGGAAAAATAACTTTTGTTTATATTAGTTTAAGTGGTAATACAGAGAGTTTCATCAAACGTCTGACTCTCTTTTTGCAGAAAAAGCATGAGGGGCTTGAAGTGGATAGCATCAATATCAAAGACTTGGTTAAAGAGGGACAAGATTTCTTTGCTCTGGATAATCCGTTCGTTGCTTTTTTGCCGACTTATTTGGAGGGCGGCAATGGTGTGGACACAGGTGATGTGGAAATCTTGACCAATGACTTGGGTCGATTTATTGATTTTGCTGACAATGTGGACAAATGTTTAGGCATTGTCGGCAGTGGCAATCGTAATTTCAACAATCAATATTGCTTGACGGCTAAGCAATACGCCGAGCGTTTCGGCTTTCCAGTTCTCGACACCTTTGAGCTGCGGGGGCTGAATGACGACATCAAGCGCATCGGCGAAAAAATTGAAGCGCTCTATCAATTATAAAAAAGAGATTGGTTTTCCAATCTCTTTTCTGTCTACATTTTTTCAGGTGCATCTACGCCGAGCAAGCGCAGAGCTTCTTTTAGCACAAGAGCTGTTGAGTAGCTGAGTGCGAGGCGACTGTCACGCTCTGGACTTTCGTCCAAAATCCGTGTGTGCGCATAGAAACGGTTGAAGGCTTGAGCGAGGCTAATCGCGTATTTGGCGATAATAGATGGCTCAAAATTATCAGCAGCGCGCTTGATGACACGTGGGAAATCTTGTAGCAATTTGATAATTTCCCAGCTTTCAGCATCGTTGACACTGTAAGTGGCATTTTCATCTGGCTTAAAGTTGGCCTTGCGCAAGATAGATTGGATCCGAGCGTAAGCATACTGGATGTATGGCCCAGTTTCCCCTTCAAAGGAAACCATGGCTTCAAGGTCAAAGTCGTAACCGTTGCGGCGGTCGGTTTTGAGGTCGTAGAATTTAATTGCTCCGACACCGACAGCGTGAGCCACGGCATCCTTATTTTCAAGGTCGGGATTTTTTTCTTCGATTTGATTTTTCGCACGCGTAATGGCTTCTTGAATGGTTGGCTCAAGCAAAATCACATTCCCTTTACGGGTAGAGAGTTTTTGCTTGTTTTTGGTAACCAGACCGAAGTCCACATGCACCATGTCATCACTCCAGTCAAAGCCCATTTCCTTGAGAACGGCTTTTAGTTGACGGAAGTGGTTGCTTTGTTCTTGCCCCACGACGTAAATACTTTTAACAAAATGGAAAGTCCGAGCACGGAACATAGCAGTCGCAATGTCGCGCGTGATGTAGAGTGTCGCACCGTCAGATTTCTTAATCAAGGCTGGTGGTAAATTGTAGTCGTCCAGTTCAACCAGCTGGGCTCCTTTAGATTCTTTGAGCAAGCCCTTGTCCTCAAGGATTTGAACCCCTTCATCCATCTTGTCATTATAGAAAGCTTCTCCGTGATAGTAGTCAAAATCAATTCCTAGTTTTTCATAAATACGGTTAAATTCGACCAGACTTTCGTCACGGAACCATTGCCAAAGCTCAGTAGCTTCTGGGTCGCCATCTTCTAGTTTCTTGAACCAGAGGCGTCCTTCTTCGTCCAATTCTGGATCTGTTTCAATCTCTGCATTGATACGGACGTAGAGCTTGAGCAGTTCATCAATGGGATTTGCTTCAACAGCAGCTTTATCTCCCCATTTTTTATAGGCGACCATAAGAAGACCGAATTGTTTGCCCCAGTCACCTAGGTGGTTGATTTTAATGGTATTGTAGCCCATTTTGCGGAAAATATTAGACAGGGCATCCCCGATAACGGTAGAGCGCAAGTGCCCAACTGAGAATGGTTTTGCGATATTTGGACTGGAAAGGTCAATAGTGACATTGTCATTGTGTCCTTCATCTTGCTGACCGTAGTTTGCGCCGGCTGTAATGACTTGGTTCAGGACTTGTCCAGAAATAGCAGCTTTATTCAAGAAAAAGTTGACATAAGGCCCAGTTGCTACGACTTTTTCAAAGTTACTTGAGTCGATTTTTTCGGCAATTTCAGCAGCAATAGCTTGTGGAGCCTTGCGTTCGACCTTGGCAAGTGAAAAGGCAGGAAAGGCAATGTCGCCAAGTTCAGAGCTTTTTGGTTGTTCTAACAGATTGTAAATCGCTTCTGCATCAAGTGATTCAATGACGTTAGACAACTCGTTTGCAATTAGTTGTTTTGTATCCATAGTGACTCCTTTAGTTTTTCTACCTATTTTACCACATTTTTTAGCCAAAATCCAAGTTTTTTGGTATAATATGGGGTATAAATATTCACAATTATTGAGGAAAACATGCAAAAAAGGAAACGCCAAGAATTAATCACAAAAATGATTAAAGAGGAGAAGCTCAGTACACAAAAAGAAATTCAAGAACGTTTAGAAAAACAGGGTGTTTTTGTTACTCAAACGACTCTTTCGCGTGATATGCGTGAGTTAGGGCTAACCAAAGTTCGCAAGGAACATCAGACTTACTATGTACTGGCGCATGAAACGTCAAAAATTGATGTAATTGAATTTTTATCTCATCACATTCGCAAGGTAGAGCGGACAGAGTTTGCTCTGGTCTTTCACACACACTTAGGTGAGGCAGCGGTTTTGGCTAACGCAGTAGATGCTGATGCAGATGACCGTTTACTAGGAACGGTTGCAGGTGCAGATACACTATTGGCTATTTGCCGCAGTGTTGAGGGAGCTATAGAGATTGAGGCGGCAATTAACGCTCGGCTAGAACAATTAACATAAGGGGGAGAGATGGCAACAAATAAGCTATCGCCCGGCATGCAACAGTATCTGGATATTAAAAAACAGTATCCAGATGCTTTTTTACTCTTTCGCATGGGCGATTTTTATGAATTATTTTATGAGGATGCGGTCAATGCAGCGCAGATTTTAGAGATTGCTCTGACTAGTCGCAATAAAAATGCTGAAAATCCCATTCCTATGGCGGGTGTGCCTTATCATTCGGCTCAGCAATACATTGATGTGCTGGTTGAGGCGGGCTATAAGGTCGCGATTGCCGAGCAAATGGAAGACCCTAAGCAGGCGGTCGGTGTGGTCAAGCGCGAGGTAGTTCAGGTCATCACGCCGGGGACGGTGGTGGACTCAAGCAAGCCCGATAGCGAAAATAATTTCTTGGTCGCTCTGGACCAAAAAGCCGCTAGCTACGGCTTGGCTTATATGGACTTGGTCACGGGCGAATTTCAGGTGACGACGCTGAGTGATTTTGATATGGTCTGCGGCGAAATCCGCAACTTGCGGGCGCGGGAAGTAGTCATGGGCTACGATTTGCCAGAAGGAGAAGAGCAGATTTTAGCCCAGCAGATGAACCTGCTCTTGTCACCAGTTGAAGGGATTTTTGATGATGTGCATTTGCTGGGTCAGGATTTGACCGAGCTTGAAAAGCAGGTGGCAGGCAAGCTCCTAGAATATGTTCACAAGACCCAGCTGCGCGAGCTCAATCATTTGAAGAAGGTGCACCATTATGAGATTAAGGACTTTCTGCAAATGGACTATACGACCAAGAGCAGTCTTGACTTGACGGAGAATGCGCGGACGGGTAAGAAGCACGGTAGTCTCTACTGGCTCATGGATGAGACCAAGACGGCTATGGGTACGCGGCTGTTGCGCTCTTGGATACAGCGTCCGCTGATTGATGCGGGGGGGATTGGCAAGCGGCAGGATGTCGTGGCAGTCTTTTTGGAGCATTTCTTTGAGCGGAGCGATTTGACCGAAAGCCTCAAGGGCGTCTATGATATTGAGCGTTTGGCTAGTCGCGTTTCCTTTGGCAAGACCAATCCCAAAGACCTCTTGCAGCTAGCGACAACGCTGGGCAATGTCCCACAAATCAAGAGCATTTTGCAAGTAATTGACAGCCCTGTTTTGGCTAGCTTGATTGAGCATTTGGACGACATTCCAGAGCTGGCCTCTCTCATCGATGCAGCGATTTCGCCTGATGCTCCTCACGTCATCACCGAGGGCAATATTATCAAGACGGGCTTTGATGCGACTTTGGATAAGTACCGCCTGGTCATGCGAGACGGGACGAGCTGGATTGCCGAGATTGAGGCAAAAGAGCGCGAAGCGTCAGGCATCAGCAATCTCAAGATTGACTACAACAAAAAAGACGGTTATTATTTCCACGTCACCAATTCGCAGCTGGGGCATGTGCCCAGTCATTTCTTCCGCAAGGCAACGCTGAAAAATTCTGAGCGTTTTGGTACGGAGGATTTGGCGCGAATTGAAGGAGAAATGCTGGAAGCGCGGGAAAAATCTGCCAATCTGGAATATGAGATTTTCATGAGCATTCGCGAAGAAACTTCTAAATATATCCAGCGGCTGCAAGCCTTGGCTCAAACCTTGGCAACGGTTGATGTTTTGCAGAGCTTTGCGGCAGTGGCAGAAAAAGAACATCTCGTCCGCCCTATTTTCAGTAAAGAAAATACGATTTTGATTGACAAAGGCCGGCATCCCGTGGTGGAAAAAGTCATGGGGGCGCAATCCTATATTCCTAATAGTATTGAGCTCAGCCAAGAGAAAAATATCCAGCTCATCACTGGCCCCAATATGAGCGGGAAGTCCACTTATATGCGCCAGCTAGCTATGATTGTCATTATGGCGCAAATGGGTTCTTACGTTCCTGCCCAAGCAGCGCAGCTACCGATTTTTGATGCGATTTTCACGCGGATTGGAGCAGCAGATGACTTGGTATCAGGGCAATCAACCTTTATGGTCGAGATGATGGAAGCCAATCGTGCTATTCGTCAGGCGACGGACAAATCGCTCATTCTCTTTGATGAGCTGGGGCGGGGGACGGCGACTTACGACGGTATGGCGCTGGCGCAAGCTATTATCGAGTATATCCACAATCGCACCAAGGCCAAGACCCTCTTTGCCACCCACTACCATGAGCTGACGGATTTGGCGGAGACCTTGCCACAGCTGGAAAATGTCCATGTGGCGACCTTGGAAAAGGACGGGCAGGTGACTTTCTTGCATAAGATTGAGCCGGGGCCGGCTGATAAATCCTATGGGATTCATGTCGCGAAAATTGCGGGTTTACCAGAAGATTTGTTGGTGCGGGCAGATAAGATTTTGACCAAGCTAGAAAACCAGGAGCAGACTTGGTCCAAAGCGACAGTAGTTGAAAAACAACAACTGTCGCTGTTTAAGGAGAAGCCAAATCCTGTTCTTGCAGAACTCGCTAGCCTTGACATCTACAATATGACTCCGCTTGAGGTCATGACAGCAGTTGCTGATTTGAAGAAAAGATTGTAAAAAGCAGCCAGAAGACTGCTTTTATTTATCTAAAATATGGTTAATTTCCCTAACCTTTTTTCTAATAATCAGATAGAAGATTGTCCAAATAATCAGGTAAACCGCACTAAAGTAGAAAGTCATAGAGAAAATGAAAGAAAGAGGTGAGACGGGCAGCATCCAGCCTGCAAGAATAGCGAGAGGTAAAAAACCAAATAAACTGGTCAAATAATGTGCCAAGGTGGCCTTTAGTGGACTCCAGCCTCTTTCAAAGAATTGAGAACTGATACCAAAAAGCAGCCCAATCACAAACCAAATAAAGAGAGAATAAAGCATGATGAAAGCGCCATGAATGCCTTGGCTGCTAAACCATTGTCCAACTGGTGAGAAAGGATTAAGTGGGGTGTAAGGTTGAGGGCTAGAGATAAGTGAAAAGGAAATGGAAATAACAAGCCCGATAAATACGCCGATAAGACCAGCTCGCAGGATTTTTTTAATTTTCATAATCGTGCTCCTTCTGTTTATTTTTGTAAAGCTCTAACCTTTCCTTAATGGATTGCAAATAACGGCGAGAGGAAAAAGTCTTATCTCCGTTTTTAAGCGTCATTTCAATCAAGCCATTTGAAAGTAAAGTTAGGTGGGCAATCATGCTGATTTGCACGATTTCTGATTGAGAGATTTGTAAAAATCGTTGATCAAGGAGATCTTTCACTTGATAAAGTCGCAATGGGACGGTATAGCAGTCTTTTGCTGTCCACGCCAGTACTTTCCGATTTTCAATATTGAAACGTAGAATATCATTCAAATGTAAACGATAAAATTGATCTTTTTTCTTTACAGTTAGTTTGTCGGGCTGCCCTAGGCGTTCTGCCTGTTCAATTATGTTTTCAAGAGCAGGTGTCATTTCATACGCCTCCACACTGATTTTTTCCTCCGCCAAAGTCTTTGAAATAGTTACCAGAACCTTCATCTTTCTTCTCCTTTCACCTTTATTAAACCGCATTTAGCATGAGAACACAAGATCTTTTGCCTATTCGGTTGGAAATCAAGGTCATGTGGTTGAAAATTCTTCCTATTTGGTTAAAATTTATTTCAAAAACCAAGAGTTTTTCGCTTTATGTTATAATAAAAGCATGACAAAAATTATTGAATTACCAGAAATTTTAGCCAATCAAATTGCGGCTGGTGAGGTGATTGAACGACCGGCCAGCGTGGTCAAGGAGTTGGTTGAAAATTCGATTGATGCGGGCAGTAGCCAGATTACAGTTGAAATTGAGGAAGCAGGGCTTAAAAGCATTCAGATCACTGATAACGGTGAAGGCATTGTTGCTGACGATGTGCCTTTGGCGCTGCTACGCCATGCGACTAGTAAAATAAAAAAGCAATCTGATTTGTTTCGCATTCGGACCTTGGGTTTTCGGGGCGAAGCGCTGCCTTCTATTGCTTCCGTGTCCTTGTTTACAATGGAGACGGCGACTGAAAAGGAGCCACACGGCACACTCTTAGTAGCGCGTGGTGGGGAAATCGAGCAGCTAGAGCCAGCTAGCAGCCCAGTTGGAACCAAAATTCGAGTGGAGGATTTATTTTTCAATACGCCAGCTCGCCTCAAATATATGAAAAGCCAGCAGGCGGAGTTATCTCACATTATTGATGTCATCAACCGCTTGAGCTTGGCTCATCCTGACATTGCTTTTACTCTGATTAACGACGGTCGGGAACTCACCCGCACAGCTGGGACGGGCAATCTCCGCCAAGCCATTGCAGGGATTTACGGACTGGCCAGCGCCAAGAAAATGATTGAAATTGCTGCGGAAGATTTGGACTTCTCAGTGACGGGCTACATCAGTCTGCCAGAATTGACTCGTGCCAATCGCAACTATATCACCATTCTCATCAATGGGCGCTACATCAAGAATTTTCTGCTTAATCGCGCGATTTTGGACGGCTACGGCAGCAAGCTCATGGTTGGACGTTTTCCGCTTGCCATTATCAATATCCAGATTGACCCCTATCTTGCCGATGTCAATGTGCATCCGACCAAGCAAGAAGTGCGGATTTCTAAGGAGCGAGAGCTGATGACCTTGATTTCACAGGCTATCGCTGCAAGTCTTAAGGAGCAAGACTTAATTCCCGACGCTTTGGAAAATCTTGCCAAAGCAACCATTAAACGCACTCAAAAACCTGAGCAGACCAGCCTTCCTTTACAGGAGAATCAACTTTATTATGATAGGGGAAAAAGCCAGATTCTGCCAAGACCAGAGGTTTCTGATAGCCAAGCCCAGTTGGAGCAGGTTGACAAAACTGTAAAGGAAGTTGACAGTCCTCCAACTAGCAAGGTTCGTTTTGCTGAGCGAAATGCTGCTCCTTATGACCAGCTAGACCACCCGGAGCTAGACCCAGCTAGCCTTGAGCGAGCTTTGGACAAGCTGGAAAAGGAAGAAAAATCTTCTTTTCCAGAGCTGGAATTTTTCGGTCAAATGCACGGAACCTATCTTTTTGCCCAAGGGCAGGGCGGTCTTTATATCATTGACCAGCATGCTGCTCAGGAGCGAGTCAAGTACGAGTATTACCGCGAAAAAATTGGCGATGTGGATAGCAGTCAGCAGCAGCTTTTGGTGCCTTATATTTTTGAGTTTCCGGCTGACGACATGCTGCGTATCAAGCAACGCATGAATTTGCTAGAGGAAGTTGGCATTTTTCTGGAGGAATACGGAGCCAACCAATTTATCCTGCGCGAGCACCCGATTTGGTTCAAGGAGGAAGAAATCGAGACGGGCATTTACGAAATCTGTGATATGCTACTCTTGACCAAGGAAGTTTCCATTAAAAAATATCGTGCTGAACTTGCCATTATGATGAGCTGCAAGCGCTCGATTAAGGCCAATCATCGTCTGGACGATTACTCGGCGCGTGATTTGATTTATCAGTTGTCGCAGTGTGACAATCCTTACAACTGCCCACACGGTCGCCCGGTTTTGGTCAATTTTTCCAAGGCCGATATGGAAAAAATGTTCCGCCGCATTCAGGAAAATCACACTAGCCTTAGAGAGCTGGGGAAATATTAAAGGAGTTCGTCATGGAAATAGTTGGCATGAAAAAAGAGGATTATCAGGAAGTGTATGATCTGTGGCTGGCTTGTGCTGGTATGGGCTTGAACGACCTAGATGACTCCCAGCAAGGGATTAGCTCTTTCTTAGCCAGAAATCCTCAGACCTGCTTTGTAGCTAAAAAATCGGGAAAAATTGTTGGCGTTATTCTTGTAGGTTCTGACGGACGAAGGGGTTATATCTACCATACGGCAGTTCATCCAGACCACCGCAGGCAAGGAATTGCTGGGAAATTGGTGGAGAAGTCTGTGGCTGCTCTGAAAGAAGTGGGCATTCACAAGGTCGCTCTGGTCATTTTTGAAAAAAATCAAAAGGGAAATGACTTCTGGGAAAAGCTAGGCTTTACAGTGCGCGAAGACCTAGTTTATCGAAATAAGACAATCACTCAAATGACGCGGATTGATACATGATAAAACCCTACCTTGAACTATGTTCAGGGTAGGCTTTGTTTATTTTAGTTGCTTGTGACTAGAAATTCTCGAAAATCTTTCAAAAGATAGAGACCAAGCAGGAGCAAGGCTCCTAGAGTGAGTGAGACGGCAGGAGTTCCCAGACTGGTTGCGATAGAGACAAGGAGAATGGAAAGAAGACTTGGAAGGACAATTGTGATAGCACTAATGGCAGATTGAACAGCTCCCATGCTTTTTTCGGGAATCAAGCTAAAAACAGCTGCTTGTAGTCTCGGTGCGGTAATACCGGTCACCAGTGCATCGCCAAAGACAGCAAAGGTGATGAGGATAAAGTTGTTGGAGAAAAACCCAATCAATAGCAGACCTTCCATAAACTGACCAGCGTAGAGACTGGTTTTTGTGGAAATATTTTTTAGAAGATTGCCGCTAAAAAGACTGCCTCCAATCACCCCAATAAGCTCGATTGTGGTTAATAAAGCAAGGGATTGCCCTGTCTCTAAACCTAAAAAGGGATGTTTAATCAACAACAGAGTAACCACAGGTGTGACGACAGTCAAAACCGCTTGGCTAATGGAGATAATGACAAACAGTTTCATAGCGCCTTTAAAAGCCAGTAGCTGCTTGACAGAATCAAGCAAATGTTGCCAAAAATTTTTGAGATTGATTGGTTTTTGTTCGAGTTCTATAGTTTCTTCATAACGCATGAGGCTTTTCTTGATTAGCAAAATTCCCAAAAAAGAAAGCAGGAAGGTAAGAGCATTGATAAAAGCCAGCAACTCAATGCTAATAAATCCTAACAATAGCCCACCGGCTAGGTTGCTGAGGGTTCTCACCAGATTGATTGTTGCTTGCCGAAACCCCATAGCTGAAGCCATATCTTCGCTGATGAGTTTGATAAAAATGGGCGTCAGCATAGCTCCCGAAAAGAAGCTAATCGTATCAGAAATCAGATTGATAAGGCAAATAATAATGACGGAGCCAAGGGAAAAAGCTGTGCCAGATAATAGAAGTGCCACCAAGAAATACAAGACGAATTTGACAAAAGTAAGAAAAGTGTACTTGAAAATCCGCTTGGTCTGAAAATCGGCAATCGCTCCTGTAAAAATTTGCAGGATTTGCGGCGCTGTCTCCGACAGGGAAATGAGAAAGATAGCCAGAGGGGCGAAAGGTGCGGAGGAGACATGATTGATAAAAGCCAGATAAAAAATCGTATCTCCTACCGTTGAAATCCATTGATTGATCGTCAGTTGTCTGAAATCCTTATTTGTAAAAAATATATTCATGGCAAGCCCTCTTCTAGCTCAAATGGAAATTTGTTTAAAAATTCATTTTCATTTTAAATTTCATTGTATAGTTACTTCTAATGATTATAATTATACAAAAAATAGAATGTTATATCAAGTTCCTTCATTTGATGCCTGCTTTTCCTGCACTTGGCTTCCTGCCAGAAGGTCGCCTAGGTGCCGCTTGTCTTTGCTAAAGATAGTCATGACAATCAGAAGGAGCATGAAAAGAAGCGATAGGGTCGTCAGAACAATCGCCCAGCTATCTCCCTTATAAATGGCGCGAATGGTTCCCATATGCCCTAGCTGCCAAGGAAGGAATTTGACGGTAGATCTGGCTAAACTAGCCAGCACCGTTTTCTTGCGGTAAACCAGCTCTAACCCCGCCCACCTTTTACCAAAACTGCCTTTTCCGTAGTCCAGATAGGTAAATAGCAGGATAATGGGGAGGACAGAAGTCAAAGTGGCTGTCAGTTGCGATTGGCTTTCTGTCAAACGTGGAATTTTGCCTAAAATAATCGTGTAAAAGCCCATTGTCAAAAGAAAAAGTAGCAAAAGATAGAGCCAGATAAAGCCCAAATCAAGCAAAACTTCCTTAATTCTCTTTTTGATAGGCAGATGATTGATTTTCCGGATCTTCATTCCCGTCTCCTTCTTTCTTTTCTTCAAAACTGATGACTTGGTTGAGGTACTTTTCTTTGATATTGATGCTTTTCTTGATAGCTATTGCGCTGGCAATGAGGAGAAAAAAGCTCAACCAAGCGACCAGCGTATATTGCTTAGGAAAGTAAAAACTCCCTATCCAAATAAAGTAAATCAAGGCGATAACAAAAATGTAAACTACTTGCCAAAAGCCGAAAGACTTGACTTCTTTATAATAGCGCTCCTTTTCATGAGCGGGGATTGTGATAGTTGTCCGCTCGGGCTCGTTTTTATCTTCCAAAAGGAGATAATCCGTCGTTACTTGAAAAATCTTGCTCAGCTCGATAATTTTCTCGATTTCGGGAAGCGCTTGTCCAGATTCCCATTTGGAAATACTCTGACGAGAGACGTTGATTTTCTCGGCTAACTGCTCTTGAGAAAAATGTTTTTCTTTTCGTAGGGTAAAAATTTTTTCAGCGAGTTTCATAGCTATCCCTCCATTTCTATCTGTATTTTATCATTTTCCCCATGAATTGAGAAGATAGTTCCCTTTCCATTTTGGCAACCAGCGGTTGCACTTGCCATTGCACTAGAAAAAACAGCAGAATGTGGTATACTAGATAGAAAAAGCGAAAAAATTGATGTAATAGGAACGAAAGATGAAAGAATTTTTTGCCCTCCCCAAGCAAATTCAAATGCGGGAGTGGATGAGTTTTGTAGCACGGATTTTAGAAAGTGCTATTACTCCTTTTATGGCCATGTACTATGTTCAGTATTTCGGCGCTTTTTGGGCAGGGATATTTATGATAACAACCAAGCTCATCGGTTTTTTAGCTGGACTGTACGGCGGACATTTGGCAGACCTTTGGGGGCGTAAGAAAGTCATTGACTGGGGAAACTTTGGCCTCGCGAGCGGCTACCTTCTTGTGCTGCTAGCAAATGCGCCTAATCATATTTTCCCTTTTTTGACTTTTATCGGAATTTTGCTGGCAGAGACCGCTGGAAATTTTTCTTGGCCGGCTATTGATGCGATGATTATTGATTTGACTGACGAGCAAAATCGCCGTTTCGTTTACACGATTGGTTATTGGTTTATCAATGTGTCCATTATGCTAGGAGCAGGGATTGCAGGTTTCTTTTATGACCACCATTTTTTTGAGTTGCTTCTGGTTTTGACGGTGATTAGCTTCTTGAATTTTTTCCTCGCTTGGAAATATTTTTCAGAAAGCAAGCCAGCTGATTTGGTCTTCGAGCATGGTAGCAGCCCTTTAGCGACCGTGAAAAATTATGCTTCTATCTTTCAAGACAAAATTTTCCTACTTTATACATTGGGGACTATGTTTAATAGTGTCATCTGGTGGCAAATTGACAATTATGTGCCAGTTCATTTGAAAGAGTCATTCATCGCGAGCAGCGTTTGGGGTGTCCGTATTTCGGGAGCCAAGATGCTCAGTATCATGGTCTTTGTCAATACCTTGATCGTTGTTTGTTTCATGACGACTGCCAATCGTTTGACCAAGAAAATGAAGCTCATACCGCAGTTTTTACTAGGAAGCATTGTCTTTGACTTGGGTATGTTTTTCGTTATTGTCTTCAGGAGTTTCTGGATTCTGTTTTTGCTATCCATTCTTTATACCATAGGAGAAATCATCTGCGTGCCGCCGAGCCAAGTCTTACGGGCGGAAATGATGAACGAGAACAAGCTCGGAACTTACTCAGGTTTTCTGAATATGGCGCAGCCTTTGGCATCTATTTTGGCAGGGGCAATGATTTCTATCAGCGCCGCAACAGGTGCTGTAGGTGTTTGGCTCGTTTTTATCGCGTGTGCAGTGCTTGGTTTAGTCCTTATCATAAGGGCAGCACATTTACACGGAATTTCAAATCAATCATAGAAAGTGAAAACAATGTACGAATACTTTAAAGGAATATTAACAAAAATTACAGCAAAATATATTGTTATAGAAGTTGGAGGTATCGGCTATATCCTCCATGTGGCCAATCCTTACGCTTATTCGGGCAAGATGAAAGAGGAACTTTTGATTTATGTTCATCAGGTGGTGCGAGAGGACGCAGAGCTCCTTTATGGTTTTTCGAGCGAGGAGGAGAAGAAGCTCTTTTTAAACCTTATCTCGGTTTCTGGTATTGGTCCGGTATCCGCGCTAGCCATTATCGCTGCTGATGACAATGCAGGTCTGGTCCAAGCCATTGAGCAAAAGAACATCACTTACCTGACAAAATTTCCTAAAATCGGCAAAAAAACAGCCCAGCAAATGGTGCTGGACTTGGAAGGCAAGGTTGCGGCGGCAGGAGATGCTAGTCCAAGTCGGGTGGCTGCGCCGTCAAGCGACAATCAAGCCTTGGAGGAAGCCATGGAAGCCATGCTGGCGCTGGGCTATAAGGCGGCAGAACTCAAGAAAATCAAGAAATTCTTTGAAGGAACCAAGGATACGGCTGAAAATTACATCAAGTCAGCCCTCAAGATGTTGGTAAAATAAGGAGGTGGAATAATGACCAAACGCTGCGGCTGGGTAAAAATGAATAATCCACTCTACATCGCCTATCACGATGAGGAATGGGGCAAGCCTCTGCACGATGAACGGGCGCTCTTTGAGCTGCTCTGCCTCGAAAGCTATCAGTCGGGCCTCTCTTGGGAGACGGTTCTCAACAAACGCCAAGCCTTTCGGCAGGCTTTTCATGGCTATGAGCTGGACAAGGTGGCTGCCATGAGCGACCAAGATTTAGATGCGCTGTTAGACAATCCAGCCATTATCCGCAACAAAAGCAAGATTCATGCCACGCGCGCTAATGCTTCAGCCTTTCTAGCTGTGCAGGCAGAATTTGGCTCTTTCAACGACTATCTCTGGGCTTTTGTGGATTTTGAGCCCATTGATAATCAGGTGACAGACTATACTCTGGCGCCCGCCAAGACAGCTCTATCCGAGCAGATTTCCAAAGACATGAAGAAACGCGGCTTCAAGTTTGTCGGGCCCGTCTGCGTTTACTCCTTTTTACAAGCAGCAGGTCTCGTCAACGACCATGAAGTGGATTGTGCTTTTAAATAAAAACCTAGTCCAGCCAGGTTTTTTATTCTGTCTTTTGTAGCCAAATTTTTTCCTTAATAAACATGCACAATTCATAAAAAGCATGAGAGTAGAGATAAGAAGACCAAGCATAAAAATTCTTTTTGAAAAATAGAAGTCGGCGATAATCACGAGAATGGGTAAAAGATAAAAAATAACCAGATAATGCCATTTTTTGGCGCGGCTATCTGCGATGCCCTTTTTTCCAAGCGCCCGTCTCCCTTGATGAGTTGGTCAAGGCTGAGGTCAAATTCCTTGCTAATGGTGATGAGATTGGCAATGTCGGGAATGCTTTTTCCGCTTCCCAGCGGGCAATAGCAGAGCGAGAAAACTGTAATTTTTCAGCCAAGTCTTCCTGTGTTAGGTTATGTTGACGACGGATTTCTTTTAAAATGGCAGAGATTTTCATTTTTCTATCCTCGCTTTCTTTTTTCAATTTTATTACAGAAAGATTTGGCTCATTTGCCAAGAGCGGTAGTCCGACAAATTTGTTATTCTCCATAACAAAATGGATTTTTGGTAAGAAATGTAGATTTTTTACCAAAATTAAGGTTTTTTCCGTTTTTTATGATAAAATGAAGCCAAATTCCGAATAGTCAGGTAGGAGGTCTTATGAAAGCAGAAATTATTGCTGTAGGTACAGAGATTTTGACAGGGCAAATTGTCAACACCAATGCGCAATTTTTATCAGAAAAGCTAGCCAGTCTGGGAATCGACGTTTATTTTCAAACGGCAGTCGGTGACAATGAAGAACGGCTCTTGTCCATTTTAGAAATTGCTAGAAGACGTAGCGATTTGGTGATTTTAACAGGAGGGCTGGGGCCAACCGAAGACGATTTAACCAAGCAAACCTTGTCCAAGTTTTTGGGGCGTGACTTGCTGTTCGACCAGAAAGCTATGGAAAAATTGGATGATTTTTTTGCCAGTCGTCCGGACCGCGTCCGCACTCCAAATAATGAACGCCAGGCGCAGATGCTTGAGGGTGCTATTGCCCTGCAAAACAGGACAGGGCTAGCAGTTGGCGGCTTGATTGAAATCGACCAAGTGACCTATGTTCTGCTGCCGGGACCTCCGAGCGAGCTAAAGCCAATGGTTAATCAAGAGTTGGTTCCCTTGCTTGCAACAGGCGAGCAGCTTTACTCGCGTGTCTTGCGTTTCTTTGGCATTGGTGAAAGTCAGCTGGTTACGATTTTGGCGGATTTGATTGACAAGCAGACCGACCCGACCATTGCTCCTTATGCAAAGACGGGTGAAGTGACCCTGCGTTTGTCGACCAAGGCGATTAGTCAGGAGCTAGCCAATCTCAAGCTGGATACGGTGGAGCAGGAAATTCTGGCGCATGGGAATTTAGCAGAGCTTTTTTATGGCTGTGGCGATGATAATTCTTTGGCGAAGACGACTTTTGACTTGCTGAAAGAAACGGGCAAGACCATAACTGCGGCAGAGAGCCTGACAGCGGGACTGTTTCAAGCTAGTTTAGCTGATTTTTCAGGCGCTTCTGCTGTTTTCAAGGGTGGTTTTGTCACTTATAGCATGGAAGAAAAGAGCAAAATGCTGGACATTCCGCTAGCAGACTTGAAAGAGCAGGGAGTAGTCTCGACTTTCACGGCTGAAAAAATGGCAGAGCAGGCACGAAAACTGACTGAGAGTGACCTAGCGGTGAGTTTGACTGGAGTGGCAGGGCCAGACAGTCTGGAAGGGCAGCCTGCAGGGACGGTTTTCATCGGCTTAGCAACGGCGGAGAAGGTCGAGTCTGTTCGGGTCAATATCGCAGGCAGAAGTCGCTCAGATGTGCGAGAAATTGCTGTTCTACACGCTTTTAATCTAGTACGAAAGACTTTATTAAAAGCCTAAATTTTGGTATAATGATAAGAGTGCCGATTTGCAACTTTTTAGAAAAAAACAGGAGAAATAAATGGCGAAAAAACAAAAAAAATTGGATGAAATTACGAAAAAATTTGGCGATGAACGCCAGAAAGCCTTGGACAATGCCTTAAAAAATATCGAAAAAGATTTTGGTAAGGGTGCGATTATGCGTCTGGGTGAGCGAGCTGAGCAAAAAGTTCAGGTCATGAGCTCAGGAAGTCTGGCTCTGGACATTGCTTTGGGAGCTGGTGGTTATCCTAAGGGACGGATTATTGAGATTTACGGACCAGAAAGTTCTGGTAAGACGACGGTAGCCCTCCACGCGGTTGCGCAAGCGCAAAAAGAAGGCGGAATTGCTGCTTTTATCGATGCTGAGCACGCTCTGGATCCTGCTTATGCAGCTGCCTTGGGAGTAAATATTGACGAGCTCCTCTTGTCTCAGCCGGATTCAGGGGAGCAAGGTCTGGAAATCGCTGGGAAATTGATTGACTCAGGTGCTGTTGATTTAGTTGTCGTTGACTCGGTGGCAGCCCTGGTGCCGCGCGCTGAAATTGATGGCGATATCGGTGACAGCCACGTTGGTCTGCAAGCTCGGATGATGAGCCAAGCCATGCGTAAGTTGTCAGCTTCCATTAACAAAACCAAGACCATTGCTATTTTCATCAACCAACTACGGGAAAAGGTCGGCATTATGTTCGGAAATCCCGAAACAACACCAGGTGGACGCGCGCTCAAGTTCTACGCTTCTGTCCGTCTAGATGTGCGTGGAAATACGCAAATCAAAGGGACAGGCGACGAAAAGGACACCAATGTTGGTAAGGAAACCAAGATTAAGGTCGTTAAAAACAAGGTCGCTCCGCCGTTCAAGGAAGCCTTTGTCGAAATCATGTATGGCGAAGGGATTTCAAAAACGGGTGAGTTGATTAAGATTGCAACTGATTTGGATATTATCCAAAAGGCAGGGGCTTGGTACTCCTACAAGGGCGACAAGATTGGGCAAGGCTCTGAAAATGCCAAGAAATACTTGGCTGACCACCCAGAAATCTTTGAAGAAATTGACCGCCAAGTACGGGTCAAATACGGTTTGATTGAAGGAGTAGAAACAGAAGACTTAGAAACTGAAACCGCGAAACAAGAAGAACCGAAACAAGAAGAAGTTGTTCTTGAGTTGGATGACGCCATTGAAATTGAAGAGTAAAAGCAAAGAGCCTGGGACAAAATAATTCTCAGCCACAAAAAAAGCTAGAGCTTCCCAATTGCGGAACTCTAGCTTTTTAATTTTGAGTCGTTCTCTTATTGTATTTTAGGAGGTTATTGGCCATAAGTACCAATCCCATGTCAATTCTCACTTGACGCTTCCCTCTCAGATTACATCTCTTGTAACCCAAACAAGCCTTTATCTGCCCAAAGACAGGTTCCACATCAATCTTGCGTTGAGCGAAAATCTGTCTACCTTGGGGAGATAAAAGCGCCTGACATTCT
>NZ_KB904384.1 GCF_000380065.1 Streptococcus massiliensis DSM 18628 | reverse complement strand
TTTTAAAACCTTTCTCAAGGACAAAGATAAAATTATCAACGCTCTTGGCCTCCTTTACTCAAATGCAAAGCTAGAGGCCACTAACAACCTCATCAAAGTCATCAAGCGAAATGCTTTCGGCTTTCGGAACTTTGACAATTTTAAAACTAGAATCCTCATCGCTTTAAATATCAAAAAGGAGAGAACCAATTCGGTTCTCTCCAGGGTATGACTTTGCGTTAACCCACTACAGTTGACAAAGAGCCTAAGTTCTTCCTTTTTTATAAATTTTGTAGAAAATACATATATTTTTTACTTTTTGAAGAAACTATAATATATATGCTCGCTGCTTAATCCCGAGGGTGATATAAAAACAGAAATGATATTAAAATAAGTTTTTAAGTAGGTTACTGGATAGAAAACTTGTAGATAACTAGAAAGAATTGAACAGGAAAGATTTAATTATTTGGTATTATAGGGCAGTTTTTCTTAAAAATTAGTACAAATTGATACACATAGTCTTCTTTTACTAGGATTTTCCAAATCTGTATCCCTACTTTTTACTTGAAAAATGGTATAATAGTTTCATAAAACGTTTTCAGGTATGTGAGGTGAGTCTGATGGAAGAAACGATCGATTATAATAAAGTGACCGGCATGGTGCACTCAACAGAAAGTTTTGGCTCAGTTGATGGACCGGGTATTCGTTTTATCGTCTTTTTACAAGGCTGTCAGATGCGCTGCCAGTATTGTCATAATCCAGATACATGGGCAATGGAAACCAATAAATCTCGTGAGCGGACTGTAGAGGATGTTTTGCAAGAAGCCTTGCGCTACCGCGGTTTTTGGGGCAAGAAAGGCGGGATCACAGTCAGTGGTGGTGAAGCACTTCTGCAAATTGATTTTCTGATTGCTCTATTCACCAAAGCGCATGAATTGGGTATTCACTGCACACTAGATACTTGTGCTCTGCCTTTTCGTAATAAACCAGAGTACCTCGTTAAGTTTGATCGTCTCATGGAAGTGACAGATCTTGTTCTCCTTGATATTAAAGAAATCAATGAAGCACAGCACAAGATAGTGACTCGTCAGACAAATAAAAATATTTTGGCTTGTGCCAAATACCTATCAGATATTGGGAAACCAGTTTGGATTCGTCACGTCTTGGTGCCGGGCTTGACTGACCGAGATGAGGACTTGATTGAGTTAGGTAAATTTGTCAAAACACTAAAAAATGTTGATAAGTTTGAAATTTTGCCTTATCACACTATGGGTGAGTTCAAATGGCGTGAACTAGGCATTCCATATAGTCTTGAGGGAGTGAAACCGCCAACTCCAGATCGGGTTAAAAATGCTAAAAAGCTTATGGAAACAGAATCCTATACAGAATATATGAATCGAGTGCATAATGCTTAATTTAGTAGAGGTCAATCTTACCTCTACTTTTTTGTTAAATCTTCTTTTTTGTGGTAAAATAAAATCAATAAATCGTTAAGAGGTAATATTATGTCTAAAATTCTAGTTTTTGGTCACCAAAATCCTGATACAGATGCCATTGCGTCATCATACGCTTTTGCTTATCTTTCACGTGAAGCTTATGGTTTGGATACTGAGGCAGTCGCTCTCGGTACTCCTAATGAAGAAACGGCTTTTGTCTTGCAAACTTTTGGAGTAGCGGCTCCTAGAGTAGTAACTTCTGCTAAAGAAGAAGGTGCAGAGGCGGTTATTCTGACTGACCATAATGAATTTCAACAGTCGATCTCAGATATTCGTGACGTGACTGTCCATGGTGTGGTAGATCACCACCGCGTGGCTAATTTTGAGACGGCGAACCCTCTTTACATGCGCCTTGAGCCAGTGGGATCAGCATCTTCTATCGTTTATCGCATGTTCAAGGAATCCGGTGTCGCTGTACCCAAGGAAATCGCAGGGCTTCTCTTATCAGGCTTGATTTCTGATACGCTTCTCCTCAAATCACCAACCACCCACGATTCAGATAGGGTTATCGCTCCAGAGTTAGCAGAATTGGCTGGTGTCAACTTGGAAGAATACGGACTTGCTATGCTGAAAGCAGGAACCAATCTTGCTAGCAAGTCAGCAGATGAACTGATTGACATCGATGCTAAAACATTTGAGTTGAATGGCAACCAAGTTCGTGTAGCGCAGGTCAATACCGTTGATATTGCAGAAGTCTTGGAGCGTCAAGCAGAACTGGAAGCAGCGATTGAAAAAGCAAATGCGGCAAATGGTTACTCTGACTTTGTTCTGATGATTACGGACATTGTCAACTCAAACTCAGAAATCTTAGCACTAGGCAGCAATATGGACAAGGTTGAAGCAGCTTTCAACTTCACTCTTGAAAACAACCATGCTTTTCTAGCGGGTGCTGTTTCACGTAAAAAACAAGTCGTGCCTCAGCTGACAGAAAGTTTTGGCGAGTAATTTAAGAACATAAACACTTTCCTGTGGGAAGTGTTTTTAGTTAGCTTAAGAAAGAAGTTTTTTATAGATTTTTTCTGTGAAATATTTTATGCTACAATATAGATATGAAAAAAGAAAATTTACAAAATGGTGATTTGATTTTTGTGCGGAGTCAGTCAGAGATAGCAGAAGCGATACAGGTGGCGACGGGGACTTATAATCATGTGGCTCTGTATTTTAATGGGCAAGTCTATCATGCGACAGTAGACCGAGGCGTCATCAAGGAGCCTTTGGCTGATTTCCTTAAGCCAGAGGAAGTTTATGCTTTCTATCGCTATTTGCAACTTGATGAGAAAGAGCTGCTGGCTCGAGCGGAACAGCACTTGGGTAAGCCCTACAATCACAGCTTCTACCCAGAGCAGGACGCTTTTTATTGCTCTGAGTATATAGCGGAAATCTTGCCGCTTTTTGAGACTATTCCCATGAAGTTTGGCGATGAGAAACATCAGATTTCTCCTTTTTGGCAAGAATATTATAGGAGCTTAGGCTTGGAAGTTCCGCTGGGGCAGGCTGGCACCAATCCCAGTCAGCTAGCCCAGTCGACATTATTGACCTATCAGGGGGAACTCGATGATTAAAATTTACAATCCTAGCCGTTTGACGCGCCAGCCCTTTTTCCAAGAACTAATCAACTATCTGGATCAGCATGAAGACGTGACTCTTCGAGAGCTCAAGCGGCAGTTTTCTGGTGTCGCTCATCTCGACCGCCAGCTTGATAGCTATATCAAGGCAGGCTATGTCTTGCGCTCTGAGCGGCGTTATTTTCAGCACTTGCCCTTGTTGGAAAATCTAGAGCAGCTGACTTTGGATGAGGAAATTTTCCTTCGTGATGACCGTCCGATTTATCAGGAGTTGCAAGAGCTGCGCTTTTCAACAGAATTACGCAATGAAACCAATGCGGCGATTTTGCTGGAAGAAACTGATTTTGCCCGCGAGAAGCTGACTTTGTCCAATTATTTTTACAAAATGCGACATGCCTATCCTCTATCGGCTGAGCAGGAGCAGCTCTACGAGATTTTGGGAGATGTCAATCCCGAATATGCCCTCAAATATATGGCGACCTTTCTCTTAAAATACGTACGCAAGGATCAACTCATGCAGAAACGTCGCGATATTTTCGTGGATAGCTTGGTTGTTTTGGGCTATATTGCGCCCAATGAAGCAGGGAAATATGAGCTGAAATTGGACTTTGACAAGGAAAAACTGATTTTTCGTGTGCGGTCGTAGTCAGATATTTTAATAAACATAAAAACCTCTAATCTGAAGTGATTGGAGGTTTTGGGTTTTACAAGTATTTTTCAGCTATTTTATAATCACCGAGATAAGGGGTTTTCTCACCGTTGATGATTTGGTAAGCGTCAGCGCCCTTTCCAGCGATAATGACAGCGTCTTCTGGCTGGCTGGTGCGGCTGAGGGCTTCCTTGATTGCCAATTCGCGATCGACTTCGATGTCCACGGCATGCTCAATATAGCTGGCAATTTCGCGGGCAATTTCTGCTGGATCTTCAAAACTTGGGTCATCAGCCGTCAAAATAACCTCAATTTCTGGGTGTTGATTGAGCAGAAGTCCGAAATCCTTGCGGCGGCTCTGCCCTTTATTGCCCGTCGCACCGAGAATAAGAATGACTTTTCCGCTTTGATGAGTCTGCACGACTTGCAGCAGCTTTTTAACACTGTCGCCATTATGGGCGTAATCGACAAAAACCTTGGCGCCGTTTGGCTGGGTCAGAACTTCCATGCGTCCGGGAACGCGCGTTGCGGCAATGCCTTTTTTGATATCAGAGACCGAAGCGCCTAGGCGCAAGCAAGCGAGTCCTGCTGCCAAGGCGTTTTCCTGATTGAATTGCCCGATGAGTTGGGTGTCAAATTGCTCCGCTAGCTTGCCCGAAGTTCTAAAGGAGAAGGCTTGAGAATCGTGGATTTGATTGCTGGAGGCTGCGCCATAAAAGTCATGGTCTTGCTCCGCCACTTGCTCTTTCAGCACTTGAAAATGCTCCATGCCGCTATTAACCACAACCGCTCTGCTATTTTCCATTAAAAGCCGCTTGTGGTAAAAATAATCCTCGAAGGTCGGATGCTCAATCGGCCCGATATGGTCGGGGCTGATGTTGAGAAAGACGCCGATATCAAAGGTGAGGCCATACACCCGCTTTTTGAGATAGGCTTGGCTCGATACTTCCATGATGAGGTGGGTGCGACCGTTTGCGACTGCCTGCGACATCATGGCAAAGAGATCCAGACTTTCAGGCGTTGTCAGGCTTGACTTAAAGAAAGTCTGCCCGTCCAAGGTGGTGTTCATGGTGGAAAGGAGGGCTGGTTTGTGGCTTTCTTTGAGGATATGATAGGCGAAGTAAGCCGTGGTCGTCTTGCCCTTGGTACCTGTAAAGGCAAGGAGTTTCAGCTTGTCCTGCGGATTGCCGTAAAATTCCATAGCAATCAAGCTCATGGCCTGCTTGACATCATTGACCAAAATAGCAGGAATGCCGACTTCAAAATCGCTCTCGCTGATATAGTAGCCAAGTCCTGCCGCAATCGCTTTTTCTAAAAATTCCTTTTTGAAATGGTCGCCCTTGACGAAAAAGAGGGTTGACGCATTGACATCGCGGCTATCATAGCTAATCTTGTCAAAAACAAGACCGCTGGCATGATAAACATAATCCCCTTCAGAAATGATCTCTCGAAAATTATGATCCTTTTTTAAAATTTGTAATACGGTTTCAATTTTTATCATATTTCTATTATTTACTTTCTTTAGATGTCCTTACATTGTATTATAGCTTCTTGAGACTGATAAATCAAGATTTTTCAGAAACTAGCTTTTATGCTTATGAGTAAGAAAAATTTGAAAAACTTGCAGAAGACCATAAAATCAGGGAATAAGTGATTTTTATTTGACTTTTTGCAAATTTTGATATACAATGTATTACACAAAGAGAAAACGAGGTGAGAGATATGGCTATGGTATCACTTAGACTAAATGAGCAAGAAGAAGAATTGTTTAGAAGTTATGCCGTACATACAGGCAAAACACTATCAGAACTATTTAAGACGGCTTTAGCAGAACAGATAGAAGACCAACTGGATTATGAAGTGGGGATGAAAGCTTTAGCAGAATTTAAGCAGAACCCTGTTACTCATTCAATCGATGATATTATCAAGGAGTTAGAAGATGACTTATAAGCTGGTTCTTAGTGATGAAGTCAGGAAGCAGCTTAAGAAAATGGATAAACATGTAGGCTTAATGCTTGCTAAGGACATGAAAAAAAGACTGGACGGGCTGACAAATCCTAGGCAAATTGGGAAAGCTCTTACAGGTCAATTCAAGGGATTGTGGCGTTATAGAGTAGGGAGTTATCGGGTTATTTGTCATATTATTGACGATGAGCTGGTTGTACTCGCTCTTGAAGTCGGACACCGCAAAGAAATTTATAAATAACTAGCACTAAAAAGCATTTTTTAGAGTGCTAGTCTTTCCTGTTGAACTCATTTATTACAAGGAGCTATTTATGGCTCTTTTTGTTTTTTTAGTCCATAAAAAGAAGGGCAAGTTCTTATCTATTAGTGTTTAAAAGCCTTTTATGATTAATGAGATACGGAGTATAGATTTTTACTGATAAAGTTAATGGCTGGGTTTTACAAGAGGAAAGGAAAAGTTTATAATATTAGATAAGAAATACTGCGAGGAAATTTATGACAGAACAACGTGAAACAAGTCAACAGGAAAAAATGTTGCGGGGAACCGCTTGGTTGACGGCTAGTAATTTTATCAGTCGTTTTTTGGGTGCTATTTACATCATCCCTTGGTATATCTGGATGGGGCAGCACGGAGCGCAAGCTAATGGGCTTTTTACGGCAGGCTATAATATTTATGCTTGGTTTCTCTTGATTTCGACGGCAGGTGTGCCTGTTGCAGTGGCTAAGCAAGTTGCCAAGTACAATACCATTGATCAGGAAGAGCATAGTTTCACCCTCATTCGAGAGTTTTTGAAATTTATGTTGCTTTTGGGGCTTGTTTTTGCGGTCATTATGTACCTTTGCTCGCCAATTTTTGCCAGTCTTTCTGGTGGCGGGAAAGATCTTATTCCTGTCATGCAAAGCTTAGCTTGGGCGGTCTTGATTTTTCCGTCTATGAGTGTTATTCGCGGCTTTTTCCAAGGTTTTAATAATCTCATGCCTTATGCTCTCAGTCAAATTGCAGAGCAGATTATTCGAGTGATTTGGATGCTGTTGACGACCTATTTCATTATGAATTTGGGCTCAAAAAATTACGTCGAAGCGGTCACCCAGTCTACCTTTGCAGCCTTTATCGGCATGCTGGCTAGCACGGCCGTGCTGATTTACTTCCTCTGGAGGACAAATATGCTGGGCTCGATTTTGCACAAATCGCCTGCGGCTGATAAAATTAACAGCCGTGCCCTCTTGATTGATACCATTCGCGAAGCCATTCCTTTTATCATCACGGGCTCTGCTATTCAGCTTTTCCAAATCATCGACCAGATGACCTTCATCAACAGTATGACTTGGTTTACCAATCATAGCAACTCGGAGCTTTGGGTCATGTTTAGCTATTTCTCTGCTAATCCCAATAAAATCACTATGATTTTGATAGCGGTAGCGACTTCTATCGGTGGAGTCGGCATTCCGCTCTTGACCGAAAATTATGTCAAGGAAGATTTTCCAGCGGCGGCAAAACTGGTTCAGGACAATCTTAGCATGCTGCTCTTTTTCCTTTTGCCAGCAACGATTGGCTCAGTCTTGGTGGCTCGTCCGCTCTACACTGTTTTCTATGGACAGCCAGACGGTTTGGCGCTGGGGCTCTTTATCTTTGCTATGCTGCAAACCATTATTCTAGGACTTTATACGGTGCTTGCACCCATGATTCAGGCACTTTTCCAAAACCGCAAAGCCATTATTTACTTCCTTTATGGCGTTGTTGTCAAGCTAGTCTTGCAAATTCCGCTGATTTATCTGTTCAAGGCTTACGGTCCCTTGATTGCAACGACGATTGGTTTGATTGTTCCCATTGTCTTGATGTACCAAGAAATTCGCGCAGTGACGGGGCTCAATCCGAAAAATCTCGTCAAACGGACGCTTTTGACTAGCATTTTGACCTTTATCATGATCGTTTTTGTGCTCATAGCAGAGCTTTTAATCGGACTGGTTTTCCACGCCAATGGACGGATTTCCAGCATGATTTACCTGCTGCTTATCGGCGGGGTCGGAGTGGTTATCTATGGTGGACTGGCTCTAAGAGTGCGACTGCTTGACCGTTTCATCGGTAGCAAAGCCTCCCAGCTACGCAGGAAATTTCGGATACATTAAAAAACGGTTTTGAGCAGTTTTTTTGTGAAAACAATTGAGCTATAACTTCAAACTATACCTAGCTCTTGAAAAGAAAAAAGGACAGGTATTTTCTAAGATGATACAATAGAGGACGAGAAAAACAAGGAGAGCTAGCAGCTTGACTTGCAGATTTGCTCTTGTATCTGAAGGAGGTTCATATGAGTGAAGAATTAAAAATTGACACCTTACTAGCCCATGCTGGTATCAAAACAGATGTAACGACGGGGGCTTTGACAACGCCGCTGCATTTTTCAACGACCTATCAGCACCCAGAGTTCGGTCAGTCCACAGGCTATGACTATACGCGAACCAAAAATCCAACGCGGGTGGCAGCAGAAGCAACCTTGGCAGCGATTGAGGGGGCAGACTACGCCCTTGCGACCAGCTCAGGCATGAGCGCCATTGTTCTTGCTTTTAGCGTTTTTCCGCTTAGCAGCAAGGTGCTTGCCGTGCGTGACCTCTACGGCGGGAGCTTCCGCTGGTTCAATCAAGTGGAGCAAGAAGGGCGCCTACACTTCACTTATGCTAATACAGAAGAGGAACTCGTGCAGCTTTTGACAGAAGAGATTGATGTTGTTTATATTGAGACGCCGACCAATCCTCTCATGGTCGAGTTTGATATTGCCCGCTTAGCGCAGTTGGCTCACGAAAAAGGCGCTAAGGTCATCGTGGACAATACTTTCTACACGCCCATTTATCAGCGCCCACTGGAAGATGGTGCGGATGTCGTGCTGCATTCGGCGACCAAGTATTTGGCGGGGCACAATGATGTGCTGGTTGGTGTTGTCATGACAAGCGACAGCGATTTGTACGAACAGCTTTTCTACAATCTCAATACGACCGGTGCGGTTCTATCGCCTTTTGACAGCTATCTCTTGCTCCGTGGGTTGAAAACCTTGTCACTACGCATGAAGCGCTCAACTGAAAATGCCCAGAAAGTTGTGGCATTCTTAGAAAAAAGTCCTCAGGTCAAGGAAGTTCTCTACCCCGGAAAAGGTGGAATGATTTCCTTTAAGGTGGCTGACGAAAGCAAAATTCCTGCTATTTTAAACCATTTGCAAGTTTTCACCTTTGCCGAAAGTCTGGGCGGGGTGGAAAGTTTGATTACTTATCCGACGACGCAGACCCATGCGGATATTCCTGCTGATGTGCGTCATTCTTACGGTTTGACCGATGATTTGCTGCGCTTGTCTATCGGGATTGAGGACAGCGAGGATTTGATAGCCGATTTAGAGGCAGCCTTGGAGGTGTAAAATGAGCTCATACAATTTTCAAACAGCCCCTAATCGCTTGGGGCAACAAAGCGTCAAATGGAAGGAAGTAGAGGCAAATGCAGAGCTTCTGCCTGCTTGGATTGCCGATATGGATTTTGAGGTCTTGCCAGAAGTGACCGAAGCCATTCATGCCTATGCCGACCAATTAGTCTACGGCTATAACTATGCCAGTCCAGCGCTTTTTGAGGCTATTTTGGATTGGGAAAAGCGAGAGCATGGTTATACGTTTGACAAGGAAGCGCTGGTTTTAATTGAGGGCGTTGTGCCGGCTATTTCGACTGCCATTCAGGCTTTTACCCAAGAGGGTGATGCCGTTCTCATCAATACGCCGGTCTATCCACCTTTTGCCCGCAGCATCAAGCTCAATAAGCGGAAATTGGTGACCAATTCCCTGCAAGAAAAGGACGGTCTCTTCCAGTTGGACTTTGAGCAGCTGGAGCGCGATTTGGTGGAAAATGAGGTCAAAATCTATCTGCTCTGCAATCCCCACAACCCTGGCGGACGCGTTTGGAGCAAGGAAAATTTGGGGAAAATTGGTCGTCTCTGCCAGAAACATGGCGTGATTTTAGTATCGGATGAAATCCACCAAGATTTGGTGCTTTTTGGCAACAAACACCATTCGATTAACACCGTTTCGCCCGACTTCAAGGAATTTTCCTTGGTTTTGTCTAGTGCGACCAAAACCTTTAATATTGCGGGAACCAAAAATAGTTATGCAGTGATTGAAAATGCTGGCTTGCGCAGTAAATTTAAAGGGCGCCAAGTGGCTAATAATCAGCATGAAATTTCTAGTCTGGGCTTGCTTGCGACCGAGACGGCTTATCGTTATGGCAAGCCTTGGTTAGAGGAGCTAAAGGCCGTTTTGGAAGAAAATATTGACTTTACAGTGGCTTATTTTGCTGAACATGCTCCAAAATTAAAGGTTATGAAACCGCAAGGAACCTATCTGATTTGGCTGGATTTTTCAGCTTATGGCTTGACAGACGACGAGCTTGCTCGGTTCTTGCATGACGATGCCAAAGTCATTCTCAACCGTGGGACAGATTTTGGTAAGGAGGGGACAGGACACGCTCGCCTCAATATTGCTGCACCCAAAACGACGATTGAGGAAATTTGCCGACGGATAGCGGACGCTTTGGGCAAATTAGGTTAATCTATGAAAAATTGCTGGCTAACTATTGACAATCCTATAAAAGAGGAGTATAGTGGTTGTTGGAAAAAAGAGAGCCAGTTTACGTGGTGCTCTTTGCATCATATATTTGAACTCGGGCTAAAAGTTTGGCAAAAAAGATAAATGCTTCTAGGAGCTTCGCTCCGTCGGCACATTTCCTATTTTTGCTTTAACTTTTTAAACGCCCTTATATCATTCGGTAGGTGAGGCTACCATAGGGATACGGACGGCTGCCGCAAAGGGGTGGAGACACTTCGCGCTGGTCAACAGTGGTGATCGCCAAGGTTACAACTAATGTCGTTTCATCGCCCTACGGAGGTAAAGCTTGAACGATAACGTCCAAACTCTAGTTGGCTAAAATGGGCTTGTTCCATTCTTATTTTAGACCATTAGAAGCCCAGTCTCGTTATGCCTTCATGACGAGACTTTTTGTTTGTAGTAATATAAAAATGCAACGCCTTGTTAGTGGGCTTTGTATTTTATGAAATTGAACACAGGCTTCAGCGGGGAAAACGAGCTTTGTATCTTATAACTGAATTCGCCCTAAAAGTCTGGCAAAAAAGATAGATTGTCTTGCGTTCATCGAACGCTGCTCCAATCTCCTATTTTTGCTCTGACTTTCTTAACGGGCTCATATCTTAAAGGAGGTGAGGAGAATGCCAGAAGACGGTCATCCGGAGAAAACCATTGCTAGTCGAAAGATGCAATCTGGTGTTCTCCCAGTTTGAGTCTCTCGGCTCTAGTCTAAAATATTAGAGGAGAAATCAAATTGAAAACTGCAAAAGAAAGATTAACAGAAGCTCTGCAAGTGCCTGTCTTGGAAACCATGACGGATTTAAGAACAACCAAAATCGGCTTGAGTGCAGAGCAAGTGGAAGAAAACCGCGATTTATATGGTGAAAATGTCATCACCAAAGGGCAAGAAGATCCACTTTGGCGTAAAATTTATGAGTCAATCATCAATCCTTTTACCGTCATTCTCTTGCTGATTGCCTTGGTATCCTTGGTTACCAATGTCTTGCTGGCTAAGCCTGGTCAAGCAGACCCGACGACCTTTTTCATCATCGTCATTTTGGTGCTCTTGTCTGGCGGCATTCGTTTTGTGCAAGAATTGCGGAGCGATAGGGCTGCTAGCAATCTTTCACGCATGATTGTCAATACAGTGACAGTCGTCCGTGAGGGTGAAAATGAGGAAATCCCGCTGGATGAACTGGTGGTCGGCGATATGATTGAGCTGAGTGCCGGAGATATGCTTCCTGCGGATGTTTTGCTGCTTGAGTCGCGCGACTTTTTCGTTCAGCAATCTGGTCTGACTGGTGAAAGCGATGCTGTCGAAAAATTAGCTTTAAACAAGGCGGAGAAAAATGACCCTGACAGTCTTTTAGAGGCGGATTCGCTAGCTTTCATGGGAACAACGGTTATCAGCGGGCGGGCGACTGCCCTGGTTTTGGTCGTTGGTGACGACACCATGATGGGCGCTATTGAGCAGACTCTCAATACCTATGACGAGCCGACTTCCTTTGAGCGGGAAATGAACAGCATCTCTTGGCTGCTCATTCGTCTCATGCTGGTCTTGGTTCCAGTCGTCTTTCTCATCAATGGTCTGACTGACGGCGACTGGCTAGAAGCGGGGGTTTTCGCCCTTAGTGTGGGTGTTGGTCTGACGCCTGAAATGCTGCCCATGATTATCACGGCTAGTCTTGCTAAAGGCTCTATTATCATGGCTAAGGAAAAAGTGGTCATCAAGAAACTCAATGCCATTCAAGATTTGGGAGCTATTGATATTCTTTGCACAGATAAAACAGGAACGCTGACGCAGGACGAAATTGTTTTGGAATATCCGCTGGATATTCACTCCAATCTTGATTTAGCGGTTCTGCGGCGGGCTTATCTCAATTCTTACTACCAAACGGGGCTCAAAAATCTCATGGACCGCGCCATTATCAATCGGACGGAAAAAGAAGCCAAGGATCATGAAAATCTGCGCGACTTGGACCAAAAATTCAAGAAAATTGATGAGTTGCCCTTTGACTTTGAGCGGCGGCGCATGAGCGTTCTTGTCCAAGACGATGACGGCATCGTCAGCATGGTGACCAAGGGGGCGCTGGAAGAAATGTTGGCTATTTCAACCTATGTCGAAGATGAGGGCAAAATTTTGCCTCTGACAGCAGACATTCGCGCGGAGATTTTAGAGGAAGTCGCCCAGTTAAACGAGCAAGGACTGCGCGTCTTGGGCGTCAGCTACAAATCAAATCTCGACGTGGACTACGCCTACTCTATCGACGATGAGTCCGAGATGATTTTGACGGGCTACTTGGCCTTTCTTGACCCGCCAAAACCGTCAGCAGCGCCAGCTATTAAAATTCTTAAAGAATACGGCGTTGCCACTAAAATCTTGACAGGTGACAATGAAAAAGTGACCGAGGCAGTCTGTGAGAAAGTCGGACTGGACGTGGAAAATATCCTCCTAGGCTCTGCGGTAGATACACTGTCCGATGAAGAATTGAGCCATGCAGTGGAAAGAACAACGGTCTTTGCCAAATTATCACCCGAACAAAAAGCCAGAATTATCCTGCAACTCAAGGCCAACGGGCATAAGGTCGGCTATATGGGTGACGGCATCAACGACGCTCCCTCTATGAAAGTGGCTGATGTGGGGATTTCGGTCGATACGGCGGTCGATATTGCCAAGGAAACCGCCGATGTCATCCTCTTGGATAAGGATCTTCTGGTGCTGGAAAAAGGCTTGGTTGAGGGACGCAAGGTCTATGCCAATATGACCAAGTACATCAAGATGACGGTCAGCTCCAACTTCGGGAATATCTTTTCTCTCCTCTTTGCCAGCATTTTCCTGCCATTTTTGCCAATGGCACCTATTCATTTGATTATGCTCAATCTGGTTTATGATATTTCCTGTATCGCTTTGCCTTTTGACAATGTCGATAGCGAATTTCTCAAGAAGCCAAGAATTTGGAGTGCCAAGTCTATTACACGCTTTATGGCTTGGTTTGGTCCAATCAGTTCCGTCTTTGACTGCCTGACTTTCCTTATCCTTTATTTCATCATTGCGCCCATGATGACGGGGGCAGGCTATACGCACGGCGCGTCAGCAGCCTTTATCACTATTTTCCAAACGGGCTGGTTTATTGAGTCCATGTGGACCCAGACCATGGTTATCTATATGCTGCGCTCACCAAAATTGCCCTTTGTTCACAGCCGCCCAGCCTTGTCCGTCATTTTGACGACGCTAGCGGCAGCCTTCTTTGTGACCTTCTTGCCTTATGGACCGCTGGCCGAACTCCTCAAAGTCACACCGCTAAATATGACTTATTTTCTCTTTCTTTTCCTGATTATCGTCTTGTATATGATTAGTGTCACCTTGGTCAAACACCTTTATATCAAGCGTTATAAGGAATGGCTGTAAATTTTCTAAGGTTTGCCCTTGAGGCAAGCCTTTTTGCCTGATTTTTGATATAATGAGATGATAAAAATTTTGAAAAGGAAGCATATCATGGAAAAATTTCAAGTCATTGCACATCCGCTTATCCAACATAAATTATCTATCTTGCGACGGACAGATACGTCAACCAAGGCTTTTCGTGAGTTGGTCAATGAAATCGCCATGCTCATGGGCTATGAGGTCTTGCGTGACCTGCCTCTTGAAGATGTGGAAATTGAAACACCGATCACGACGACGGTTCAAAAGCAGCTGGCTGGGAAAAAATTAGCCATTGTTCCCATTTTGCGGGCAGGTATCGGCATGGTGGACGGGCTGTTGAGCTTGGTGCCCGCAGCCAAGGTCGGTCATATCGGTATGTATCGCGATGAGGAAACCTTGCAGCCAGTTGAGTATCTAGTCAAGTTGCCAGAAGACATCGACCAGCGGCAAATTTTCGTCGTTGACCCGATGTTGGCTACAGGTGGCTCTGCTATTTTGGCAGTGGATTCGCTCAAAAAACGCGGTGCCAGCCACATCAAGTTTGTATGCCTTGTGTCAGCACCAGAAGGAGTAGCAGCTCTGCAAAAGGCGCATCCTGATATTGAGATTTTCACGGCGGCGCTGGACGAAAAATTAAACGAAAACGGCTATATCGTGCCCGGTTTGGGTGACGCTGGAGATCGCCTCTTTGGAACCAAGTGAGTTTTTTGTTTGACCTTTTTTGACCAAAGGGGTATAATAAAACATATCATTTAGAGTGACATGGATTGAACAACACTCAATTTTACTAAAGGAGACAAAAACTATGATTCCAGTAGTTATCGAACAAACCAGCCGCGGAGAGCGTTCTTATGACATTTATTCGCGCTTACTGAAAGACCGCATTATTATGCTGACAGGTCCAGTTGAGGACAATATGGCAAATTCCATTATTGCGCAGCTTCTTTTCCTAGACGCCCAAGACAACACCAAGGACATCTATCTCTATGTCAATACACCGGGTGGCTCTGTTTCAGCAGGGCTTGCTATCGTGGATACCATGAACTTTATCAAGTCTGACGTGCAAACCATTGTTATGGGTGTGGCTGCTTCTATGGGAACCATTATCGCTTCAAGCGGTGCCAAGGGCAAACGCTTCATGCTACCCAACGCTGAATACCTCATTCACCAGCCAATGGGCGGTGCTGGGAACGGCACGCAACAAACGGACATGGCGATTGTGGCTGAGCACTTGCTGAGAACACGGAATACCTTGGAAGGCATTCTATCAAAAAATTCTGGCAAATCTGTTAAACAAATCCATAAAGATGCCGAACGCGATTATTGGATGAGTGCACAAGAAACGCTTGACTATGGCTTTATTGATGAAATCATGGAAAATAGCAACTTGAGCTAAAATAATTTTTCAAATAGGGCGTAAGTCCTATTTTTTTGATATAATGAGAAATAATTTATCATTTAGAAAGAAAAGATTCTATGCAGGAAGAAACATTACAATTTGTCAAAGAAGAACGCAGGGGGCTGATTGTTTATCTCTACTATAATCGTGATGTACGAAAACTTGAAAAACTGGGGCGTGTACTTTATCATTCTAAACAGCACCGCTATGTCCAATTGTATGTGAATGAATTACATCTGGCAGAAATTCACCAACAATTAAGCAAAGAAAAGTATATCAAGGAAATTAAAACTTGCCACTTAAAAGATTTAGATCAAAATTTTGTTGGAAATCTATGGCGGGATGATGAAAAAGACAATTAAATAAAAATTTTTGTCAAAAAAGTGTTGACAATTTTCAGATAATTCAGTATATTAGTAAAAATTGTAAAAATACTTAGTGACAAGTAAATATACAATTTAACACCTAAATAATAAGGAGATGTCTGAAAAATGAAGAAAAAAGTTGCAATATCCATTATGACGCTTGCAAGCATAGCTTTTTTGACAGCTTGTGGAAATGTTTCAACAGGTAATTCTAATTCAACGACTGGAACACCTATTGACAAGACGGTGAAAATCGGTATCAATCTTGAAGAAACAGGGGCAACGGGAGCTTACGGTAGTGCAGAGCAGCGCGGAGCCAAGTTAGCGATTGAAGAAATCAATAATGCTGGCGGTGTTGACGGCAAAAAATTGGAAGTGAAGGACTACGACAACAAGTCTGAAACGGCAGAAGCAACCAATGTATCGAGTAAGTTAGTCAGCCAAGACAAGGTCAATGTCATGATTGGGCCGGCGACTTCTGGCGCGACAGCAGCGGCTGTTAAAAATGCGGATAAAGCAGGCGTGCCGCTCATTACTCCGAGTGCCTCGCAAGACGGCTTGACCAAGGGGCACGATTATCTGTTCGTAACCATTTTCCAAGATAGCTTCCAAGGGAAAATTTTGGCCAAGTATGCCGACACGCTCAATGCCAAAAAGGTGATTCTTTATACGGATAACGGAAGCGATTATGCCAAAGGAATTGCCAAGGCCTTCCGTGATGCCTACAAGGGTGAAATTGTTGCAGATGAAACCTTTACGGCAGGAGACACGGATTTCCAAGCGGCGCTGACGAAGCTGAAAAACAAGGATTTTGATGCCATTGTCATTCCGGGCTACTATACAGAAGCTGGTAAGATTGTCAATCAAGCGCGTGGTATGGGCATTGAAAAACCAATCTTGGGTCCTGACGGCTTTAACAGCGAAGCCTTTGTACAGCAAGCAACAGCAGAACGTGCCAACAACATCTACTATGTCACTGGCTTTTCAACGACAGGAGATATGACGGAAAAAACCAAGAAATTCTTGGAAGCCTACAAAGCTAAGTACAACGAAGAACCGTCCATGTTTGCGGCTCTTGCCTATGATTCTGTCTACATGGCAGCTGAAGCAGCCAAAGGTGCTAAAACTTCCGTGGACATCAACAACAATCTGGCTAAGTTGAAAGATTTTGAAGGAGTGACGGGTAAGATGACCATTGACAAAGACCACAATACAGAGAAATCAGCTCTTATGGTCACGATGAATGGTGGTAAAGTTGAAAAGGTTGAAACAGTGGAGCCTTAAGTCAGGATTTTAATTGCTGATGCTTATTCTGAGAAACATTAATATTTTCTTATTTTAAGACTATTTAAAAAAATCGTGTAAAAGTATTGACAATTTTCAGATAATTCAGTATATTAGTAAACAAGTTATTTAAAAAATAGAGAAAATTAAAATAGCTTAGATGTTTAGGATAAAAGGAGATATGAAATGAAGAAAAAGCTTGCATTGTCATTGGTGACATTTGCTAGTCTGGCATTTCTCGCAGCTTGTGGGAATGTTTCTACGAGCGGCGGTGCGGCAGCGACTGGGACAGAAGTTTCAAAAGATGCTGTAAAATTTGGTTTGAACTTTGAAGAAAGCGGTCAAACAGCAGCTTATGGTGGCGCTGAGCAAAAGGCTGCCCTTCTTGCGATTGAAGAAATTAATGCAGCTGGTGGTGTTGACGGAAAGAAAATCGAATATAAAGATTATGACAATAAATCTGAAACCGCAGAAGCAACCAATATTGCAACGAAATTGACTACTCAAGATAAGGTCAACGTTATGATCGGCCCTGCAACTTCGACAGGAACAGCAGCCGCAGCATCAACAGCGGATAAAGCAGGAGTTCCTCTTGTTGCACCGAGTGCGACTCAAGACGATATCACCAAAGGGCATGATTTCCTTTATGTAGCAGCCTTTCAGGATCGTTTCCAGGGGAAAATCTTAGGAAAATATGCTAATGATGATTTAAAATTGAAAAAAGTTATTCTCTACACGGATAACGGAAGTGACTATGCTAAAGGTGTAGCCGCAGCCTTCCGCAAATCGTTTAAGGGAGAAATCGTTGCTGATGAGACGTTCACTACAGGTGATACAGATTTCCAAGCTGCACTTACTAAATTTAAAGGAAAAGACTTTGATGCGCTTGTTATTCCGTCTTATTACACAGAAGCAGGAAAAATCGTTAACCAAGCGCGTGGTATGGGTATTGAGCAACCAATCCTAGGACCAGATGGTTTAAATGGTGAAGATTTTGTGAAGCAAGCGACAGCAGAACGTGCTAATAAAATTTATTACGTTTCTGGTTTTGCAACTAAGGGAGATGTATCTGAAAAAGCTAAACATTTCCTTGAAGCTTTTAAAGCTAAGTATAATGAAGAACCTTCAATGTTTGCAGCGCTTGCTTATGACGCAGTTTATATGGCAGCTGACGCAGCAAAAGGTGCTAAAACTTCAGTTGACATTAGCAATAACCTTGCAAAATTGAAAGATTTTGAAGGAGTTACTGGTAAAATGACTATTAACAAAGATCATAATACCGAGAAATCAGCTTTCATGATAACTATGAATAATGGTCAAGTTGATAAAGTTGAAACAGTTAATCCAAACTAAATATATTTTATAGAAAAGCTGGAGCGAGAGTTCCAGTTTTTCAAAATTTTGTTTGTGTTTTTAAATGATAATGTAAGTTTATTTTTTATAGAAAGTGTGGTAGAACATGCTCCAACAATTGGTGAATGGTCTAATCTTAGGGAGTGTATATGCGCTTCTGGCTCTAGGTTATACCATGGTTTATGGGATTATCAAGCTCATCAACTTCGCTCATGGTGATATTTATATGATGGGTGCCTTTATGGGCTATTATTTGATAGGCTCTCTGCATATGAATTTTTATCTGGCTCTGATTGTTTCTATGGTGGGAACAGCTGCTTTAGGTGTTTTAATTGAATTTTTAGCTTATCGTCCGCTGCGCCATTCAACACGGATTGCGGCCTTGATTACAGCCATTGGTGTCTCATTCTTTCTTGAGTACTCTATGGTTGCTGTAGTCTCTGCAAATGTTAAGGCTTTTCCACAAGTTTTGCCGTCAGTACGTTTTGTATTGGGGCCAGTTTCTGTGACTAGTATTCAATTAACGATTTTAGCAGTAGCTCTAATCTTGATGGTGCTTCTGCAGTTAATTGTTCAAAAGACAAAAATGGGGAAAGCCATGCGCGCAGTATCTGTGGATAGCGATGCAGCCCAGCTCATGGGAATTAACGTCAATCAAACAATCAGCTTCACTTTTGCTTTGGGCTCAGCCTTAGCAGGTGCAGCAGGTGTCCTCATCGCCCTTTATTACAACTCGCTTGATCCTCTAATGGGGATGACGCCGGGGCTCAAGTCTTTCGTTGCGGCAGTTATCGGTGGTATCGGGATTATTCCAGGTGCAGCACTCGGTGGTTTTGTGATCGGGATTTTGGAAACTTTTGCGACGGTTATCAACCTGTCTGAGTACCGCGATGCCATAGTTTATGGAATTTTGATTTTGATTCTCTTGATTCGTCCAGCAGGTATCCTCGGTAAGAATGTGAAAGAGAAGGTGTAGAGAGATGAAAGAAAATCTAAAAATCAACCTTTTATGGCTAGTCATTTTGGCAGCTGGCTATGGACTTATTTCTGTTCTAGTATCAACAGGGGTTCTCGGACTCTTCCATATCCAAATCATGGAACAAATCGGGATTAACATTATTTTGGCAGTAGGGCTTAACCTCATCGTTGGTTATTCGGGTCAATTTTCTTTGGGACACGCCGGTTTTATGGCAGTTGGTGCTTACGCAACAGCTATTTTAGCTACCAAGTCTCAAACTTATGTAGCGGTGTACGGTTCGATTCTCTTAGGAGCGGTTATTGCGGCGGCTATCGCCTTGATCGTTGGTTTTCCAACGCTGCGCCTCAAGGGTGACTATTTGGCCATTGCGACGCTTGGTGTGGCTGAAATTATTCGTATTTTTCTGGTAAATGCTGAAAGTCTTACTAATGGTGCAGCAGGGATTTTGAACGTTCCAACCTTTACCACTTGGCAGTTAGTGTATCTTTTTGTTATTATCACAACAGTCTTGACTGTTAACTTTATTCGCAGTCCTCTGGGACGCAACACTTTGTCTGTCCGCGAGGATGAAATTGCTGCTGAGTCCGTTGGGGTGAATACGACTAAGGCTAAGGTCATTGCCTTTGTTATCGGCGCAGTTACGGCTAGTATGGCAGGTTCGCTGCAAGCGGGCTTTGTCGGTTCAGTTGTACCAAAGGATTATTCATTCCTAAATACCATTAATGTTCTCATTATCGTAGTATTTGGCGGGCTTGGTTCAATGACTGGAACAATCCTTGCTGCTGTAGTTTTAGGTTTATTGAATATGTTCTTGCAAGACTTTGCCAGCATTCGGATGATTGTTTATTCTTTGGCTCTCATTCTTGTGATGATTTTCCGTCCAGGCGGTCTCCTTGGAACTTGGGAATTTAGCCTATTAAAATTGTTCAAAAAAGATAAGGAGGTCAAAAACTAATGGCACTTCTTGAAGTAAAAAATTTAAGTAAACACTTTGGTGGTTTGACTGCTGTTGGCGATGTGACCTTGGAGCTCAACGAAGGCGAATTGGTCGGGCTCATCGGACCAAACGGTGCTGGTAAAACGACCCTCTTTAATCTTTTGACAGGCGTTTATGAGCCCAGCGAAGGCACGGTTACCCTTGACGGTCATCTTTTGAACGGCAAGAAACCTTATCATATCGCTACGCTTGGTCTGGCTCGGACTTTCCAAAATATCCGTCTTTTCAAGGATTTGACGGTTTTGGACAATGTACTGATTGCCTTTACCAACCACCACAGAAATCATATTGTTGCCAGTTTCCTGCGCCTGCCTGCCTTTTACAAGAGCGAAGCGAAATTGCAGGAGCGTGCTTTGGATCTGCTCAAGATTTTTGAGTTGGACAAGGAAGCCCATACCTTGGCGAAAAATCTGGCTTATGGCCAACAACGGCGTCTCGAAATTGTACGCGCCCTTGCAACCGAGCCCAAAATCCTCTTTTTGGATGAGCCTGCGGCGGGAATGAACCCGCAAGAAACGGCAGAATTGACCGCGCTCATTCGCCGCATTCAAAAAGAATTTAAAATTACCATTATGCTGATTGAGCATGATATGAGCCTCGTTATGGAGGTAACCGAGCGGATTTACGTGCTGGAGTACGGTCGTTTGATTGCACACGGCACGCCAGAAAAAATCAAGAACGACAAGCGCGTTATCGAAGCCTATCTAGGAGGTGAAGCCTAATGACCATGCTGAAAGTTGAAAATTTATCTGTTCATTATGGAATGATTCAGGCTGTCCGCGATGTCAGCTTTGAAGTAAATGAGGGAGAAGTCGTTTCTCTGATTGGTGCCAACGGTGCTGGGAAGACAACGATTTTGCGAACGATTTCTGGACTTGTTCGCCCTAGCCAAGGGAAAATTGAATTTCTAGGACAGGAAATCCAGCGTGTAGCAGCGCAGAAGATTGTCGCTTCAGGACTTTCTCAAGTCCCAGAAGGACGCCATGTCTTTGCTGGTTTGACCGTTTTGGAAAACTTGGAAATGGGTGCTTTTCTCCGTAAAAATCGGGAGGAAAATCAGGCCAATCTCCGCAAAGTTTTCTCTCGTTTCCCACGCTTAGAAGAAAGAAAAAATCAAGATGCTGCCACACTTTCAGGTGGGGAGCAGCAGATGCTGGCTATGGGACGTGCACTGATGAGCTCGCCTAAGCTGCTTCTTTTGGACGAGCCTTCTATGGGTCTCGCGCCAATCTTTATCCAAGAAATTTTTGATATTATAGAAGATATTCAAAAGCAAGGCACAACCGTGCTTTTGATTGAGCAGAACGCCAATAAGGCGCTGTCTATCGCTAATCGCGGTTATGTTCTGGAGACAGGAAAAATCGTTCTGTCTGGAACAGGTCAGGAGCTCCTTGCTTCTGATGAAGTCCGTAAGGCCTACTTGGGTGGTTAAAAAATCTGGGTTTTGAGCTATTAGTAGAACGTTACTCAAATTTTTGTGATTGTGCTATAATAACATTAGGGTTCGTCAAATGACTAAGGAAGTTGTTTTGTCTAACATTAAAAACTCAAAAAGTCGCTAAACTTTCTAATTTATAGAACTTTCGCTAAGAGTTCTGATTTTGGTCGCTTTTTGCGCCCTTAATATCTTGATGAAGGAGTAAGAAAATGGCAGTAAAAGACTTTATGACGCGTAAGGTAGTTTATATCAGTCCTGAGACAACAGTCGCACATGCGGCAGACATCATGCGTGAACAAGGCATTCATCGGTTGCCGGTTATTGAAAATGATAAGTTGGTGGGTTTGGTAACAGAAGGCACCATAGCAGAGGCTAGTCCATCGAAGGCAACAAGTTTATCCATCTATGAAATGAACTATTTACTGAACAAAACTAAGGTGAGAGATGTCATGCTTCGTGATGTTATCACTGTTTCCAAATTTGCCAGCCTTGAAGATGCCACTTACCTGATGTTCAAAAATAAAGTTGGGATTTTACCAGTAGTTGATAATGATCAGATTTCTGGAGTTATCACTGATCGTGATATTTTCAAAGCCTTTCTTGTTATCGCAGCCTACGGTGAAGAAGGAACACGGATTCGGCTTTTAACGGATAATACGGTTGGACAACTTGAAAAGGTTGTTCACCTAATTGCTAAACAGAATCTAAATATTGCAAGTGTAGTCAATTTTCCAAATAAGCACAATCAGATCGTTATTGAAGTGCAGATTGAGGGAAGTTTAGATTTAGAGCAATTTAAAACTGTACTTGAGGAACAAGGTTTTAAAGTGGATTCTGTCACAAAAACATTTGCAAAAAAGTTATAATGTTTAAATGATAATTGCAGTAGGAAGTTTTCGCATAAGTATACGGAGAGTATGTGGGCTCTTTGTCAACTGTAGTGGGTTGATGTCAGCTAAGATCTGGAGAGAACCGAATTGGTTCTCTCCTTTTTGATATTTAAAGCGATGAGAATTCTAGTTTTAAAGTTGTCAAAGTTCCGAAAGCCGAAAGCGTTGCGCTTGATAACCTTGATAAGGTTGTTAGTGGCCTCTAGCTTAGCATTTGAGTAGGGAAGTTCCAAAGCATTGATAATCTTGTCCCTCTCTTTCAAAAAAGTCTTAAAAACAGTCTGAAAGATAGGGTTTACAGAAGAAATTGTATCTTCGAT
>NZ_KB904383.1 GCF_000380065.1 Streptococcus massiliensis DSM 18628 | reverse complement strand
AGTGCAAGCACCAATCCTCTGCGTTCTACTTGCATGTATTAGGCACGCCGCCAGCGTTCATCCTGAGCCAGGATCAAACTCTCATATAATTAGTTTGAGTCTACACTCATTCTGTCCACCGACAGATTTATTGTTTTTCTTTTGTTTGACGAGTCATACCTCTCAGTATAACCCCCCGCACATTGGTTCGTCTTGTTCAGTTTTCAAAGGTCTACTGCTGCCTCAGGGACAACTATATCAGTATATCATCACATAAACAACTTGTCAAGGGGTTCTGATGTTTTTTTTATTTTTTTTGAAAAAGAATCTAATTTTCCTTAAAAACAGGGCAAACCATCGAAAATTAGAACATCAAAATCTTCCTTATTTCTTCTCATTCGGAGAAAATTTTTAAGTTCTGCCACTTGTCTTGCCATCTTTTCTTTAACTGACGGGTCTGGTAAAGCTGAAGGCGTTGGGGATTATTTCGAAAATGTGGCGTCGGATGAACTTCCATTTGAAAAATTTCTTCCCAGCCATAAGGACAATAAAATTCTTCTCCTTGGTTTGTTAAGCGAAGTCCAACTGCCGTGCAGCGTTCAGGATATTTACTCATGGCATCACGCGAATCTGTATATGGCTGCGTTTCTGGACTATGGACATGCATGTAAACTTGATTTTTGAGTTCCCATTTATACTGCGGATAATCTGTTTGTAATCTTTTTTCTAATATCAGTGTTTCTTCATAAGAAATTGCCGGATCGTAAAAAATAACATCTACATCTGTTTCTTCATCAAAAGCTAGTTTATCAGTCAAGACATTCCAAATATAATTTCGAATTGTTCCTGCACAAAGCCAACTGTCATTCAACTGAAGACTCTGGATAATTTCTAAAATCTCTTTTATATGGGGATCTGTAACTAGTTGCTTAAGAATCTCGCTCTTTGTCATCTACTTTTCCTCGTAAGTATATCCAAGGTGCTCGTAAGCCTTGCGCGTCGCCACGCGCCCTGTCCGCGTCCGCAAGATAAAGCCTTTTTGAATGAGGTAGGGCTCATACATGTCTTCGACTGTCTCCCGCTCTTCAGCGATATTGACCGACAAAGTGCCGAGACCAACAGGCCCACCGGCGTACATCTCAATCATGGTTTTCAGGATTTTTTGGTCAACATAATCAAGCCCCTCATGGTCCACATCCAGCATCGAGAGCGCCTGGTCTGTCACGACATCATCAATCAAACCGTCCCCTTTAATCTGTGCATAGTCGCGCACGCGCTTTAAGAGACGATTGGCAATCCGCGGCGTGCCCCGACTGCGTAGCGCCAATTCAACCGCTGCTTGGTGAGTGATGTCTATGTCAAAAATCTCAGCAGTCCGCTCGACAATCTCTGTCAAATCAGTCTCTTCATAATACTCCATATGGCCAGTGATGCCAAAACGCGCCCGCAAAGGATTGGACAACATGCCTGCCCGCGTCGTTGCCCCAATCAGGGTAAAAGGCGGCAAGTCCAAGTGAACGCTGCGGCTCGTATCTCCCGTCCCAATCATAATATCAATGTAAAAATCTTCCATGGCGCTGTAAAGCACTTCTTCCACCGCCATTGGCAGACGATGAATTTCATCGATAAAGAGGACGTCGCCCGGTTCTAGGTCGTTTAAAATTGCCACCAGGTCGCCAGCTTTTTCAATGACTGGACCAGATGTCTGCTTGATGCCCACGCCCAGCTCGTTTGCGATGACCAAAGCCATGGTTGTCTTTCCTAGCCCCGGCGGTCCAAACAAAAGCACATGGTCCAGGGCTTCGTCGCGCAATTTGGCTGCCTCAATAAAAATTTGCAACTGATTTTTGACCTTGTCCTGCCCGATATATTCTCTTAAAAATTGAGGGCGGAGGGTGCGCTCGACCAACTCCTCATCACCCATTACATCATTATCTAAAATTCTACTCATACTTTTCATTATAACAAAAAAGACGCCGTTTTCCCAACGTCTGTGCTATAAAAATTATTCCACGTTGTTTAAAATCTTGTCTTTATAGTAAGCAAAAAAGCTCTTTTTTGCCACAACACTTGTGACGCGCCCTTCAAGACCATATTTAATCGCAGAAGTATTTTTGTCAAGCTTAACCTTAGCTGTTACCTTAAAAAGATTACCTTGTTTGGTTTCCGTTGCAGAGTGTGCAACACTATCAATGGTTCCTGTTAATACCAATGATTTTTTGCCAACTTTTTCAAACTGCATTCGAGCCAGTTGTCCCTTTTTAAGTAGGGTTATGTAATTTGAAGGTACGTAATAGGTAATCAGAACATCTTGATTGGCAACGATTGGTGGATAAACTTGAGCAATTTCTACTCCCTTAGGTAGCAGATTTTTCCCTTTGTAGCCAGCATTTAGATGAATCACCCCATTTTCAGGAGCAATAATTTGTGTATTTGCTAGAATATTATCAGCTTGCGCTAACTGACTCTCTAACTCAGTTATTTTAACTTGGATGTCATTTGATTGCTGACTGGCATTTTGAAGGAACTGCGCCCTCAAAGTTTCAACCTTACTCGAAAGACTTGTATCATAAGCTGATGTCACTTTGGAACTAGCTTGCTGGGTTCTAAGCGTCGCTATGCTATCTTCCATACTCGAAATTTTCTCGTCTAATTGTGCGAGGTACTGATTTTTCCCCGTTCCTTCCTGATCTTGGCTAAGATAGCTCTTAAACTCAGCTTGAAAAGGATTGGTATTGGAAATGCTCGTTTTATTGTTTTCAACTGCTGTCTTAATCTCTCGATAGGCATTGATTTTTTGCTGAATACTGTCTAGCTGGCTGTCCAAAGCTGCCATTGTTTGACCGTTTGCTGTAATTTGATTGCTAATATCACTATTCGTTTTGTTAATTCCCTGTTTGATGTCCTCAACTTGGCTATTAAAATTTCGATAAGTGTTGATATAACCAAATTCATCTTCACCTGTGAATAGATTATTGTCTTGATTTAGACTGGCTTTCAAAACATCCAAACTCGCCGTCTGCCGTTTATAGGTCTCCAGCTGTTTACTAAGAGCCTCTTTTTGCGAGCTTTCCATTGTCTTTGAATAAGTCAATAATAACTGTCCCTTTTCAACCGTTTCATTATCTACTAGATTATTTGTTATCACAGCATTGTCACTAGTTGACTGGATAGTTGCAATCACCTGGGTTGGAGTGATTGTCCCAACTGCTTGAACTGTAATTTCTTTTTGTGCCAAGAATGAAAAAGCAAAAAGAAAAAGTACCAGAAGAACCAAAGGAACAACCAAAACTGTTGCGAAATTGTGATAACGTCGTCGTGAAAATTCGGCACTTTTAAATAAATTAGCATTCATAAGCCGTCTCCTTATTTACTAAATAGTTGATGATAAAAACCAGATGCAGACATCAATTTAGCGTGAGAGCCTTGCTCAATTACATGTCCCTGATGAAGAACTATCACCTTGTCCGTCCGCTCAGAAATACTTAATCTGTGAGCGACAAAAATGATCGTTTTATCCGTCATTGCCATCAAATTATCAATGACCTTTTTCTCCGTCAAAACATCCAATCCACTTGTAGCCTCATCTAATATCAAAACAGGAGCTTTAGTCAAAAAAGCACGCGCCAAGGCAAGCCGCTGTTTTTGGCCACCGGAAAGGCCCGCTCCATCAGACAATTCAGTTTGATAACCTAGAGGCATCGCCTCAATATCTGCCCGAATCTCTGCTAACTCGCAAGCTCGAATCACATCTGCTTGACTGATATCCTCTCTTGCACCTAGGGTAAGGTTTTCCAAAACGGATCCGCTGAAGACATAGGCCTGTTGAGGAAGATAGTTAATGTAACGCCGCAAAACCGTTTTATCAATATTTTTCAAATCTTGACCATTAATCATAATCTTCCCTTTGTACGGATCGTAAAAATGAACCAGCATCTTAGCCAAAGTCGTCTTCCCTGAGCCACTAACTCCAACCAAACTTATTTTCTCTCCGGGTGTTATAGTTAAGCTAATATCAGACAGAGTATCTCGACCAAAGCCATATTTATAGGATACGTCACAAAGAGTGATGTTTCCCGCTAAATTTTCTAGATTGTCAATCCCCTTTTTCTCTTGAAATTCCGAAGAAACCAAATAGACCTCATTAAGACGATTATTAGCCACCTTGGCTGATTGTAATTTTGTTTGCAGATTAATAATATTTTCCAACGGATTGGTAAAATAAGTCAGCAGAGTATTATAGGTAATCAACTGCCCAATCGAAATTTGATTTTTCATGACAAGATTGGCTCCAACCCAGAGAATAAGCACATTGAGAATGAGCTGCGCGCCTTGTTTAAGAGCCGTTTGAATCGTGGTAGATTTGTTCAGTTGAAAAGATTTATCCAAATAATCAACAAAATCACTATCTATCTTTTGATAACGAGTTTCCTCGCTAGTTAAAGACTTAATGGTTTCAATTCCATTTATGTCCTCAATAATTGATGAGCTAACCATAGAATTGGCCTGCATCACATTATGGTTCATTCGTTCAAAAGATCTCATGAAAGCAAAAATAATGATTGCATAGATCGGAATAGACAGCAGTGTCAGAAGAAAAAGGTTGACATTCTGTAAAAGAAGAAACCCACCAACCAAAACTAGGATAGTAAGATCTAAAAAGAGAGATAAAATAGTCGAAGCAAGTGCATCAATGATAGAATTGGCATCTGTAAAGCGAGAAATCACCTCTCCTGTCCGTCTGGTCGCGAAAAAAGACATGGGGAGAGAAAAAATATGACGAATATAAGCCAAAATAACATCTATCGTCAACCGCTGACTAAGCACCGTTAACAAATAATCACGTGAAAAGATCATCAGCTGCTGCAATATGTAAGCAATGATAAGACCGATAGAGATAATTCCTAAAGTCGAACGCATATGATTGGGAATATATTCATCTAAAATCCCTTGCAGGTAATAGGAACCAACAATATTCATCAGCGTTATTAGCAAGCTAGCCAGAACAATATAGGTGATCAAAGTTCTTTGCTTAAAAATAAGAGGCATAAAACTAAAAAGACCATTCTTTTGGTCATGATGAGGTTTGTAACTCGGTTCAGGAGCAAGAAAAATCGCCACACCTGTCCACTCCGATGCAAAATGTTCTTTTTTCATCTTGGTTACTTTGACAGCGGGATCTGGATCGCCAATAATCAGATAATCTTTCTTACTCGCATAAACCACATAATAATGCTGGAGCTTCCCTTCTTTATTGACATGAGCAATAAAAGGATAAGGAAGATCTTCCATATTAAAAAGACTCATATCTGCTTGAATCGGACGAGTCTCAAAGCCAATTTTCTTTGCCGCTTCCACCAAGCCTAGTGCTGTCGTTCCCTCCTTGGTCGTTTTTGCTAATTCCCGCAAATGCGCCAAAGAATAATCCGACCCATAGTGCTTTGCTACCGAAGCAAGCGCCGCAACTCCACAATCTCTCGCATCAATTTGCGGGACAAAACGATAGCGATGCAACATAATTTTCTCCTTTAACTTTTTTAAATTATAAAATTTTTTAACCACGAAAGACGCCTTGTTAAAACTCTCTTGGTTTATTGACAATCCTACTAGTCCAGTAAGCAAACTTTATGATTATCTTTGATGTAAAAAGAATAATATCTTTTCTACAACTATTATAAAATATCTTTATTTATTTGTTCAGCTTGGTTGCGAAAGGTCAAATTTTAAGTCTGAACGGTCAAAAAATCTTTTATTCAAAATATTTTTCTCTCCCATCACTGTATTATACCTTGTCAAAATGATCAAACAAGGCTAAAAAATAAAAGAAGAACATCAAAATTAACAATGTTCATCTTTTACAATATTGAATTACTTCTACAAATTATTGCACCGTAGCATGATAAATTGTCGTTGAAGTAAATATTTGCCCAGCGCGAAGAATAACTTCTTCACATTTATCGGTGTGAATGGCATCTGGCAAGGCCTGCGCTTCTAATGCAAAGCCATTATGAATACGAGCTGGTTGACCAGAAAGGTAGGTAGTATCGTCGTAAACATTTGCCGTGTAAATAACGAGAACAGGTCTATCAGTCTTTAGCGTAAGTTTGCGACCTGTTTCAGGATCATAAAAAGTCGCTGCTAGTTGTTCCTCTCTTAACTCAAATGGATGGTCAATTCCGCCCACTAGCTGAATTTGCTCATGCTTTGAAGCAAAGATATGACTAAAATTTGTCCCCTCTTGCAAATCTTTTACAAAATCAGGAATTTCATATCCACCCAGCGGAATGGAATTGTCATCAATCGGATAAATTCCCTCCGTTGCAAGTTGAACCTGCGTGTCATCTATAGTCTGAGTGAAGTCTCCTGATAAGTTAAAATAGCTATGATTAGTTGGATTTACCAAGGTATCCTTGTCTGTCTGAATTTGATAAGAAACTTCAAGCTCCCCTTTTTCTGTCAGAGCAAAGGAAATCCAAACTTTGAGGTGACCGGGAAAACCACCCGTACCGTCAGCTCGTTCTGTGAAGAAAGTCAAGCCGTCATTACTAATTTCCTCAACTTGAAAGACGATACCCTCAAAACCAGTTGAGCCGCTGTGAAGATTGTTTGTCCCATTATTTGCTTCAAGCTCGTAGTGTTTATCTCCCAAGTCAAAGGAGGCGGTTGCAATCCGTCCTGCAACTGGACCAATACTTGCTCCAAAGCGGGGGCTGTTTCCTACATACTCTTCAAAACTGTCAAACGCAAGCAGAATATTTTCAATCTTGCCTTCTTTGTCAGGTGTTGCATACTCTAAAATAGTAGCGCCGTAGTTCATGACTGACAAGCGATAACCCGTTTCGTTTTCAAAAGTATAGCGTAGAATATCCTGCCCTTTAAAATTTCCAAATATTTCTGTGTGATAGGCTTTCATTTATTGCCTCCCTTATACCTTTAGCCCTCAAATGGATGAATAATTACACCTTGCACCACGCGGTTTACCGTACCTGTTGGTGATGGTGTGTCAGGTCGATTGCCAACCTTGAGTGAGGTCAAAAGTGAGAATAACTGTCCGTAGACAATATATGGGAAAGCACGGTAAACATCAGCAAGTTCTACTTCAGATGACAGTACTACTTGCTCAACATTTTCCAAGGCTTCTGCTTTATCAGTAAAGTAAACAACTTTGCGCGCAATTTGATCGCCTGCAACTTCACGTACCAAGTCTAAATCGTAGAGTTTTGTATATGGCTTAGTTGAGCCAAAGATCAAGACAACCGTTTCTTCATTGATGAGAGATTTTGGTCCATGACGGAAACCGACTGGGCTTTCATACATAGTTGCTACTTGACCAGCTGTTAATTCCAAAATTTTCAGCTGCGCCTCATGCGCTAAGCCAAAGAAGCCGTCTGCACCAAGGTAGATAACACGGTTAAAGTCCAAGTCAACTAGATTTTTGATGTCGGCAACATTATCTAACACACCTTGTGACACGGCCGCTAGCGCTTTAACGCTTGCTTCTTTTTCTTCTAGACTTTCCTTGCCAAAGACCAAAAGTGCTGTCAACATCATAGAAGTAAAGCTACTTGTCATAGCAAAACCAGCGTCATTACTACGGCTTGGTTGGAGAAGCAAAAGGTTTGTATCATCGCCATGAGCTTGCTGCGCCAATTTACCCTCAGCTGCGCAAGTGATGGTCACTTGGTAAAGGTCTTTAACCAACTGTTTTGCCAAGTCAACTGCTGCTACACTTTCAGGTGAATTTCCAGAGCGAGCAAAAGATACCAAAACTGTCGCTACATCTGCTTGTAAGTACGGAAGTGGATTTGCTACGATGTCAGTTGTCGCAATAGAATTGAAATTCCACTTTTTCTCATCATAAAGAGCGCTCAAGTGTGACACAATGCTATCTCCGACATAAGCAGAAGTCCCAGCACCTGTGAAAATAACCTTGATATAATCATGTTTAGCTGCAATATTTGCTAAAAAGCTTTCAATTTGTGCAACTTGTTCCTTATAGTTGGCAAAAGTTTCCAACCATACGTCAGGCTGTTGATAGATTTCGCGCGTCGTAATCTCTGCGCCTAATTCTATCAATTGTTCTTTTGTGTAATCTAACATTTTATTCCTCATTTTCTAAGAAATAGAGCTTGAGCCAAAAGTCGCCCAAGCTCTAATTATTATTCATCTTCGTCTGATAACATCCCTGCAAGCACGGCTTTAACATCTACGATGTATTCACTTGCTTTTTCAGGATAGTTTGTGGAAGTCCCTGTCAAGGCATCGTTTAAATAAGCGATAACCATTGGCATGTTCATTCCAGCATAGAGCTCGATGTCTTGTCCTTCCATAATCAAGCGGCTAACCACATTACACGGTGTTCCGCCTAAAAGATCTGCAAAGACGATGTACTCTTCTAAACCTTTAGTTGTTTCATTAAATTTCACTTGGAAATCCTCAGGACCATCCTCTGGTAAAAGTGCAACTGCATGAATACCATCTTGAGGCCCCATAATCATTTCCACACTTTTTTTCAGTTCTTCGCAGAAACGACCATGACTAACTAAAATTAAATCTTTCGCCATTTATCCTGCCACCTTACTAAACACCAAGAATTGGTACTTTGAAGTAGAATGAGAAGGCAGATACCCCAAGGGCGATTAAAATAACTAAGAAGATTGCTTTGGTTGAATTCATCCCTTTCTTACCAAGAAGCCAGAAAATAAATCCTGTAAAGAGCGCTGGCAAAAGGCGTGGGAAGATTCGATCAAGTGTTGCTTGAAGATCAAATGGAACCGTACCAAAATTGTGTACAAAGGTAAATTTGAAGTTGATCATAGTTGCGACAAGCGCACCAACCATGAAAGTACCAAGAACAGTTGCAGCGTCAGTAAGTGCTGACAATCTATCTTGCATTGTTGTAACGAGGTTAACCCCTTCTTTATAAGCAAACTCTAATTGTTTCCAACGAAAGAGATTGATACCAAATGCCGCTACTGCCACCCAGATAAGCACCCCAATTGGGCTACCTTCAAGTGCCATACCAGCAGCAAGACCACCAAGGATAGCTGGAATAGTTGCGGCAAAAACGGCATCACCAATAGCAGCGAATGGTCCCATCAAACCTGTTTTAATACCTGTAACAGCATCTTTTGAAGCTACTCCTTCATTTTCTTCCAAAGCGAGGTCAATACCTGCGATAATTGTGTGGAAGAAGTTAGAAGTGTTGAAGAATTGTGTATGCGTACGCATCATTTCCTGCAACTCAGGAGTTCCGTCTCCGTACATTTTGCGCAATTGTGGCAAAATCATATACAGGTAACTAGTTGCTTGCATACGTTCGTAGTTCCAACCCCATTGGAAGGTGAAGAGACTACGTTTGTTGATTTGATTAAAATCTTCTTTTGTTAATTTATACTTAGAGTTCGTCATCGTCGATTTCCCCGCTTTCTGATGGTACTGATGCAGCTGCTGCTGGACGGCTAACTGCATTCTTGTAGCTAATAGATGCAAGCGCAAAACCGATTACGGCGATACCAATCATTGGTAGTCCATTGAAGCTGCCTGCAAATGCTGCAAGTTTTTCTTGATCAACCAATTCTTTAACAAGTGGAATACCATAAAGAGCTGATACACCACTGCCTAAAGTTGAGATGTAACTAAATACAGTGGTCAATACAGCTGTGATTGCAAAACCAAGTCCAAGGTAAGCCAAATTTTTCTTAACTGGCAAGTAACGAAGCAAGATAGCAAAACCGACACCAGGAAGCATCTTACCTGCAAGAGCAAGTCCATCAGCCACCCATTGTGCATTGTTAGCCAACCAATCTGAGAATGCTTGAACTGCTGGACCACCAAGAGCAAGAGCAAGGAATACAGGAAGAGCACGAGAAAGGGCCCATGGCACTGCACCTAAAAGATAGTCACGTTCGATTGCCTTATAGTTAAAGTTTTCAATGTGAGTATCAATGCGGTGTGCGAAGTAAGTAGTAGAGAAACGTCCAAGTACGTCTGTATAAACGAGGAGCGCCGCTACTGGTACCGCAATACTAGTAATAGCTGCTTCTGGTTTCAACCCTTTGGTAACGATAGAGAAAGCTGTCGCAAGAACCGCACCTGAAGTTGCGTCAATACGAGAAGCACCACCAAAGGTACCGACCCCAAGAACAACGAGTTGCAAGCTACCACCGATATATAGACCAGTTGTCATATCTCCCATAATAAGACCCGTGATAAAACCTGCAAATACTGGTGAACCAGCTGATGTATTAATCGTCAACTCGTCCAAGATTTGATACGCTGAGTACAGCGTAAGCAAGAGAATTTGCCACCATTGTATCATAACAATGACCTCCTAAAAAGTTTTTCTTATTTTAACAATTTCATAAAGTCTTCAACTGGATCGTTTGGCACCATTTGGGCAGTGATTTTCACGCCTTTTTCGTGCAACTTGTTGAATACTTCGACATCTTCGTCTACCACGTTAATAGAACGTGTGATAGAGCGTGTTTCTGGCGTTTGAGACATATTTCCAACATTGATCGTTTCAAGTGGAACGCCCAATTCAACCAATTTCAAGAAACGGTCTGGACGACGCGCAACGATGAAAAGACGTTGTGAATCGTATTTACCAGCCAAAATGTTTTCAGCCGCCTTAGCAACAGGAAGAACACTCAATTTCACTCCTGGTGGTGTGGCAAGCTTCAAACCACTTTTTTCGATCGCATTTTCGGCCACCTCATCATCCACAACCATAATACGTGAAATCTGCAATTTTGTAGACCATAAGTTAGCTACTTGTCCATGGATTAGACGTCCGTCAATCCGTACTCCGACGATTGTCATAAATTTTCCCCCTTTACGAGTTTAAAATTAGGTTTTTGATTAAAAGTAATCCGTTGATCATAAATCCCTTCGGTTTCAAAGACAATGACTTGATTGTCTCCCTCTTTGAGAAAACCTTTAGGAACATAGAGTGAAAGGGTTGGTCCAACATTCCAAAAGCGTCCAATGTTGTGACCGTTTACGAACACCACACCCTTTCCAAAATTCTCTAGATTGATATATACACTATTATAAAGCGTTTCCATCGAAAAGTCAAATTTATAGAATCCGGGTTGATTTTCTACCCAATCCCTAGTAAAATCAAGATTTTCCAGTGATTTAAAGTCTAATTTATAATGTTTCCAGTCCAAAATAAAATGTAAATCTTTCATCACTCCTTGGCGAATTCCCTTGTCCTGTGTATCTGATAAAAGTTTATTTCCGTAGTTGACCCTTCCCATATTTTCTACAAGAACATCAATGTTTTTTTCTTTTTTTACCTTACCCGCAACAAAAATGTCTTCACCAATTTCTTCTTGATACTGAGTGGCGACCAACTCCCCGTCCACGAAGACTTGAGCTCGATCTCGCCCGTCGATCACTCGGAGGCGTTCTTCTTCCGCATCCCAAACAGCCTTTGTCTCATAAAGGAGATAACCATAATTTTGTCCTAATTCCTTCATTGACCGTGGATAAAGGCTTCTCACTGGTACAGCTAAGTCATCTTTGACTGATAAAAGGCTTACTTTGTCTGTGAGTTCTGCCGTCACTTCCCAATTTTCGTCACGTTCATAAACAAGTGGCTCTAATTGTGGATATTCGGGATAATAAGTCGCTATCATCTTTTTCACGGCATAATACTTGGCGGTTGGATTTCCCGCCTCGTCCAAAAGCGCATCGTAGTCATAAGAAGTAACTTGTGGCAAATCTCTTTGTCCTCGGGCTGAACAACCATTCATGAAACCGAAATTTGTCCCACCATGAAACATATAAAGGTTAATACTTCCCTCTTTTAATGCTTCATGAACAGACTGAGCTAAATCCTCGCCATCACGCGTAATAACGGGCTCATTCCAGCGATTAAACCAGCCATCCCAAAACTCCATACACATGAGCGGCCATTTTTTACCGTGCTCTGCAAAGAATTCTTTCATTGAAGCAAAATTCTCAGCGGCGCGCGAGCCAAAATTTCCTGTCGCTAAGATGTTGTCCTCTATCATGCTCCCTGCCTTAAGAGTCGCACGCCAAGGCCCATCTGATGTGAAGAGTGGACAAGTCACACCGCGTTCCAACATGAGATCACGAACTGCTCGCAGGTAATCCTTATCCTCGCCGTATGAACCGTACTCATTTTCAATCTGCATCATGAGGATATTGCCCCCATTTTCAAGCTGATATTTAACTAAACGAGGCAGTAACTCATCGTAATAGCGAGCTACGTGGGTGAGATAGGCTTTATCCGATGAGCGGATTCGCATGTCTTCAGACAAGAGCCACGCTGGAAAACCACCAAATTCCCATTCAGCACAAATAAAAGGCGATGGGCGTACAATAGCGTAAAGTCCTAAATCTTGTGCTTGTTGTAAGAAAGATTCGACATCCAGTATCCCTGAAAAATCAAATTCCCCTTTTTGTGGCTCATGCATGTTCCACGGAACGTAGGTTTCTACTGTATTAAATCCTAGCGCTTTCAAGTTGTAAAGTGAGTGATACCAATCATCTGGATGAATCCGAAAATAATGAATGGCGCCTGACAAAATTTTAAATGGTTTGCCATCTAAATGGAAAGATTCTTTGATTTCAAAACGTTTCATTTCCATTCACCTCCTTTCTATGCAACCGCTTTCTGTTATTAATATATCAAAATATTTTAAAAATATCAATATATTTTTTGATTTTTTCTTGAAAATGTATTAAAATTAGTTTAGAAAGTATAAATAGGAAAGTGAGGTGGCTACCATGGCAATCCCCAAATACCAGCAAATCGAAGAAGATTTGAAACAGCAAATTATTTCTGGTAAATTTGAAAATGGTGATAAGTTCTACACAGAGGCTGAACTGATCAAGATTTATGGTGTTAGTTCTATCACGGTCGTGCGGGCTCTCAATGATTTAGCAGCAGATGGATATATCATTCGTCAGCAAGGTAAAGGAACTTTCGTTTCCCGTTCTCGTAAGCACAAGCTTGTTGAGTTTTCTGATGTAGAAGTTTTTTCTATGCAAAACGACCAAGTCATTGTTCTTTCCATTGAACGTGGTAATGAAGAATTTTATTTAGAAAAGCTCGGCTTGAAGAAAAAGGAATTTTATTACAAGATTGAGCGGGTTCGCAAAACAGGCGGACAACCTTATATTTATCATCATTCTTATATTCCTGAACAATATATCAATGCGAATTATCCAAATTTAGATTATTATAGTTCTATCTATCGTCGCTTCAAAAATGACTATCATATTCACATGAATGATGAACATTTTGAAGAAATCAATGAAATTGTTTATCCGACACCAGAAGATGTGGCGAAAGTCTTAGAAATTGAACCACAGTTTCCAACTGTCTTTCAGGTAAAAACCACATCACTCACAACAACTGGACAAGTCTTAGAATACAGCGAAACTTACAAACGTGGTGATTACTTCAAGATTAAATTCTTGAGCCAAAATTAATGCATATTAAAAACGAGATACATTAGAAATGTGTCTCGTTTTTGTATCTTAATCCAGGCCCACGCGCTGGAAGATTTCGTCCACCCGCTTGGTGTAGTAAACAGGGTTAAAGATGTCGTCGATTTCAGCTGGCGTTAGGCGTGAGGTGACTTCTTCGTCGGCTTCAAGGAGTGGTCGGAAGTCGGTTTGATTGTCCCAAGCATAGGCCGTTTTTGGCTGTACCAAGTCGTAAGCCTCCTCACGGGTCATGCCTTTTTCAATCAAGCTCAGCATGACGCGCTGGCTGTAAATCAGCCCGAAAGTTGACCCCATATTGCGTTTCATATTTTCTGGGAAAACGGTCAGATTTTTGACAATATTGCCAAAGCGGTTGAGCATATAGTCGATGAGAATGGTCGTGTCCGGCGTGATAATACGCTCGGCAGAGGAGTGGGAAATATCACGCTCGTGCCAGAGAGCGACATTTTCAAAAGCCGTCACCATGTGCCCACGAATCACGCGAGCCAGCCCCGTCATATTTTCAGAACCGATTGGATTGCGCTTGTGAGGCATAGCAGAGCTGCCCTTTTGACCTTTAGCGAAAAATTCCTCAACTTCGCGCTGCTCGGACTTTTGCAGACCCCTGACTTCGGTCGCCATGCGCTCGATAGAGGTGGCAATGGTTGCTAGCGCAGCAAAATACTCGGCGTGGAGGTCACGCGGCAGGACTTGGGTGGAAATTTCCTGCGGACGAATGCCTAATTTTTCACAGACATAGCTTTCCACAAAAGGCGGGATGTTGGCAAAATTTCCCACAGCGCCAGAGATTTTCCCAGCTTCTACCCCAGCAGCTGCCCGCTCAAAACGCTCAATATTGCGCTTCATTTCACTGTACCAAGTGGCGAGCTTGAGCCCGAAAGTCGTCGGCTCCGCGTGCACCCCGTGCGTGCGTCCCATCATAATGGTGAACTTGTGCTCACGCGCCTTGTCGGCGATAATGTCGGTAAAGCGGCGCAAATCCTCGCGAATAATGTCGTTTGCCTGCTTATAGAGGTAGCCGTAGGCGGTGTCAACCACGTCGGTCGAGGTCAGACCGTAGTGCACCCACTTGCGCTCATGTCCCAGGCTCTCAGAAACCGCCCGCGTGAAAGCCACCACGTCGTGGCGTGTTGCTTCTTCGATTTCCAAAATGCGGTCGATGTCAAAAGTCGCTTTCTCGCGAATCAGCGCCACATCCTCCTTGGGAATTTCGCCCAGCTCAGCCCAAGCCTCATCCGCCAAGATTTCCACTTCCAACCAAGCGCGATACTTGTTTTCCTCTGTCCAAATGGCTCCCATTTCGGGGCGTGTGTAACGTTCTAGCATGTTTTCTCCTTATTGCTTCTTTGCTTGCTCTTGCTCCTTAATCAAGTTTGAAACCAAGTCCAAACGCAGGGCAAAATGCTGGTCTAAATCGCTGTCTAGCGGTAACTTGTAAATCGCCAAATAATCCTGCGGAAATTGCTCTTTCAACTCCGCCAACTTTGCTTCCACCTTGGCCTCGTCGGCACTAGCATAAGCAATCTGAAAAATCGGCTCCTCACCGTCCGCAAAAGCGTGGGTAATTAGTTTAATCATGTGGGTCTCCTTTACAATGAAATTTATGTTTTTATAAAATAATCGCAGACTATATTGCCACTTGAAATCTTAGGATAGTCAATGCCATATTCTTGTTTTTCAAGATAGCAATAACCGTTGCTATCTACTCTATATTCACTTTTAACATGTTCTCCTACCAGTGTAGTATAGTAAAAGATTAGCTTTTGAGGAACATGTGTAAAATCAGCATCACCGTCAACCCATTTATCAAGATGCTCTTTCAAATGACTTTTTGAAATCACATAAATTCTTTCACCTGCACTTAATCTAGAAATACGTTCATAATGACTGTTCCCGTCACCAAATTGAATACAAAGATTGAATAGCGGTTGAGCATTTAAAATTTCGATAGATAAAGCCTTATCCATTCTGTTTTCATTATTGTATTGTAATTCAAAATTATTACTTTCAACGAATTTATTCGTGCGTTGCTTTTCCAAGTGATACCAATATTTATTATTAAAATATACACGACTTCCAGATTTTACTAATTGATAATCATTTTCAACCGCTAATTCAGGTCGAAACCTTGTTTTTTCCTTTTCTTTTTCTAGGAACATTTGGAAATGAATCATCAGAGCTGAAATCACAATACCAATGATAGCTCCGTAAAAACTTAACCAATCACCCAAATTTCTATCTAATAATTTTAACAGTAAATTAAGTAAAACAGAAAATATTGGACCAGATAATAGTACCACCGTGAAGATTAAAGTCAATAAAATTTTATTTTCACTAATGTATTTCCTCACCCAAACTCCTCCTTCTCAATCGCAACCGAGGGGTAATGGGCTAGCTGATTGAGTTCGGTGTCTAGCGGCAGGTCGTAGATAGCGAGATAATCGTTGGGGTAGCTCGCTTGGTAGTCGACAAACTTGCTGGCTACTTTTTCATGGTCGGAACTGGCAAAAAGCACTTCCACCACGCCGACCTCATCAACGAAAGCGTGGATAATGATTTTTATCATCCTATTCTCCTCTCTAGTCTAAACTCACCTCATCCGTCTCCTCTGTAAGCAAAGTCACGTGTCCCATTTTGCGGTTGTGCTTGGCTTCTTCCTTGCCGTAGAGGTGCAGGTGCGCCTGCGGGTGCTCTTTGACAAAGGCTGCCGCTGCTTCCAAATCTTGTCCGAGGACATTGAGCATGACGGCTGGCTCATGGAGCTTGATTGTCGGCAATTCTTGCCCCAAAACACCTAAAATATGGGTGTCAAATTGGGAAAAATTGCAGGCTTCAATGCTGTAATGCCCCGAATTATGAGGACGCGGAGCGATTTCATTGACCAAAAGCTCCTTGCCCGCCACAAACATCTCTATACATAGTGTACCAGAAAGCTGGATTTCTGTGGCGATTTTTCTAGCCATTTCTTCGGCTTGCACGGCTAAAATAGCGGAAAGACGCGCAGGAACAATGGTTTTTGCGAGAATGTTGTTGCGGTGAATATTTTCCTGAAGGGGAAAAACGGTGACATCGTGTCCATTTCCCGAAATCAAGACCGAAATTTCCTTGTCAAAAGGTACGAAATCTTCCAAAACGCAATCGCAAGGCGCTTGGTCGGCTAGCTGGCGTGCTTCTTTAAGGCTAGCCTCGTCCTTGATAACGACTTGACCGTGTCCGTCGTAGCCACCTGTCGCGGTCTTCAGCACGCGCTTGGTCGAAAAATCACCATAATCCACCAAATCCGCCGCCGACCGAACGATGCGGTAGGGCGCGATATTGACTCCAACCTCGGTCAGAAATTCCTTTTCAGCAATCCGATTTTGCGAAATGCGTAGAAGCCTGGTTCCCTGTGGTAAAGCTGCTAGCTCTGCCACCGCGTCTAGAGTGTCCGCGTCCACATTTTCAAACTCATAGGTCAAGACATCCGCCTGCTCTGCCAACTGACGCAGGGCGGCTTCGTCGTCATAGGGCGCTACAATGACTTGACTGACTTTGGAGGCGGGACAATTCGCAGCAGGATCTAGGGTCACAACCTTGTGCCCTTGATAAATGGCGGAAATAGCCATCATCTGACCGAGTTGACCGCCGCCGATAATTCCGATTGTTTTACTTGAGCTCATCCGTGGAAGCCTCCGCTATCTTTCCTTGCTGGTCTGCAAAATCAGCCAGTTTTTGTGCCAATTCTTGGTCACCCGTAGACAAAATCCGCAGCGCAAGCAGAGCCGCATTGGTTGCGCCAGCTTCTCCGATTGCCATAGTGGCAACGGGCACGCCGCCCGGCATCTGTACAATCGAGTAGAGCGAGTCGACGCCACTTAAGGCGCGTGATTTGACTGGCACGCCGATGACAGGGAGAGTCGTTTTAGCAGCCACCATGCCCGGCAAATGGGCTGCACCGCCCGCGCCCGCGATGATGACTTTGATGCCGCGTCCGCGTGCTTCCTCGGCAAACTGAAACATCAGGTCAGGCGTACGGTGAGCGGAAACGACCTTTTTTTCATAGGGCAGCCCAAAGTCGTCCAAGACCTGAGCCGCTTTTTGCATGGTCGCCCAATCTGACTTTGAGCCCATGATAATTGATACGAGTGCTGTCATTCTGATACCTCTTTACTAAAAAATTCTTTTTTACACTTTTCTTAGGTAGCACGGACGCGAGCAACTCCCTGCTGGGATTTCATCGCTAAAATCTGAGCCACGGTCTCAGATTTTCCGCCCAAGCAACAGCTACCTATCTGTTGCTTGGATTTTACTACAGCGAAAAGTGTCCCTTATAGCTCACTTCGTTCGCTTTTATTGGATTGCTTTTGAGCCAATGTCACGACGGTAGAACAATCCTTTTGTCTCTTGCTGTTCAAGCTGACTGTAAATCCGTTCTTGCGCCTGCGCTACGCTGTCCGCTGTGGTGACCAGCATATAGACTCGTCCACCATTTGATAGCAGCGCTCTGCCATTTTCCGCAAAACGAGCCCCGGCATAGTAGGTGATAACGTCATCCTCTGTCTTTGCTGGAAGCAGGACGCCCTTTTCATAAGCCAGCGGGTAGCCCTCGCTTGCGACCACTACGCCCAGCGTCACGCCCTCACTCGTCCAAGTGAAGTTAGGGCTTTTCCCAGCTAGCAAATCATCTAGATTAACCGCCAAATCAGAGGTCAAGCGCGGCAAAATCACCTGCGTCTCGGGGTCGCCAAAGCGGGCGTTGAACTCGATGACCTTGGGACCGTCCGCCGTCAAAATAAGCCCCGCATACAGCACACCCAGATAAGGACGCTCCTCGGCAATCATGCCCTCAAGAACGGGCTTGATAATGGTTTCCACCGCCTCGTCCACAACGCTAGGAGCTAGGTGAGGAACTGGGGCATAGGCACCCATGCCGCCTGTATTAGGACCTTTGTCACCGTCATAAGCCCGCTTATGGTCTTGCGCCGTCGGCATGAGATAGAAGTCCTGCCCCTTGACAAAGGCAAAGAGAGAAAATTCCTCACCTGAGAGAAACTCCTCGATGACCACTCGTGCACCGCTGTCGCCAAATTGCTTGTCCAGCAGCATCTCACGCGCCGCGTCAACCGCTTCTGCGACCGTCTCAGCGACCACGACGCCCTTGCCCAAGGCAAGTCCGTCTGCCTTGACCACAATCGGCGCTCCTTCTTTTTCGATGTAGGCTTTAGCCGCTTCAAAGTCTGAAAAAGTCTGATAGCGAGCGGTTGGGACGCCATATTTTTGCATGATAGATTTGGCAAAATCCTTGGACCACTCAAGCTCTGCCGCTTCTTTTCGCGGACCGAAAGCCTTGAGCCCTGCGGCTTCAAAATCATTGACCAAGCCTGCTGCCAAGGCATCGTCTGGCCCAACAAAAGTCCAAGCGATGTCATTTTGACTAGCAAAATCAATCAAGCGAGCGTGCTCATCAATCCCGATAGGCAACAAATCCAGACCGTCCAAGGTCATGCCGTCATTTCCCGGGGCAACAAAAACCTGCTCCACCTGTGGCGACTCCAATAATTTTTTAGCAATCGCATGTTCGCGACCACCTGAACCAACGACTAAAAGTTTCATGACAGACTCCATTTACGAATTATTTATTTCTATTTTACCAGAAATGTTCGGCTTAATCTAGGATAAATCGACTTTGGAACCAATTTTTATTTGACAAAAGCAAAGAATGACGAAATAAACTCGTCATTCCCCCTTTATTATTCATCTTGTGCAAAAAATTGTGCGGCTGCGACAGACTTTTTCCAACCCCGATAGAGACTTTCTTTTTTCTCCTCTTTCATTTGCGGCTGGAAGGTTTTGCCAATCGCATTGAGCGCCTTTAACTGCTCCAAATCCTGCCAGTAGCCGACAGACAGTCCTGCCAGAAAGGCTGCGCCTAGGGCTGTCGTTTCTAGATTTTTAGCGCGAGCGATTTCAATGCCCAGAATATCCGCCTGAAACTGCATGAGCAGATTGTTCATAGCAGCACCGCCGTCCACCTTGAGCGACTGGATGTGAATGCCCGTGTCCGCCTCCATGGTATCGGTGACATCGCGCACTTGGTAGGCAATGGATTGCAGGGTCGCCTTGATAAAATCTTCCTTACTCGTCCCGCGAGTCAAGCCGAAAACCGCTCCCCGCGCGTCAGGGTCCCAGTAGGGCGCGCCCAGTCCAGTGAAAGCTGGCACAACATAGACTTCGTCTTCATTTTGCGAAGCTGCTGCTAACCCTTCTGACTCTGGGCTTGTTTCAATCATTCTCAGTCCGTCGCGCAGCCATTGAACCGCACTCCCCGCGATAAATATGGAGCCTTCCAAGGCATAATAAATCTTGCTACCTAGCCCATAGCCAATGGTCGTCAGGAGATTATTTTGCGAAAGGCGGAGTTCCTCGCCTGTGTTCATGATGATGAAAGAGCCTGTTCCGTAGGTGTTTTTGACCATACCGGGCTCAAAAGCCAACTGCCCAAAAAGTGCTGCCTGCTGGTCACCTGCCATGCCTGAGATAGGCACTTGCCCGCCGTAAAAATGGTAAGGCTTGGTGCAACCATAGATTTCGGAGTTTGACTTGACCTCTGGCAACATAACCTGCGGGATATTGAGCAGAGCTAAAATATCCTCGTCCCACTTCAAATCCCTAATATTGTAAAGCATGGTTCGCGCCGCATTGGAGTAATCGGTCACATGTGCCTGACCGTCGGTTAGTTTCCAGACCAGCCAGGTGTCAATGGTACCAAAAAGCAGCTCGCCTTTTTCAGCTCGCTCCTGCGCCCCCTCCACATGGTCTAAAATCCAGCGAACCTTGGTCGCAGAAAAGTAAGCGTCAATGACCAACCCAGTCTTTTGATGAATGAGCTCCGCATGCCCAGCCGCTTTGAGCTCCTCAGCAATAGGCGCTGTCTGCCGCGATTGCCAGACAATGGCATTGTATATCGGCTGCCCCGTTTTCTTGTCCCAAACGACCGTCGTCTCCCGCTGATTGGTAATCCCAATCGCCTCAATCTGACTAGGCTTGATGCCACTCTCAATAAAAGCGCCCGCAATGACCGACTGAACCGAGTTCCAAATCTGATTGGCATTGTGCTCCACCCAGCCCGCCTGCGGAAAAATCTGCGGAAATTCCTTCTGACTGCTGGCTACCTGCTCGCCCGCCCGGTTGAAAATAATCGCCCGCGAACTCGTCGTCCCTTGGTCAATGGCCATAATGTATGTTTCAGTTGACATAAACGCCTCCTTAGCATGATTTCTATTATTAGTATAGCATGTTTTATCCGAAAGCGGTTGCATTTTGGCATGAACTTATAAAAAAGAAGCCTTAAAGACCTCTTTTCTTATTCCTCAATATGGATCATCATTTTTTCTGTATCAACAAAGACTTGGCTGCCAATAGTAAAAGTAAAAAGCGGCTGAGTATGGGCAAAGTCCAGATCGTACAGCACAGGTACGCTCTTAAGTACAGGATATTTATCTAAAATAAAGCGGAAAATTTCCTCCGTCATCTGGCATTCTTTGGGAAAGCGCCCAAACAAAACAGCCTCTGGTCGTTGATAATGCTGAAAAATCGCCGTCAAATGCCATAGAATAATTTCCCATGTATCATCCTCTGCCTCCTCTAGAAAGAGCACATACTTATCTGGATGAGGAGCAAACTCCGTCCCAGTTAGGAGATGAAAAGTTGAAATATTGCCACCACTAGCCACACCTTGAGCCTGTCCTTCATTGTAAACTTTCCACTCAGTTGGATAAAAATGCCGAGTCTGAGCCGGATCATACCAAGGGTCGCTTGACCACTCCGTACTAGGTGTCAAATCATAGCTAGACTTAGTCAGCGCTTGTAACCACATCTTGCTCTGGCAATCCTGTCCCTCTTTCATATTAAAACTCGAATAAGAAGGTCCCATATAGGTTTGCAAGCCCGTCTTTGCGTAGATGGCATTCAGTAAAGCCGTCGTATCCGAGTAGCCACAGATAGGCTTTGGGTGATGTGCAATCAAATCATAATCCAAGTACGGCAAAAGTTCATTACAATTAACGCCACCGATCGTCGCCAAAATCATATCTACACTTTCATCAGAAAAAGCTGCATGCAGATCAGCCACTCAGCTCTCAATCGAAGCTGAGTTTAATACATCATTCTCAAAGTAGTGCTCTGAAAACGAGACCTGAAAACCTAAATTTTCCAGTTTTTCCTTAGCCGCCAAATTCGCCTCGAAACCACCTATTCTTTCAATAGACGAGGACGGACTTAGAACTCGAATATGACCTCCTGCTTCTAATTTTTTCATAGGAACCTCCCTGCCAGCAATTTTAAACATTATAACATAATTCTCACCCAATAAACATTTCCTAGTATAAATTTAAAAACCCGTAAAGATTCAACTTTACGAGTTTTTGATTCATTAGCTCTTACGCCGCAAATACGTTCCACCTAAGCCAACGAGCAAGAGTGCCCCAAGGCCTCCTAACCAGCTCATCACTTCACCGGTTTTTGGTAAAATCTTCTTAGGTTGGTTCGGCGTAGAAGGTGGAGTTGGTTCGGTTGGCTTATGACTGTTGATAATCGTAAAGCCTTTCAGACTTGTCTCATAGCCCTCAACCTTATCTTCCTTCACGCTGTACTCAATCTTCTTCCCGTCCTTGTAGACCGGAAGGTCGCTAAAGCGATAAGTCCAGTTCGTTTCTGCACTAGCAGTCGCTACCTGTCCAGTATCTTCCCCATTGGCAAGAAGATGAACAATGATCTTATCTGGGCGAATACCATCTTGGTTATTGGCGTCATCCCAAACCTTCTCACCAGAAATCATCGTCTTTTCTGGAGTGTAGGTATTTGTGATTGTGTATTGACCATTTGTACTTGGCGTAATCGTAGTTTCGTAATGCTCTACCCGTTTTTCACTCACTTCATAGATAATTTCCTTACCATTTTCATATTTTGGTAAATCTTTAGAAGTGAACTTCCAATTACCATTTGCATCTGGAGTAACTGTGATGGAGTCAACAAGATCCTTACTATCTTTCTTACGAATTTCAATGGTAATCTCTTTCGGACGTTTGCCGTCTTGGTTGTTGGCATCATCCCAAACCTTCTCACCTGAAATCTTAATCATCTCTGGCGTGTGGGTATTGGTAATCTCGTGACCATCAACCTTTGTATCATAACCTTCAACCTTATCTTCCTCAACGGAGTAAGTGATTTCTTTTCCTGCTTCGTATTTTGGTAAGTTAGTGAAAGTATACTTCCAACTATCTGCTTCGGTGACAACCTTAGTCGCAACTTTTGTTTTGACACCATCAACTGTCTTCATAAGGTGAACAGTGATTTCTTTCGGACGTTTNCCGTCTTGATTATCATTATCATCCCACTTCTTGGTCACTTCATAATCCACCACTTTTGGTGTGTAGGAGTTGGTGATATTGAGTCCATCAGTCGTTCCCTTATACTCACTGACAGTTTCTTCTACAACAGTGTACTTGATTTCCTTACCATTCTTATATTTTGGTTTATTGGTA
>NZ_KB904382.1 GCF_000380065.1 Streptococcus massiliensis DSM 18628 | reverse complement strand
ATGATAGAAGGCGTGGAAGTGACAATCCTCCAAAGTATTCACCACTTTTTCAATCGTAAAGACGAGATGGTCTTGTGGCAAGAAAGAACTGATTTCTAGTGGTAAAGTTGTTTGATTTGTGTTATAGTGAATATGCATGGGATAGCCTTTCTAAATAGTTTATTGTGCAATTCTATTTTACCAGGACTATCGCAACCATGCAAAAAAGCAACGGATTTGCCGTTGCTTTTTTTGGAGATAAGGGACTATTGTCCCAGGCTCTGATAGAAAAATGCTTAAAAATCCAAATGGCTTAATTTTAGGTACGCCTGGTTCTGGTAAGTCATTTTCTGCAAAGCGTGAAATGGCAAATGCTATTCTTACAACTGATGATGATGTCATTATCTGTGATCCAGAGGGTGAATATGGCAATCTTGTTAAACAGTTCAAGGGGGAAGTCATAAAGGTTAGTGCAAAGAGTAAAGACTATCTCAATCCACTGGATATAAATATGAATTATGGAGATGGTGATGCACCACTTAAGGATAAGGCAAATTTTATTATGTCTATGCTTGAACTTGTGGTTGGTGGTAGTGGACTTACAGCAGAAGAAAAGTCTGTTATAGATAGGTGTTTACCTAGAATTTATGAAAAGTATTTTGAAAATCCAATTCCAGAGAATATGCCTATACTTCAAGACCTTTATAATATGTTAAGAGGGCAAGAAGAAAAGGTGGGAAAGAAACTTGCAACAGAAATGGAAATCTATGTTTCAGGAAGTCTTAATGTCTTCAATCATCAGTCAAATGTAGATTTAAATAAACAGCTTATTTGCTTTGATATTAAAGAACTTGGAACGCAGCTTAAGAAGATAGGTATGCTTGTTATTCAAGACCAGGTTTGGAATAAGGTTTCTCAAAATAGAAATACCGGCAAAAGTACAAGGTATTACATTGACGAGTTTCACTTGCTTTTAAAGGATGAACAGACTTCACAGTATTCGGTGGAAATCTGGAAGAGATTTAGAAAATGGGGAGGTATTCCAACAGGAATTACACAAAATGTCAAAGATCTACTTGCAAGTAAAGAAATTGAAAATATTTTTGACAATACGGATTTTATTCTAATGCTTAATCAAGCAACAGGTGATAGAGACTGGCTTGTTGTAAAGCTTAAAATCTCAAAGGATCAGGAAACATTCGTTACCAATTCGAGAGCTGGTGAAGGTCTGATTTTCTTTGGAAATACCATTGTTCCATTTGTAGATAATTTCCCTAAAGACACAATCCTATATCAAAAGATGACTACAAAACCTGAAGAAGTGAGGTAGCGTCTTATGAGTAAAAAAAGAAAGCGAGATTTGAATGAAAAGTTAAGGGCAAGAGAAGAAAAAATAATCACAAAGGCTGAAACAGATGATGTCCTAGATTACAAAAGAAAAACTGGAGATGATTATAGAGACAAGGTTGTTAAAGAAGAAAATAGGTTTCAAGATAAGATTCACGAGAAGATAAGTAAAAAGGCTGATATTACTAGTGAAATAGACACAAGTAACAAGAGCAAAAATGCTATAAAAAGAAATATTCGAAGTAACAGTTTTCAAGCCGAAGTAGCCAAGTCAGATTATCAAACAGAGGTTAAAGAAAATCGTATCTATGATCCTTTAGCAAAAGACCAAGATGGTGATGGAGTTATTGACAGATACGATAATGATTTTAGAGATAGTGATGTATCATATGAGCCTTTAGGTAATAAAAAATCCAAACTTCATGAAAAGCAGAAAAGGTCACTTAAAAGAAAGAACTATTCTGATAAGCTCTTTACAAAAAAAGGGGTGGATAAGAAAAAGGAAGATAACACTAAAGCTTCTAAAACTGGTAAAGAAGCCATCAGAGATAGGGAAAAGAAAAATCAGCTTTATAAAAGGTATAACAAGGAAACCTTAGTCGGTGGAAGTGTGATTGGAGCTGCAAAACTTGGTGAGGTTACAAGTGCTTATCTATCATCTGGTAGTGATGAAAATGCATCGGTTGAAGCTGCTGAAAAAGGCTTAGGAAGTTCCTCTAAACTTATTCATGGTGTAAAGAATTATTCGGACAAGAGAAAAAGTAAGAAGCTATATGATTTAGAAAAGAGCGATAGGAAAATCCAAAGTAGAAAATCTAAGCTTCAGTTTAGAAAAAGCATGGACGAGGTTGAGAAGACCGACCAATATAAAAAAGCAAATGCTTATAAAAAGTTTCAAAAGAAGAAACAGATGAAGTCAGCTATCTATAAACAAAATAAGACAAGAATTAGAGATAGAGTTAAAAAGACACTGATGGATACATTCAAGGTATCTAAAGACTTCATCATAAGAAAAGCAAAAGTGGCAGCAATAGTAGTAGCTGCCATAATTATTTTTGGAACTTTTGTATTTAACTTTGCAAGCATGACAATGGGTGGATTTGCTAATTCTACGAGCAGTGTTTTAACAACATCATATTTATCAAGACCAAATGTTTTAACTGAGATTAATCAAAGTTTCTCAAACAAGGAAAATGACTTATATAGTGAGCTTGAAAATGTAGAAAAGAATAATCCGGGATATGATGAATATATCATAAGAAAAAATGGAGATATTGGTCATAATGTTCATGAGCTTTTATCCTATATCACTTCAAGATGTGGTGAAGTAAAGAATTTGTCTGAAGTTAGTAGTATTTTAGATGATTTGTTTAAGACTATGTACCATGTCGATTATAAAGAGGAAATAGAGATAAGATATAAGACTGTAACTGAAACTTACACCGATGAAGAAGGGAATGAATACACCGAGAGCCACGAAGAACCTTATGAATATAGAAAGCTTATTGTTACTTTAAGTAAAAGAGAAATGGATAGCGTGGTTCGAGAAGTCTTCGCCAAGTATCCAGACAATTTAAAGCATTATGAAGCACTATTCCTTGCACAAGGGAATATGGGCGAAATGTTTGGCAACACGAATCTCATTACTGCAAATGGTGGCATAGGTGGAGGAAAAGAATACGAAGCATCCTCTGATATTCAAAAGAAAATTGTAAATGCAGCATATATTACTCCGTCACCTGGAGCAGGTTGGTGTGCAATGTGGGTTTCACAGGTTTATCAGAATGCAGGTCTAGGATATATAGGAGGAAATGCTAACGATATGTATCGAAACCATACTTTTACTTCTGATAGATCAAAGTTAAAAGTAGGAATGCTTGTAGCTGTTGAAAGTAGCAGTAGTGGTGGACAAGCTGGACTTACTTATGGTCATGTCGGTATCTATATTGGTGATGGTAAGGTAATGGATAATATTGGAGTAGTAAGAGTTACGACCTTAGATGATTGGATTGCAACATTCTGTAAACATCATCCAGTAGGCTTTGGATTTCCACCAAATGTACAAAGATAGAAAGGAGCAGAAAATGTGAATAGGGAACTGAATACTGTTAATAAAAAAATTCAAAAGTTATTAGATAAGAAGGCTCAGATCGATAAAGATTTAGAGCCTTTATTTATTCGTAAAGATGAACTATTAGACCAAGAGTATGTAGTGATTTGTAGAGAGAATAATATCACTCTTGAGGAATTAGTGAAGATGTTTAAAGAGAAAAAAGAAAAGGAGAAATATAGTAATGAAAAGCAAATTGAAGAATAAGAAAGTATTGGCCGCACTTATTGGAGTAGCATTACTTTTGGTTTCAGTTATATGTGTGATGACTGTAAATAAGCAGATTGTATTTGCAAAAGATGGAACTGTACTTTCAATTCTTAATCCGATTGAAGCTCTTGCAGAAACGGAAGAGAAATTTGAAGTAAAGATTAAGTATGTATTTTCAGACGAGAAAGTATTTAAGGAAGAGGTTGTAAAGGCAGATAAAGGACAAATCCTTGATAGTGGTGACTTGCCAATATTACCTGACGATATGAAATTCATTGATGATTTTCTTTATTATGAAGTAAAAGGCGATGGAAAAGATGAGATTATCCGTAAGGTAGAAAAGATTGTAAAAGATGAAGCAACTCAGACTGAAAATGATAAAGATAAAGAAAAGAAGTCTGATGAAGCAAAACAAGATAAAGCCACTCAAACAGAAGAACCTAAGAAAGATTCATCAACTCAAACTTATATTACTAAAAATGATTTAGATAAGATGGATAAGGAGTCTAAGGACTTAAAAGAAAAGGTAGATAATCTTAGCAAGGAACTTAAGGATAAAGATAAGTTAAGTGATAAGCAAAAAGATAAAATCAAAAATCTTGAAGATGAAATTGAAGCTTTGGAAAAGAAAATCAAAAAGGATAAGGATTCTATTGATTCATCAAAGGAAAATATTGAGCTAAAAAAATCTATTGAAGAGTTAGAAAAGAAGACTAAGGAACTACAGGAAAAGCTTAATTCTGTAAATAAGATAGGGACTAATGTTAATCCAACTATTTCAAATACAGTACCTAAAAACAGTGGATCATTTAGTAGTTTTATTCCAAGCACACCTATAAATACAGGAAAAGGAAGCGATGCTTCTGGTAATATTTCAACACCAACATCTAAGACAGAAAACAAGGTAGAAACTAAGTCAGATAAAAAAGAGGAGAAACAGGAAATCCGTTATCCGAATAAGCTAACACCTAAACAGACTTCAAGTAATGGAGATACGTCTTCTATGGATGGAACAAGTAAGCCTTTAAATACCAATAAAGGAGTAGCGTCAGCACCATCAAAGGCAAGAGGATCTGTTACAGAGAATAAGGATAATGCAAACAAAGATTATCCAATTCACCACAACAATGGTAAAGATAATAAGTCTACGGATGTGTATTCAGCAGACGCAAGACAGTTTGTAACTTTTACAACTAAAAATGGAAAGACTTTTCATCTAATCATTAATCATGATGAAGATAGCGAGAATGTAATGCTTTTAACAGAAGTTTCGGAAGATGATTTATTAAATATGGTTGAAAAGAAGGAAACACAAAAGGAGATTGTAAAGGAAGAACCAATAAAAGAAGAGACTAAACCAGTGAAAAAAGAAGAGAGTAGCAATATAGGAACATACTTAATTCTGATTCTTGTAGTAGCTGGAGCATTAGGTGCAGGTTATTACTTTAAGGTTGTTAAAAAGAAAGAGAATGAAGAACTTGAAGCATTAGAAGATGATGACGATGATTTTTTCTCAGAAGCTGATGAAAGTGAAGAAACATCAGAAATAGAGGTTGAAGAAATCGAAGAAGATGAAGAATAAAATGCATCATAAATTATATGATTTTTGGTGCAAGTTAAAGGCGAGAGTATTATCTTTCGCCTTATTTTATTTGAAAGATTGGAGATAATATGGATTTAGTTATTGCAGAAAAACCGAGTGTAGCTATATCAATTGCAAAGGTAATAGGAGCTACAAAAAAGAAAGATGGATACTACGAGGGAAATGGATATAGGGTATCCTGGTGCGTGGGTCATCTGATTCAGATGGCAAATCCTGATAGCTACGATGAAAAGTATACTAAGTGGAATATGGAAGATTTACCGATTATTCCAAGTGAATATAAGTATGAGGTTTCAAAATCCACTAAGAAACAATTTAGTATCTTGAAGAAACTATTGAATGATAAAGAAGTAGAGAATGTAGTAAATGCTTGTGATGCAGGTCGTGAGGGGGAAAGTATTTTTAGACTTGTTTACAATCAAGCAAATTGTAAAAAGAAGATGAAACGACTTTGGATTTCATCAATGGAAGATAGTGCAATTAAAGATGGTTTCAATAACTTAAAAGATGGAAGTTACTATGATGATTTATTTGAATCTGCCAAGGCAAGAGCGATTGCTGACTGGCTAGTTGGAATGAATATTAGTAGGCTTTATTCTTGCTTGTATAAGCAAAATTATAGTGTGGGAAGAGTACAAACACCTACACTTGCAATGATTGTAAATAGGGATGATGAAATCAGTAATTTCAAGAAAGAAAAATATTATACAGTTGAGCTTTCTTTAGATAAATTTTCACTTTCTACAGACAGAATTGATGACAAGACTACCACAGAGCAGCTTATCAATTTAGTAGGTAATTCCATAGAAATTACTGATGTCTTTCAAAAAGAAAAGATAACAAAGCCTGAGTTACCTTTTGACCTTACAACACTTCAAAGAGAATGCAACAAGTATTTTGGATATAGTGCGAAACAGACACTTGATTATGCTCAAAGTCTTTATGAGAAGAAGTTTATAACATATCCAAGAACTGATAGTAGATGCCTGACTGAAGATATGATTACAAGCGTCATTAATAATATCTTAGGCAAGAATGACTTTGATACTGAAAGAATTAAGATAGTGTTTAATTCTAAAAAAGTTACGGATCACCATGCGATTATACCAACAATCAGCTCATTAAAAGAAGATATTTCAACTCTTCCAGAAAGTGAAGCAAAGGTATATAGACTTATAACAAATAAACTTCACGCAAGTGTTGGATACCCTTTAGTAGAAAATACTACAAAAATTGTTGCTGAGTTTGATGGTTTTGAATTTAGTAGTAGTGGCAAAGTGATTATTGATGAGGGATTCACTAAGTATTTAAAAGAATATAAAACTAAGAAAACTGAAGATACATTACTACTAGGTGTAAAGGTAGGCGAAGTATTTGAGATAAGAAATAAAGAAGTAAAAGAGAAATATACATCACCACCTAAGCATTTTACGGAAGATACACTTTTAAAGGCTATGGAAGTAGCGGGTAATGACGCCTTAGAAAAAGGCATTGAGGTAGAAAGAAAAGGACTTGGTACACCGGCAACTCGTGCAGGTATTATTGAAAACTTGATTTTCAAAGGTTTTATCGAAAGAGATAAAAAGAATCTAATTGCAACCAATAAAGGAATTAGTTTGGTGACTATTGTTTCAGATACTTTTAAATCGGCAGAAACTACTGCTGAATGGGAAATGAAACTATCTGATATTGCTAATGGAAAGGCGAATAAGGATGATTTCTTAAAATGTATTGAGAATGAAATAAGAGAAACAGTAGGGATATATCGTAAATAATTTTTAGGGGAATGAGAGCTAATCTTGTTCCCTTATTTTATTGGAGGTGATTAAAATAGATGAGCTAAATGTATTAGAACTGTTTGGTGGTATAGGTGCAATTAGAAAAGCTTTAATAAGGCAAAAAATATCTCATAAGACGGTGGATTATGTAGAGATAGATAAGAATTGTGTTAAAAGTTATAATGCACTTTATGGCGAAGAATTTGAGCCTAAGAGTATAGTAGATTATCATCCGTCAGATGAAAGAATAGATTTACTAATGCATGGTAGTCCATGTCAAGATTTTAGTCGAAGTGGCTTAAAGAAAGGTGGCACGAAAGGTAGCGGTACAAGAAGTAGTCTTCTTTTTGAAACAATACGAATAATAGAAGAAATGAATATAAAGCCCAAGGTTGTGCTTTGGGAAAATGTAAAGGGAGTTCTCGATAGAAATTTGAGAGCTTCCTTTTTTCATTACTTAAAAGAAATGGAGAGACTAGGATATGAGAATAAATATGAAATTCTAAATGCTATAGAGTTTGGAATACCACAGAAAAGAGAGCGTATCTTTGTTGTAAGCATCTTGGGGAATAATTCTTTTGATTTTGCCAAGCTCGAAAAAACACAAACAAGGGATATATCTGAATTTCTTGAGAAAGACGCTTCAAATCTTTATGAAGTAAGGCAAGAGTCAATGCTTCGATATATAAGAGGAAAACCTAAGAATAATAATTTTAGAGGAAGACTTAAAGTGATAGATAAGTTTGCCTACACAATTTCCACCAAGCAAGTGCGTATTCCTAATTCAGGAATTATTGATTTATGTAATTGCAAATATAGATATTTAACTGAGCGAGAATGCTTTAGACTTATGGGTTTTAATGATGAAGACTTTAATAAACTCAAAGCTATATATCCAGGAAGAAAAGGTAAATTATCGTCAATACTGTATAAACAAGCTGGAAATAGCATTGTCGTAAATGTGTTAGAAGCAATATTAAAAGAAATTTTGAGAACTAGGAGGTAAAGATGAGAACGAATGATTTTTACAACATAATTGAGCTTGTAAAAAGAGATGTTTTAGATAGTGAAAGAGAATATCTAAAGCTCTTAAAAGTCATTGGAAATAACCAAAGATACGACTTTTTAAGTCAACTTAGTATCTATGATAAAAATCCCAATGCAACTGCTTGTGCAAGCTTTGATATGTGGAGGGAAAGATTTAATCGAACTGTCATGAGAGGGCAAAAAGGGATACCTATTCTAAATGACAGTAATGCTTTCCAAAAAGTAGGATATATCTTTGATATTAGTCAGACTGTATCAATGGATAAAAATGTTAATGAAGTGAAACTATGGTCTTTTGATAGAGAAAAGTATGAAAATGCATTAAAGGATATGATTGAACTACAAGGATATGACTCAAGTGAAAGCCTATTGGAGAATCTATATTCCCTTAGCAGAATATACGCGGATGAAAGCATATATGAGCTTGCGAATAATCTGAGGATTGCTGATGAAGATAGAAACTCATTTGTAAACTTTATGAGAAATTCTATTAGCTTTGCAATTTCAAATAGATTTAACCTGGATTATCCTATTCCAATGGATAACTTACAAGAAAATTTCAAGTACTTAGATAGAATTTCTTTAATGAGTGTTGGTAACTGTATTTCCAATGCTTGTAGTAATATTATTGAAGCTACAATGGTAAGAACAAGAAATTTATCTGTCAATCAAGACCTGACAAAGAGTATAGGTGCCGATTATAATAAGCTTAACGAAAATAATAATGAATTAGGAGGTATGGAGAATGCTATTCGATCAAATGACGAAAGAGATGATAATGACAGAAACCGAATTTTCAGGGATGGAAAATACGGACGAGATAATTTCGATAATCAAAGAGAAGACTTTGAACAATCTGGAGGAAGAGAAGAAATTCATGGAAGAATTTCCGAATCCAATTTACGCAGTGATGAGATTGGACTTTCTAACAGAGAGCAGCGAGGAGAAACACTATCAAATGCTAATAGACCTTTACAAAGAGAAGAGCCTAGTGAAACACTTGATGGAAGTTCAAAAGAGAGCCATCGACTTTATGAGGAAGGAAAAGCCAAAGATGATGGAAGCATGGAAAATAGAGAGCGAAACGAATCCAGAATACAAGGCAATGATTTCAGCCTTGAAAGAGATGACAATCAAGGAAATAGTGGAAGCTTAGAAAATAGCATTGAAAAAACAAACGAGGGAGCAGAAAATGCTTCCTTTTTCTATTCTAAAGAAGATCCATACAATTTAATGACTGATGAAATGCTTGAGCGTGTTCCAAAACTTTATGACCAAGAACATACTGATCTGGCAGATACTCAGGTTCATGCAGCATATATCATTCCATTTAGAAGCAATTGGACATGGTATATGACGGAATATGATAGGGAAACAGGCGATGCATTTGGTCTTGTTTTAGGAATTGAACCAGAGTGGGGATATTTTAATATTCATGAGCTTGAAGAACTAAATGCTCAAAGACTTATTTTAGAAGATTTTCCAAAGACTTTTAGAGAGCTTAAAGACAGAGAATTAAAAAAGCAGATGGATGAACATGAACTTCAAATGGTCTTTAATGGAGAACTTAGTTTTGAAGATGATGTAATTTCTAAAGAAGTTAGCAATGAAGTAATAGATAAATTTGAAGAAGAATTAAGTCCTAATTTTGCTGAAGAAGTTGGCTCTATTATGGAAGAATACGAAGTAGAAAGAGATGTTGTAATTAGTAGACTTGCCACAAGTAAATTAGAAGAGGCACTTCAAGGTACAAATATTGGGATTGGTGATTTTAATTTTGAACAATTAGAACAGATTATGAGTGCCATAAAGGAGTATGACTTTTATGGAAATGAAATTACTGAGATTGCTGATCCTAAACTACCTGTATGGAAGATGGAACATTTAAAATGGCTTATTGATGATTGGAACAAAGGCTTGGACGGTGTTACATCAGAAAAGATAAAGTATCTGAAAGAGTTAGACATTGAACTTGCTAAGTTTAATGTGCTTAAAGGTTATCTTATAAATGATGATGTAAGCATAAGTCAGATTGAAGAATTTAAGGATAACATTGACTTTGTTACGATGAGCGAGTTTGTTGATAGCCTTAAAGACTATGCATATAACAATCAAAATGAAAAAGTAGCAGTTAAAGTCGGCAATGAATTTATACTTGCAAGTAAACAAGATAGCTTAGAGATTAGCCTTGAAGATACTGGAAGAAAAGTAGCAGTTGATGGAGTAGAATATTCACTTAATCGAGGAGTAGATTTTGAGGAAAGCACAAAGGTTGATACTTTAATTGATAATGGAAAATATAAAGCATATAAGATTGCTGATTGTGTTGTGGAAGCTACTCAAGTTGAAGCAAAACAAGAGACACTTTTTGATTACCTTAATCCAGAAGAAGATAGAGAAAAATCATTAGATTTATCTATTGGAAAAACTGTCTACATGGATCATGAGGCATATAAGATTGATGATGAAGTGAGCTTTAATGAGATTCTAAAAAAGAATGATTTAAGGCTTGCTCCTCTAAGAAATGATAATCATACGATGCCTATAGTAAGTTTTGCAGATGATAAAGAGTTATTAGAAAAGATTAGCTTTGATAGACCTAAGCTACTTGTTGGAGACGAAGTTCACTATAAAGATAAAGACTACACTATAACTCGCTTTGACGAGATGGGTGGTGGTCTTAAGACTGTTACAATAAAAGATAATATTGAGTATCTTGGAGGAATGATTACAGGTTCAGAAGTTATTCCGTATAGATTAGAAAGTGATTTAGAAAGCCTTTTTGGACTTGAGGAAAAGAAACAAGAGAAAGTATCAAACTTTAGAATTAAAGAAGATATTCTCCCTGATAAACTTGCTCCAAGTGAAAGGTTAAATAATAATCTTGAAGCCATTTCAATGCTTAAGAGGATAGAAAAAGGTGAAAGGGATTTAGATATTACAGCACAAGAAACTTTAGCTAAATATGTTGGGTGGGGTGGACTGGCTGATGTCTTTGATGAAAGTAAAGATGGACAATGGAAAGAAGCTAGAGCTTTCTTAAAAGAAAATTTATCACCATCAGAATATGAGGCTGCTAAGGAATCTACCTTAACAGCTTTTTATACGCCTAAAATTGTAATTGATGGAGTATATAGTACGCTTTCAGAAATGGGATTTAAGAATGGAAATATTTTAGAACCATCGATGGGCGTAGGTAATTTTATCGGTAATCTTCCAGATGAAATGAATGAGTCAAAGTTTTATGGAGTTGAGCTTGATTCTGTTAGTGGTAGAATTGCAAAACTTCTTTATCCTGAAATTGATGTGCAAGTTAAAGGCTTTGAAGAGACAAGTTTTTCAAATAACTTCTTTGATGTGGCAATCGGCAATGTTCCGTTTGGTGAATTTAAGGTTAATGATAGGGAATACAATCATAATAACTTCCTTATTCATGACTATTTCTTTGCTAAATCCATTGATAAGGTGAGAAATGGTGGTGTTATAGCCTTCATCACATCATCTGGAACAATGGATAAGAAAGACGAAAGCATCCGTAAATATATAAATGCAAGAGCAGAGTTTTTAGGTGCAATAAGACTTCCTAACGATACCTTTAAGGGTTTTGCCGGTACAGAAGTAACCTCAGATATTATCTTCCTTAAGAAAAGAGATAGTGTACTTGAGCGTGATGATGACTGGGTTCATTTAGCAGAAGATGAAAATGGTCTTGTATATAATAAATATTTTGTAGACCATTCAGAACAAGTCCTTGGAAACATGAGAGAAGTAAGCGGAAGATTTGGAAAAACTCTTACTTGTGAGCCAATAGCATTTTTACCTTATGAAATAAATATGTCCTCTCTAAAAGATCGTATTGAAGCTGCAGGCGAAAGAATTTCAAAGGATGCGAAGTATGAAGAGATAGAGCTGTTAGATGATGAAGTAACGTCAATCCCAGCAACAGATGATGTAAAAAACTTTTCCTACACAATCATAGATGATGAGGTATATTACAGGGAAAATTCACTTTTTGTTAAGAAAGAAGTATCGGACAAAAACAAGGAAAAGATTAAGGATTATCTCGAATTAAATGATGCACTAAAGGATGTAATATACAAGCAAAAAGAAGACTTTAGTGAAGCTGAAATAAAAGAATCTCAGGATAAATTAAACGAAGTCTATGATAGTTTTTCTAAGAAGCACGGCTTTGTAAATAACCTGAGTAATACTAGAGCTTTACGAGAAGATAGTAACTTCCCACTGGTATCTTCTATTGAGATATTGGATGAAGAAGAAAACTTTAAGGCAAAGGGAGATATATTCTCGAAAAGAACCATTACAAAAGCGAAAGTTATTGACCATGTAGATTCTTCGCTTGAAGCATTGGTACTATCTATTTCACAAAAAGGTTATGTAGATTTTGACTATATGACAAATCTAACGGATAAGGATAGAAATACTCTTATAGAAGAACTTAGAGGAGAAATCTTTCTAAATATTAGGGAAGAGAATGTTAGTTTTAATCAGAAGCTTTCTTTTGACTTAGAAGATGGTGATTTACCATTTGCTTGTAGCGATGAGACTAACTCCTTTAAGTATATCTATGTAACGAAAGATGAATACTTAAGTGGAAATATTAGAGAAAAAATAGGTATTGTGGATAGTTATATCAACAGGTTACGACAAGCAGAACGAATGCTTCCAGAAGAAAGTGAAAACGAAAGGGAAACACTTGTAAACGAACTAAGCAGACTGGAATATCAAAAAGCAGAACTTCAAAGAGTAATGCCAAAAGAACTTGAAGCTAGTGAAATCAATGTAAGGCTTGGTGCAACATGGATTCCACCTAAAGATATTGAAAGATTCATATTTGAAACATTAAAGACTCCAGGATATGCAAGATGGGATATTAAAGTCAAATTTTCACATTTAACCAGTGAATGGAATGTTGAAGGTAAGAGCAAAGACAGGGGAAATGACCTTGCAGAAATGACTTATGGTACAAGCAGAGTAAGTGCCTATAAGCTTATTGAAGATGCTCTAAACCTAAAAGAAACAAAGGTGTTTGACCAAATTCTCAATCCAGATGGTTCAAAGACTTCGATACTAAATAAAAAAGAAACTATGCTTGCGGGGCAGAAACAAGAACTTATAAAAGAAGAGTTTAAGAATTGGATATTTAACGATCAGGATAGAAGAAATAGACTTGTAAAAGCCTATAATGAAAAATTTAATTCTATCCGTAATCGAGAATATGACGGATCAAATTTAAGCTTTGATGGAATGAGTACAGATATTTCGCTTCGTCCACATCAAAAGAACGCAATTGCTAGAATACTTTATGGTGGTAATAGCTTACTTGCTCATGTAGTAGGGGCCGGCAAGACTTTTGAAATGGTGGCAAGCTCAATGGAAGCTAAGAAACTTGGAATGTGTACTAAGTCATTGTTTGTTGTGCCAAATCATCTTACAGGGCAAATTGGTCGTGAGTTTATGCAACTATACCCATCAGCTAATATTATGGTGGCCGATAAAAAAGACTTTGAACCAAAGAATCGAAAGAGATTTATTGGAAAGATCGCAACAGGCGAATATGATGCAGTTATTATTGGGCATAGTCAATTTGAAAAGATTCCAATGTCTAAGGAATATCAACAAAAGCACATTCAAGACCAGATTGATGAGATTATAAATTATGTAGAAGAGTACAAGCATGATAGAAATCAAAATTTTACAGTAAAAGAGCTTCAAAAAACCAGAAAGAAATTAGAAACAAGGCTTGAAAAGTTAAATGATGATTTCAAAAAGGATGATGTTATTACTTTCGAAGAGCTTGGCGTAGATAAGCTGATTGTTGATGAGGCACATAACTATAAGAATCTATATCTTTATACAAAAATGAGAAATGTTGCAGGTATTGGGCAATCAGAGGCTTTTAAGTCATCAGATATGTTTATGAAATGCCGATACATGGATGAAATGACTGGTGGCAAAGGAATTGTATTTGCGACAGGCACTCCAGTATCAAACTCAATGACAGAGCTTTATACTATGCAAAGATATTTACAGTATGACACTCTGAAAAAGAATGGACTAGAGCATTTTGATTCGTGGGCTTCAACTTTTGGAGAAACACAATCTGCTTTTGAATTATCTCCAGAGGGAACAGGCTACAGAGTGAAGACTCGTTTTTCTAAGTTTTATAACCTACCTGAGCTTATGAGTATGTTTAAGGAAGTAGCCGATATTCAAACCGCAGATATGCTCAATCTTCCTGTTCCAGAAGCTCATTTTAAAGTTATTAAAACTGAACCAAGTGAAGAGCAAAAAGAAATACTAAAGAGCTTGTCTGAAAGGGCTGATAAGGTGCGTAATAAGTCCGTAGAGCCTGAAGAAGATAATATGCTTAAGATTACTAATGATGGTAAGAAACTTGCATTAGATCAGCGTTTAATCAATCCATTACTTCCAGATGATGAAAACTCAAAGGTGAATGTATGTGTTAAAAATGTATTTTCTATTTGGGATAAGACAAAAGAAGAAAAATCAACACAGCTTCTATTTTCAGATATGTCTACACCAAAGGGTGATGGCAGCTTTAATATCTATGATGATATTAGAGATAAACTTGTGGATTTAGGAATACCAAAGGAAGAAATTGCCTTTATTCATGAAGCCAATACCGATAAGCAAAAAGATGAACTCTTTGCAAAGGTAAGAAAAGGTGAAATTCGTATTTTAATAGGTTCTACTCAGAAGATGGGTGCTGGTACAAATGTGCAAAATAAACTTATTGCAATGCACGATTTGGATGTGCCATGGAGACCTGCTGACCTTGAGCAGAGAAGTGGCAGAATTGTTCGCCAGGGTAATGAAAATAAAGAGGTTAATATTTATCGTTACATCACTGAGAATACCTTTGATGCTTACCTTTGGCAGACGATAGAGAATAAGCAGAAATTTATTTCACAGATTATGACTTCAAAGACTCCTGTTCGTGTTGCAGAAGATGTAGATGAAAGTAGTTTGAACTATGCTGAGATTAAGGCTCTTGCTACTGGTGATCCGAAGATAAAAGAAAAGATGGATTTGGACAATGAAGTCACGAAACTTAAAATGCTTGAGGCAAACTATAAGTCCAATCGATATAGATTAGAGGATAAGGTTGCAAAGACATATCCTGAAGAAATAGCAAGGACTGAAAAGCTAATTGAAGCAGTGAAAAAAGATATTGAAAATGTTGAACCACAAGGAAGTGGTGAAAATAAATTCACTTCTATCACGATTAATGGTGAGATAATTCGAGATAAAAAGATAGCTGGAGAAAAGCTCTTAGAAGCGATTAAAGGCATAAAAATTAATGAAAGTAAGGTTATCGGACAGTATCGAAATATGGATTTAGAAGTTAGCTACAATTTCTTTACCAATGAGCATAACTTTAGCTTAAATGGTGCTGCAAAGCATTCGGGAGAGCTTGGTACAAGTGCTGACGGTAACATTACAAGACTTGATAATGCTATTGATAAAATGCCAGAAAAGTTAAATCGTCTTGAAGAAAAACTCATTAGCACAAAGGAACAACTGAAAAATGCCAAAGAGGAATTGAAAAAGCCTTTTGAAAAAGCAGATGAGCTAAAGACAAAAGTATTAAGACTTGCAGAATTAAACAAGCTACTTGATATGGGAGAAGTGGAAGAAAAAGAAAATCCTAATCCATTACTTGAAGATGTAAAGAGGGCTATTGTAGATTTTTGCAAAAGGGAATTTGAAGATGATAGTTATAACTACGAAAACTTTAATAATCTATTTCCTGACCTTGCTCATATTGGAATTGCATATACTACTACACCAGATGGAAAGCACGAAATTCAATATGAAATTAGCTTAGAAGACTTTACAGCTACTCAATATATCAATGGAGAACCAATTACAAAGATTGATTATCTCAAAGACCTTGGAAGTGAAGAAAAGGCATTGGAATTTTTAAAACAAGAAATGGAATATGGAGACTTTGGAGAGTTTGTATCTATTGATGATAATGACCTTAAAAAAGCATTAGGTCTTGAAAGAGATGACGATGGTAATATCTATGATCCACTTGCAAAAGATTTGGACAATGATGGTGTGCCAGATAGATACGATAATGACTTTAGAGATAGTGACTATTTTGAAACTACTTATGATGTAGAGGATAATCTTAATGCAAGGGCAGAAAGCAAAGAAAAGGTATCTGAAAAACCATCTATTTTAGGGCAAATTAAGTCATATCAGTCACAAGAAAAGCAAGCAGAAACACGAGAAAATAAATCAAAAGAACACGATGAACGTTAAGGGGCTTACAAGCTCCTTTTCATTTTTAGTAGAAAAATGGAGGTATATTATGAACTACAAAGAAATGAGAAATACACTAGAACAAATGGCAAACGAAAATCACGAAGATTTTGCAAAGGCACTAATTAGTTTTGAAAAAGGAATCAATGATAAAGATGCCTTGGACAAGTTATACCAGGAGTATATGGATAATGACAGTATGAGCTTACTTAATGATGAGTTTGATTATTTGATTGATGAATTTAGAGAAAATGGACAGATTAAAGAAAGTGTAGCAATCGAAAAAGAAGATAATAATCTGGTGAACATTGTTGGGAATATCGTAGGCGAAGTTGAAACAATTGAAAGAGAAAATAAGAATGGAGAAGCTTTTAAAGTGGTTAATTTCTCGGTTGTGTCAAAAGATGATGAGGGAAATAAGACTTATACAAATTGTTCGGCTTATGGAGATAAGGGAGATATACCAAAGAATTTTAAGCAAGGTGACTTTGTAAAGATTTTTGGTCAGGTAAGAACATCCATTGACGATAATGGAAAAGAGCATACTAATGTTAGAATCCTATCGTCTAAGCTTTTAAAAGCAAAGGAACAGATGAAAAACCAAGAAGAAAAGAAAGAATCTGTACTTGGGGCAATAAAAAAATATAAAGCTGAAGAAAAAGCAAAACCTATGGAGAAGAAAGAAGCTTCAAAGGAATCTGAGAGGTAGAATATGTCGGTGTGGTCTTCGGGCTGCACCGATTATTTTTTTGGGGGCTGCACTGATTATTTTTTTAGTGGAAAAAACAATCGATTTGTGGTATACTTTTATAAATATTATGTTTAGAAAAGTAAAGGTGAGGATATGGCAATCAGTTATAATAAACTATGGAAATTACTTATTGATAAAAACATGACAAAAACTGATTTGAAAAATATTACGGGCATGAACTCGGTTACATTGGCTAATATGGGAAAAGATAAGTATGTTAGCCTTAGGATGATAGATAGAATTTGCGATGAGTTAGATTGTGGTGTCAGTGACATTATTGAGCATATTGCAGATGAAAATTTTGAAAGAGAGGATAAAAATGATTAAAGATAAACCGACATATATTTCACTTTTTTCTTCTGCAGGAGTAGGTTGTTATGGATTTAAACTTGAAGGTTTTGAATGTATCGCAACAAATGAGTTATTAGAAAAAAGACTTAACATACAAAAAATAAATCATAAGTGTGCATTTGATAGTGGTTATATTGCTGCAGATATAAAAGAATCATCAACCAAACGTATTATTTATGATGAAATTGGTAGATGGAAGAAGCTTGGTAATGATAGAGTTGATGTTGTTATAGCAACACCACCTTGCCAAGGGATGAGTGTTGCAAATCATAAGAAAAAAGAAAAAGAAATTGAAAGAAATAGTTTGATTAGAGAGAGCGTGGATTTAATAAGTAGTATTAATCCAAGATTTTTTGTTTTTGAAAATGTAGCTGCATTTTGGAAAACTGGTTGCATAGACAAGTCTGGAAAAATTATTGCAATTGGAGAAATGATAACAAATGAGTTAAGTAATAGATATTTAATTCATCATGAAGTACTTAATTTTAAAAATTATGGTTCAAATTCATCAAGAACTCGTACACTTGTAATTGGTGTTGATAAGAAATTCTCTGATGATATTTCTCCTATTGAATTAATGCCTGATTATGTTGAAGAAAAAACTTTGTTTGAAGTTATTGGTAATATGAAAAGTTTGAGTTGGGGCGAGTATGATTCGGAAGACTTTTTCCATAGCTTTAGAACATATCCAAAGCGCATGCTTCCATGGATAGAACATTTAAAAGAAGGACAAAGTGCTTTTGAAAATAAAGATGATTCATTAAAACCTCATAGAATTATTGACGGAAAATTAGTAGTAAATAAAGCAAAAAATGCAGACAAATATACTAGACAAATTTACAACAAGGTTGCCCCATGCATTCATACTAGAAATGATCAAATGGCTAGTCAAAATACAGTCCATCCAGTAGATAATAGAGTATTTTCAATTAGAGAATTGATGCGAATGATGACAATACCAGAAACATTTAAGTGGCTTGATTATGATATGGAATATTTGAATGGATTAAGCCTACTAGAGAAACAGAAAATTTCAAAGAAAGAAGAATTAAATATTAGGCAAAGTATAGGGGAAGCTGTTCCAACTAATATTTTCAAACAGATTGCACATAAGATAAAAAAAGAACTTATGTATAATAAATTAACAATTAAAGAAATTAAAGGATTAATTGAAGAGAAAAACCTTGTAGATGTGGCTGAATTGAAAAAATTTTTGCTAAAAAGTAAGAATAAGTATAGCTTAGCGACATTATCAACAATTATTGAGTATGCGAACTCAAAACGTCAAAAAAATTCAGCTTATTTTACCGATAAGTTTATTATTCAACAGATTTTTGATAACCTTCCAGATTTAGAGTCTGAAGTAATAAGTATTATCGAGCCATCTGTTGGATCAGGAAATTTTTTGCCTTTTATTTTTAAGAAATATGAAAGGAAAAAGCATGTTAATTTAACAGTGGTTGATATTGACCAAGATGCAATTGATTTGTTGCAAATTTTGTATGATAAAAATAATATTCCACGCAACTTTTCTATGAAATTTGTTTGTGAAGATTACATGATTTATGAACATGAAAAAGTGGATTTGATTATTGGAAATCCACCTTTCTCAAAAATAAGTGGTGAATATAGAAGTAAAAGATTGATAGAAAATTTCAACAAAGAATCAACAAATTTGGCAGAATTTATTCTTGAAAAATCTTTGAGAAAATCGAGGTATGTTTCAATGATAATGCCAAAAAATATTTTGAATACACCTGAATTTTCACAAACTAGGGAGCATTTAAAAAAATATAGTATAGATAGCATTATAGACTTTGGTGAAAATGGATTTAAAGGCGTTCTCGTAGAAACAGTAAATTTAGTTATTGATACTTTAAAAGATGCAGAATATACAAAAGTTATTTCTACAACTTTAGCAATTGCTGAAAATAAAAAAAGCAGCTATATTTTCGACGAAAAGTTGCCATATTGGATTATTTATAGAAATGATTTTTTTGATTATGTGTTATCTAAAATGAAATTAGGCGTATTTGATTCGTTTAGAGATAGGCAAGTTACAAATAATAACACTTCATTGGCTAAGTCGGATAAATATTGTATTAGAGTCTTAAAGTCTAGAAATATTTTAGATAATGGAGATATTTTGAAAATAGAGGGATACGATTCCTTTATAGATAGTAAAACTTTAACCAACCTTACAGTAAGAAAATATATTGATAATACGAATGTTTATTTGACACCAAATATGACATACAAGCCACGTATTATAAAAAAAGATAAAGGATATATTGTTAATGGTTCTGTAGCTGTATTAATTCCTAAAGAAGAAAATCTAAATCTAAATCAAAATCAACTAGATTATATTTCGAGTGATGAATTTAGAAAATTTTATAGAATAGCAAGAAATTACCAAACTCGTTCTTTGAATGTTGATAAAACAAGTTGTTATTGGTTTGGTGTTAATACAGATTTAAAACTTGAAGATGGAGGGGAAAATGATTAATCTTGATTTTACTACAGATAATCCACGTTGGGGTGAATCTGGAATAGCGTTTACTAATTTATTTGAATATGCAAAAACATTGGGGTTTTTATCTAATATTAGACATTATGACGGGTACGGGGATAATACAACAAAGTTTGATAATAGTATTAGTATTCATATAGAGGGGAATCATGTGGATGGTGCTTGGGCTAAAGAATGTAGAATTCATTATTATAAAGATATGGAGCTTCTTAATTCTCATTTATATGATTTATGGAACGCATCTAGTGCTGGAAGAGGAGATGCTATTACATGTAGAATAAATTCTAATAAATATATTAATCACTTGATCGCTGAATATGATTTTTCGGTATATGATGCAGGATATAGCAGTAATGTTTTTCCAAATGAACGTGAGAGAATTATTAGTAGGTTTGAACAACAATTAATAGGGGAAACTACAGAAAGAAATATTTTATCAGCGATTAATAATTTTAATATAGGATGGGAACTATGATGTTAGAGGTGTTATATGAGTTTGTATGATGAATTTTTATGTCGATATGATTACGATATTAGGAAATCAGGCGATGCAAGATGGATAGATCAAAAATGCACATATGATGTTGTATCCATAATTGCTGACTGTATAAATGAATATCTTGAAAATTCAGATGTAGAAGAGTTTACTGTATCAGATATTTGGCATAGTGACTATGCAAGAGAAAATGTAATATCAATTTTTTCAAAACCTGATCCTGAATTAAAAGCTGGAAGCGAGTATGATAAATATTTTGGGCAGCCCATAAAACTTTTAGGGTATAGTCATGTGCTTAATGTTAGAAAAGAAAAAAATAGATACTATTACTCTATAAATAATAAAGAAATTTTAGATAAAATAGCTTTAAGGCCAATGAATGCATTGAATTTTTTATATGAATATATTAGTAAAGTATTATCTGATAGTGGCTTGATGGAGGCATTTGAAGACTTTTTTAGAATTCAAAATAAGGATGCATATAAAGATGTAAGAGATAAATTTATTAGATTTACTATTAATAATACAAAGATTAATGGAGAAACAGAATGTGGAAGAATTTTCACTAAAGTTATAAATCCCCTAGCTTTTAAACTAAAGAAATTAGGCACTGAAAAGGGAAGAATGTCAAAGTTTACAATTACACTGAATGATTTACAGTATAATCGCTCTAACTGGAGAGATGAATTGAGTGGAAAGGATAAGTCAGTAACAAGATCAGAATATGAACCCACAGTAGAACAGATACAAGCAAGGGCACTGGCAACATATACTGTTAATAAAGCTAAAAAGGCTGTGCGTAAATTTAATGATATGTTTAATGATGGTAAAACAGAAGTATGTCAAAGTACTGAGATTGTAAACGCAACGCAAGCACATCATATTTTTGCACAATCAGACTACCCTAGCATTGCAGATTTCATTGAAAATTTAATTATGCTTACACCAAATCAACATTTTTCTATGGCTCATCCAAATAATAATACACAGTATATTGATAAAGACTTTCAATATATTTGTCTAATTGCGAAATCAACAAGGATTCATGATGATTTAACATCTAACAGAAGTGAGAAATTTTATGATTTTGATGATTATAAATACGTTTTAAATACAGGATTAGAGACTGATGAATTTTCTGAGATAGGTTATTTGGATTTTGCAAGCATTGTAAATAAGATAGACTATTTTTATTGTGAGGAATTAGTTAATAATAAATACAGTGATCTTATACAAAATAATCGTCTTGTAGTTTAACAGTAGAAGAAAGATAGTAAAGGAATTGAAATAATGAAATTAAATCCAAATTCTAAAAATGCAATCAAACAATTTAAACATATTAAGCATTTATCTATATCTGAAAATATAGATGATGGATTTTTAGATTTATTTTTACTTCCTATTAATGCTAGGAATTTTGATTACAATTCTGTTTCTGACAACTTGATAGAATCTGTTGCAGATTACGCTTTATCATGGAAGATTAGGGATAAATATAAAGATAAGGCAATGACTCTTAGTAAAAAAGCTAGAGAGAAATTTAAAGAAGCTACGAAAAATGATGGAGAGTTAGGAGAATTATTGCTGTTTTGTTTTTTGGAGGGACATTTGGAGGCTCCGAAAATATTAACGAAATTGGAATTAAAAACATCTAATCAATTATATGTAAATGGTTCTGATGGAGTTCATTTAAAAAAAAATAGCAGAACAAAAATATCAACTAATTTTTGGAGAATCAAAGACTTACAGCGACTTAAGTAATGCGTTTGAGAATGCGTTTAAATCAATTGGTGAGTTTATTAATGAGATAAACTCAAAAGGTAATGATAAGAGTGGTATAAATTTTGAGAAAGGATTAATATCTAGTAATATTGAGTCAAAAATTTTTGAAGAAGATGATGAAGAAATTTTGAATATACTTTTATATCCTGAAGAGAAAAATAATTATAATTTATCTCTCGATGATGCTTTTTCAATTTTCGTTGGCTATGAGATTGATATAAAAAATGAGCAAAAGATTTGTTCAGTTGATGAATTTCCTATCGAAATTGAAAGAAAAATAATAAATCAAATAGAAGAATATAAAGATAATATCTATAGATTGATTCAAAAATATGATTTATTAGGATACACTTTTTATGTATTTATAATGCCTTTTACAAACATTGATGAAACAAGGAAAAAGATATTAAAAAGGGTACTTGAATAATGAATGTAATGCAAAAAATGTCTATTAAGGCATATAAAGATCCATATTTAAAGAACTTAATTCATAAATTGGAAACTGATTATTGCAGAAAATTATATGCAGGCTCGAATCAGTTATTACTGAGCGAAACAGAAATATTACACTTGTTGCGTTTTTCAGATATTTTATGTAGATCTGATGAAAGTAAACATAGAAATCTTTCTTTAAAAATAATAAGTTTGCTTTTAGAATTTAATGAAGTTAATTCGACAGAATATTTTAGAATAATTGCTGCTAATACATTGGTAAAATTAGGGAATTTCCCATCGCTACCGATAATTGATAATGATGAAAATTATCTTAAAGTGGATGAAATTAGAAATGATTATATTCTAAAAGAATTGGTTCAAGAATCACCGTTAGGTATGCCATTTACAGATGCACAATATAATGTTTTTGAAGAGATGAAGAAAAGAAATCATTATAGTTTTTCTGGCAGTACATCTTTTGGAAAATCATTTATATTTGAAGCTTTTACTAAATACATAATAAAGGAACATAATAAGACAGACAATATTGCATTTATTGTGCCAACTAAAGCACTTATAAATCAAGTTGGCAATAGATTAAAAGAAATTGTAGACGAGTTTGGATATAAGGTTATTACTACTCCAGTAATCCCTAAAGTTTTCTTGAATCAAGACAATAAGTATATTTTTGTCTTTACTGCTGAGCGATTAATTTTGTATTTTATGGATAAGAATAATCCTAAAATTGACTATCTTTTTGTAGATGAGGCTCACAAATTACTAAGTAAAAAAGATACAAGAACACCATTACTGTATCATTCATTAGTATTAGCTAAAAGAAAAAGTGTAAATATATATTTTGCAGCACCAAATATACCTAACTCAGATGTCTTCTTAGAAATGATAAATAATAGCACTGATGAGAGCATGTCTGTTACAGAATCTCCTGTTGTTCAAAATAGGTTTTTTATAGATACAGTAGCAGATCAGACTTTTATGATTTCGGATTATGGGGAGGATATTGTTTTTCCAAAACTCAAGTTCAAAGAGAATGACATTGTGGGCAATTTGAGAATAGTTTTGAATACATTTTCTGAAGACAGACAAAGTATAATTTATTGTAATACAGTAGAAAAGACGATGCAAACTGCTATTAATTTTGCAACTCGGCTTGATAAGGTTAAATCACAAAAAATTGATGAATTAATAGAACTTATAGATGAAAAAGTTCATCACCAATATTATTTAAAAAAATGCTTAGATAAGGGTGTCGCTTATCATTTTGGAGGAATACCTGAAGAGATAAAATTTAGAATTGAAAATCTATACAAAAATGGATTAATTAAATTTTTATTCTGCACATCAACACTTTTGGAGGGTGTCAATTTACCAGCTAAAAATATTTTTATTTTAAGTGAAAAAATTGGTGATGGTAAAATGAGCGATATTGATTTTTGGAACTTAGCGGGAAGAGCAGGAAGATTAAGAAAGGATATTTCAGGAAATATCTTCTGTGTTAATCTTTATAATCAAATAGGATATTGGAAGGATTCAAAAGATATAAAACTCCTTAGGAAAAAAGAGATAGGTGAAATTAAACCACAAATACTGTCCAAAAAGAATGAAAATTTGTACAAAAATATTAGTAATTATTTTGAGCAAAAAGAATACAGTAATAAAAAATTAAGTAATGAGAAAAAGAAAACAATAGAGATGTATGGAAATATTTTGCTTTTTCATGATTCAATAAACAATGATTCTGTTTTGAAAGATAGGTTTCTTGATAGCAATAAAGATTCTATTACATTATTAAAGAAAACAAGAAATTCATTACGAGTCTCACCAGAAGTTTTGGCAACAAGTATAGATATAAATATAGCAAATCAGAATAAAATAGCGAGTAGTGATGTGCCATATTTGCCAACTAGTACTAAAAAAGAGGACTGTTTAGAAGTCCTAAATATATTATATGAACAATATAAATGGATTGAAACTGAATCTGGTGGTAGAAATCCAATGATTAGACACAAGAATCAACTTAAATATTATGCAACTTTAATGGAATCGTGGATTAATACAAAACCCTTGAAAGTCCTTATACAAAACACTATCAATTATTATTATAATAATGGAAATGAGAGAGATATCTACATTAGAGAAGACGGGACGCTAAAGGCTGTTAAATTTGACAAAGAAAATGAATTTCATATCAATAAATTGATTAATGATGTTGTTAGTGATATAGAGAATATTTTGAGATTTAAGATTAAAAACTATGTCTCTAATTATCAAGCCTTGTTAAAGGATAAGGATATTTTGAATTTGAATGTATCTGATTGGGAAAGCTATATCGAATATGGGACAACTGATAATAAGACAATTGAAATTCAAAATTTAGGCTTTCCAAGAAATATTGCAATTTTTTTGAGAGATAAATATTTGGATGCATTTGAAAGAAACAATGTAGGTATAATTTGTGATATTGATGAAACTTATTTGAAGAATAATATAGATAGAAATAAGTATAAATTTGAATATGAAGAGCTTTCATTATTTATGAATTGGGAGATAGAGGAAAAGTGAATTTAACTATCTCTCAATCTCCTTACCCATATATTTTTCATAATTTTTTCTTATTTGATATAGTTCTTTCATATCGGATTTTGAAGAAGAATACTGGCTCTTTGTCAACTGTAGTGGGTTGATGTCAGCTAAGATCTGGAGAGAACCGAATTGGTTCTCTCCTTTTTGATATTTAAAGCGATGAGAATTCTAGTTTTAAAGTTGTCAAAGTTCCGAAAGCCGAAAGCGTTGCGCTTGATAACCTTGATAAGGTTGTTAGTGGCCTCTAGCTTAGCATTTGAGTAGGGAAGTTCCAAAGCATTGATAATCTTGTCCCTCTCTTTCAAAAAAGTCTTAAAAACAGTCTGAAAGATAGGGTTTACAGAAG
>NZ_KB904381.1 GCF_000380065.1 Streptococcus massiliensis DSM 18628 | reverse complement strand
CTTTTATCTCCCCAAGGTAGACAGATTTTCGCTCAACGCAAGATTGATGTGGAACCTGTCTTTGGGCAGATAAAGGCTTGTTTGGGTTACAAGAGATGTAATCTGAGAGGGAAGCGTCAAGTGAGAATTGACATGGGATTGGTACTTATGGCCAATAACCTCCTAAAATACAATAAGAGAACGACTCAAAATTAAAAAGCTAGAGTTCCGCAATTGGGAAGCTCTAGCTTTTTTTGTGGCTGAGAATTATTTTGTCCCAGGCTCACTTTTGATTTTAGGAGCTAGGTTGCATTCCTGGCAAAGATTTTAAAAAAATTCAACAAGGTCTGAAACTAGTTTCAGAAATCTTAGTGAAATCTGCTACATGGTGAAACTAGGTTCTAAATAGGTAGAAGATATTGAAAACGCTTACGGAGTATTATATAATAACACCGTAAGTTGTTAAAGAAAAAGGAGGCCGTTCCTATGGTCTTAGTTAGTAAGGAGGAGATGATTGCCAAAATCAAAGATGGGATCATCGTCTCTTGTCAGGCTCTCCCGCATGAACCGCTCTATACAGAAGCTGGTGGGGTTATTCCTCTTCTAGTCAAAGCGGCCGAGCAAGGAGGTGCTGTTGGTATTCGTGCCAATAGCGTACGTGATATTCGGGAGATTCAAGAAGTCACGAACTTACCGATTATCGGTATTATTAAGCGAGATTATCCACCTCAGGAGCCATTTATCACAGCTACCATGAAAGAGGTTGATGAATTGGCAGAGTTGAACATTGAAGTGATTGCGCTAGATTGTACAAATCGTGAGCGTTATGATGGCTTAGACATTGCCGACTTCATTCGTCAAATCAGAGAGAAGTATCCAGATCAGCTCTTTATGGCAGATATTTCGACCTATGAGGAAGGGTTGGCAGCCGTTGAGGCGGGTGTAGATTTTGTTGGGACAACCCTTTCTGGCTACACTTCCTATAGTCGGCAAGAGCCGGGACCAGACTTTGGACTCATCAAAAAACTTTGTGATGCGGGTGTCGATGTGATTGCTGAAGGGAAAATTCATACACCAGAAGAAGCACGGAAAATCCATGATTTAGGTGTCCGTGGCATAGTCGTCGGTGGGGCCATTACCCGTCCAAAGGAAATTACGGAACGCTTTGTAGCCGCACTAAATTAATGTTGATTAGAGTTTAAAACAGGATATTCTATTCAAGTTAGAATTAAGGTTACAGGATAAAAAGTGAACGAAGTGAGCCAAAATCGGATACTTTTCGTTATAGAGGTATCAGTAGCATAAAATCACGATACTTATGTGAGGAGGACTTATGATCATTACAGATATTAAGGATTTAGTAAATTACGCTTCCTTGAATAGGAATCTAGGAATTTTAGGGGAATTTCTAAATAGCTGGGATATTTTCCAAAGCAACCCAGGTCCGATTCCTGTCTCGGGAGAGGAAGTTTTTGGCAACTGTTTTGAGTATGTAGCAGATGGAAAGGAAGGAGAATTTTTTGAGACACACCATCGTTACTTAGATGTTCATCTGGTCATTGAAAATGAAGAAAAAATGGCTATGAGCTCAGCCAGTCATGCCAGAGTCAGAGAGGAGTATGATTCAGAAAAAGATATTGCATTTTTTGATGGGGAAGTAGAACAGGTGGTGCGCTTGTTTAAAGGAAATTGCTTAGTGACTTTCCCAGAAGACTATCATCAACCCAAGGTTCGGGTTAATGAGGAACGTGTAAAAAAAATTGTTTTCAAGGTGAAAATTTAAAATAGGAGATACATTATGAAACGTCATACATTTAAGAAACTCATGAAGGCTGCTATCGGTCTTCTCGCCCTACTCTTGATTGTAGTAGGCTGCTCATCTAAAAGTTCCAAACAAACGACTACAGCTTCGAATGGGGAGTTGGAGGGAGAAATTACGGTCTGGCATTCCTTTACACAGGGGCCTCGTTTGGAAAGTATTCAAAAATCAGCTGATGCCTTTATGAAAGAGCATCCGAAAGTAAAAATCAAAATCGAAACCTTCTCTTGGAATGACTTTTATACCAAGTGGACCACAGGTTTGTCCTCTGGTAATGTACCAGACTTGAGTACCGCTCTTCCCAACCAAGTTATGGAAATGATCAACTCAGATGCCTTGGTACCTCTCAATGACTCTATCGAAAAAATCGGTAAGGATCGCTTTAGTGAGAAAGCCCTAGGCGAAGCGAAAATCGGCGACAATTATTATTCTGTTCCCCTCTATGCCCATGCACAAGTTATGTGGCTGCGTAAGGACTTGCTTGAAGCAAAAGGAATTCAAGTACCTAAGACTTGGGACCAACTCTTTGAAGCAAGTAAGAAGCTGACAGAGGGTGGTGTTTACGGTATGTCTGTTCCAATGGGAACCAACGACTTTATGGGAACTCGTTTCCTTAACTTCTATGTTCGTAGTGCAGGCGAAAGCCTCTTGACCAAGGATTTGAAAGCCAATCTGACAAGTAAGGTCGCTCAAGATGGTATCAAATACTGGGTAAACATGTATAAAGAAGTGTCTCCAAAAGACTCACTGAACTTCAACGTTTTGCAACAGGCCACTCTTTTCTACCAAGGTAAAACAGCCTTTGACTTTAACTCAGGTTTCCAAATTGGTGGGGTTAATACCAACAGTCCTCAGCTGATTGACAGTATCGATGCTTATCCAATTCCAAAAGTGAAAGAAAGCGATAAAGATAACGGTATTGAAACTTCTAACGTACCAATGGTTGTTTGGAAAAACTCTAAACATCCAGAAATTGCTAAGGCCTTTATGGAAACCCTCTTTGAAGAAAAGAACTACATTAACTTCTTGAACTCTACACCAGTCGGCATGCTTCCAACTATCTCTGGAATCTCTGATAAGGAAGAGTACAAGAACAATGAAACTCGTCAAAAATTCCAACATGCTGAGCAAGTGATTACTGAAGCTATGCAAAAAGGTACAGCTATTGGTTATGAAAACAAACCAAGCGTGCAAGCAGGAATTATGACTAACCAACATATCATTGAACAAATGTTCCAAGATATTATCAGTAATGGCACAGATCCTATGGAAGCGGCTAAAGCTGCTGAGAAACAATTAAATGATTTGTTTGAGACTGTTGTAGTAAGCACAAAATAGGAGATTTTCTATGGGGGTGTGTGGTAAAAACAGGCATCCCCTTTCTATATGACTATGTTATATGGAGGTAAAAGAGTGAAAGATAAAAATTATACACGGTGGATATTTGTAGCACCAGCTATGTTGATCGTTTTGGTTCTATTCATGTATCCCTTCTTTTCCAGCATATTCTACAGTTTTACCAATAAAAACTTGATTATGCCCAATTACCGCTTTGTTGGCTTGGATAACTATAAGGCAGTTTTATCTGACCCCAACTTCTTTATGGCATTTTTCAACTCTCTCAAGTGGACGATTTTTTCACTAGTTGGACAGGTACTGGTAGGATTTGTCTTGGCTCTAGCCCTCCATCGGGTTAAGCATATGAAAAAGCTCTATCGGACCTTGCTGATTGTTCCTTGGGCTTTTCCAACGATCGTTATTGCCTTTTCTTGGCAATGGATCTTAAATGGGGTTTACGGCTATTTGCCAAACTTGATTGTTAAACTAGGACTTATGGATCATACGCCGACCTTCCTAACAGACAGCGCCTGGGCTTTTATTTGCTTGGTAGCCATCAATATTTGGTTTGGTGCCCCCATGATTATGGTTAATGTCCTTTCTGCCCTGCAGACCGTTCCTCAGGAGCAGTTTGAGGCAGCACGGATGGATGGAGCGACAGCATGGCAGGTCTTTCGTTATGTGACCTTCCCTCATATCAAGGTAGTTGTTGGCTTGCTGGTTGTCTTGCGGACAGTCTGGATTTTCAATAATTTTGACATTATCTACCTGATTACAGGTGGTGGCCCGTCTAATGCGACCATGACCCTGCCAATCTTTGCCTATAATCTGGGCTGGGGAACTAAACTCTTGGGCCGTGCTTCAGCTGTGACCGTGCTCTTGTTTATTTTCTTGCTGAGTATTTGCTTTATTTACTTTGCAATTATCAATAAGTGGGAAAAGGAAGGGAGAAAATAGATGAAAAAAAAGAATTCTAAAATTCTCGACATTGTCAGTCATTTCATTCTGATTGTTGCCACGATTTGTGCGATTTTCCCTTTGGTCTGGATCTTCATTTCTTCTGTCAAAGGGAAGGGAGAGCTGACCCAATTTCCAACGCGCTTTTTTCCAAAAGAGTTCACACTGGACTATTTTGGGCATGTAATCAATGATTTGCACTTTTTGGAAAACATCAAAAACAGTCTGATTATTTCTCTCTCGACGACAGTGATTGCCATTATTGTTTCTTCTATGGCAGCTTACGGGATTGTTCGTTTCTTTCCAAAGCTGGGATCGATTATGTCCAAGCTCTTGGTAACGACCTACATTTTCCCACCGATTTTGCTAGCGATTCCCTACTCTATTGCGACAGCCAAAGCTGGACTCACCAATAGCTTGTGGGGGCTGGTCATTATCTATTTGTCCTTTAGTGTTCCTTATGCCGTGTGGCTCTTGGTTGGATTCTTCCAGACAGTTCCTATTGGGATTGAGGAGTCAGCTAAGATTGATGGAGCCAATAAGTTTGTCATCTTCACTCGGATTGTCTTGCCAATCGTGGCACCAGGGATTGTGGCGACAGCTATTTATACCTTTATCAATGCCTGGAATGAATTTCTCTATGCTTTGATTATGATTAACGACACCAGCAAGATGACAGTGGCAGTGGCCCTCCGCTCATTGAACGGTTCGGAAATCCTGGACTGGGGTGATATGATGGCGGCTTCTGTGATTGTCGTTCTGCCGTCGGTTATCTTCTTCTCAATCATTCAAAATAAAATCGCCAGCGGACTTTCCGAAGGAAGTGTGAAATAGTCAACAAGAAGATAAATAAAAACAAAATTAGATAAAAAATTGAGGTTAAACATACTATGGTTAAATATGGAATTGTTGGAACAGGTTATTTTGGAGCCGAATTGGCACGCTCGTTAGAAAAACTAGAGAATGCCAAGGTCACAGTGGTTTATGACCCAGAAAATGCTGATAGTGTGGCAGAAGAATTGCAGGCTCAAAAGGTGGAGACCCTGGATGAATTGGTCAGCCACCCAGAGGTGGACTGTGTGGTGGTTGCTTCGCCAAACTATTTGCACAAGGAGCCCGTTGTTAAAGCAGCTCAGAATGGCAAGCATGTCTTCTGCGAAAAACCGATTGCTCTCTCCTATGCCGACTGTAAAGAAATGGTAAAGGCTTGTAGGGAGCATGGTGTGACCTTTATGGCGGGACATATCATGAACTTCTTTAATGGGGTTCACCATGCCAAGGAATTGATTAACCAAGGGGTGATTGGAGATGTACTCTTCTGCCACTCAGCTCGGAATGGCTGGGAAGAAATGCAGGACAGCGTTTCTTGGAAGAAGATTCGCGAAAAATCAGGCGGTCACCTTTACCACCATATCCATGAGCTCGACTGTGTACAGTTTATCATGGGAGGAGTGCCTGAGACAGTTACGATGACCGCTGCCAATGTGGCCCACAAGGGAGAAAACTTTGGTGATGAAGATGATATGATCTTCGTCAATATGGAATTCGATAATAACCGTTTCGCTTTGTTAGAGTGGGGTTCTGCCTTCCGCTGGGGTGAGCACTATGTTCTGATTGAAGGAACTAAGGGTTCTATTCGGATTGATATGTTTAACTGTGGCGGTACCTTGAAAGTAGATGGTAAGGAAACGCATTTCTTGGTGCATGAGTCACAAGAAGAAGATGACGATCGGACTCGGATCTATCACAGTACAGAGATGGATGGAGCGATTGCTTATGGTAAGCCTGGTAAGCGGACTCCGATGTGGCTCTCTTCGGTTATCGACAAAGAAATGGCCTACCTGCACGACATTATGCAAGGTGGCGAAGTTAGCGAAGAGTTTAAGAAATTGCTGACAGGTGAAGCAGCCCTTGAAGCTATTGCTTCTGCCGACGCTTGTACACTTTCTGTAAAAGAAGACCGTAAGGTAAAACTGGCGGAAATCATGAAATAACTATATAGAAGAAAGGGACTGAAATCTCTGCCTTCTGTGAATGTGATTAAAATTTGGAGAAATTCGTTTATGTCAAATCTAGAAAAATACCAAGGGATTATCCCAGCTTTTTATGCCTGCTATGATGAGGTAGGTGAAATTAATCCTGAGGGAGTACGAGCCCTGACCCAATACTTTATTGACAAGGGTGTTCAGGGGCTCTATGTCAACGGTTCATCTGGTGAATGTATTTACCAAAGTGTGGCAGATAGAAAACGGGTCTTAGAAGAAGTCATGGCTGTCGCAAAAGGCAAACTGACGATTATCAATCACGTAGCCTGCAATAATACGAAAGACAGTATTGAGCTGGCACGGCATGCAGAAAGTTTGGGGGTAGACGCGATTGCAGCTATTCCGCCGATTTATTTCCGTTTGCCTGAGCATGCTATTGCGGCCTATTGGAATGATATTAGCGCTGCTGCACCAAATACAGATTTTGTGATTTACAACATTCCGCAGTTGGCGGGTGTGGCACTGACTCCAAGCCTTTACAAAGAAATGCTCAAAAATGAGCGCGTGATCGGAGTGAAAAATTCTTCTATGCCTGTCCAAGACATTCAAACTTTTGTTAGTCTAGGTGGAGAAGATCATGTGGTTTTCAATGGTCCAGATGAACAGTTCCTCGGTGGGCGGATCATGGGAGCCGCTGCCGGAATCGGTGGTACTTATGGTGCGATGCCAGACCTCTATCTCAAGCTCAATCAGCTGATTGCGGATAGGGAACTGGAGCAAGCCCAAGCTCTGCAATACCGTCTCAATGACATTATTTCTGTTCTGGTCAGCGGTCACGGCAATATGTATGCGGTTATCAAGGCTGTCTTGGAAGTGACCGAGGGCTTGCAGCTGGGCGGCGTTCGCTCACCATTGGCTAACCTGCTCCCAGAGGATCAGGCGGTAGTGACTAAGGCTGTCAAGCTGATCCAGCAAGCACGGACGGATTTCCTCTAGGATAAGGAAGCAGCGACTAGAAAGCGAGGAGAGCGATGAACTATCTGGCGATTGATATTGGAGGAACCAGCATTAAGTATGGGTTGATTGATCATGAAGAAACCTTGCTTGAAGCACATGAAATGCCAACAGAAGCGCATTTAGGTGGTCCTCATATTTTAGAAAAAGTAAAAGAACTAGTCGAAAGTTATCTTGATGATGAAGGTCTCGCAGGGGTTTGTATCTCTTCGGCAGGAATGGTTGATCCTGACAAGGGAGAGATTTTCTATGCAGGCCCACAAATTCCCAATTATGCTGGAACTCAGTTTAAAAAGGAGATTGAGACAAGCTTTGATATTCCATGTGAGATTGAAAATGACGTCAACTGTGCCGGACTAGCAGAAGCAGTATCAGGCTCTGCTAAAGGAGCACAGCAAGTGCTTTGTTTGACGATTGGTACAGGAATTGGTGGTTGCTTGGTCTTGAATGGAGAAATTTTCCATGGCTTTAGCAATTCGGCTTGTGAAGTTGGTTATCTCCATCTGGCAGACGGCGCTTTCCAAGATTTGGCTTCTACGACGGCGCTTGTTCGCTATGTAGCAGAACTTCAGGGCGACAATCCTGAAAATTGGAATGGACGACGCATTTTTAAAGAAGCAACCGAAGGAAATAGCCACTGTATCGCAGGAATTGATCGGATGGTTGATTATCTGGGGCAAGGGATTGCTAATATCTGTTATGTTGCTAATCCAGAGGTGGTTGTTCTAGGCGGCGGCATCATGGGACAAGAAGCTATTCTCAAACCTAAAATCGAAGCAGCGCTGAAGAAATACTTAATTTCAAGTATTGCTGAAAAGACTAAACTTGCTTTTGCCCAGCACCTCAATACGGCTGGCATGTTTGGCGCTTATTATCATTTCAAAAAGAAACAAAAACTCATCTAAAATGAATAAAACACCCCCGAGATGATTTTCTCGGAGGTGTTTTTGTCTGGTTACCGTTATTCTTCTTGCCCGAAAGTGTGGCCTTCCCAGTAACTATTAAAGATTTTTTCTTTCTTTTCGCGTTCAATATTTAGAAAATGCGCGTAGAGGACGTCGACGATCATTAACATGGGAATTTGTGGAGAAATCCGCTTTCCATAATGAAGTTGATTGACAGTAGCAAGTGGAACAACTTCATCGTAAATCGCCTCATGGTTTGTTATCTGCGTACTGAATAATACAGTTTTGGCTCCTTTTTTGTGTGCTTTGGTAAGACTATCGAGAACAGATTTTGTTTGGCCCGATAGTGAAAAAGCCATAACCAAGCAACGTTCATCGAGGATATTGGTTGTCCACGCAAAACTTTCCCGCTCGGTAAGTGCCTCACAAACCACTCCTAAACGCATGAGCCTTAGCTTCATTTCACGAGCAACTAGTCCAGAACTTCCTTTACCAAAAAAGTAAACACGGTCTGCTTCTTCGATCATCTGTGCTACTCGTATAAGTTGTTTTTCGTCAATCAGTTGGTAGCTACGCTCTCGTATTTTTTCATAGTCGCCTATCACGTGTTGGGTTAGTTCGTTATGCTCACTAACTTTTAAAGAGTCATTTTGGTTAAGGTAATGAAAGACAAATTCACGATAGCCTGTAAAACCGCACTTTTTAGCAAAACGTGTGAGAGCAGCTTTGGAAACGTGAAGTTTATCCGTGACTGTTTGAGCAGAGAGGTCATCCTTGTCAGTTGTTTTTTCAAGAAAGTAAGAAGCGATCTGTTGCTCCAATTCAGTCATTTGCGATATATGTGCTTCAATTAGTTCCTGTACATGCTCTTTTTGTGTCATTCTTGTAATCCTTTTCAAGTTCTCTGTTTAGTATAACATACATCTTTTTTTATTTCCCATTTTCTTTCCTTCAAATTTTTTAAATTGTGAAATTTACCTCATTTGAATGTGATTACGTGAAAAAGAATAATCTGGAAATAGAAAGTTATTTAGCTCATGTAAAAATAGCTACGACAGCTAGCTAGGAACTGAGTATAATTGGTCAAAAAACAAATATAAATTTGTATAAACAAAAAGCCACAATATAAATGCGGCTTTTAGCTTGTTTGACAATTATTTTAGACTTGTATATTTTTTATACGATAATTGAGAAATAAGAGCAATAATATAAATAGCAATAGCAGAGTTACTGAAGTGAGTAAATTCAAGTGGATATAGAAAATACTATTTCGTAAAAATTTAGCATATAAATAACCCAGTACAAATAGTGATATATATTTGCCTTTTTTATCTCTTAGTAGGGGTATTTTTTCGTAAGAGAAATATAATATGCTCGCTGTGAGTACCAAAGCCCAATTTATTTGGAGATCTTCTTCATTTAGAAAGCTATATACCATTTTGAAAATTAATAGCAAAAGCGTGAAAAAAGTATAATTTTTAAGAATTATTAGTTTGTCAAGGAGTTTCATAACTTTTTCAACAGCCCCCTTTACGCCCTCATTGTATTATAATTTACAATTAAAATCAAATATTTTATTAGTATAACTAAGGAGAAAGAAAATGAAAATTTTCAGTCATTATCCAAGGTTTCGGGAGGAGACGGTGGTCTAGCTGTGGCAGGGGTTATTTTTGCTGCTGGAAGTTTGGCTTTAGGCATTTTTAATGTGGGTTATAAGTTCGGTTCAGATTTGGCTCGTAGAGGCAGATAATAATCGAAAGTTACTTTTTAAAGATAGGAAGAAAAGGAGACCTAAGTGTCTTCTTTTTTATTCGTTTTTCTGCTATAATGGTAGCAATCTATAATTAATTTTGGAGACGAGTATGACTTATTACAATCACAAAGAAATCGAGCCCAAGTGGCAGGAATTTTGGGCGAAAAATCACACATTTAAGACGGGAACGGACAGTTCCAAGCCTAATTTTTATGCGCTGGACATGTTTCCTTATCCGAGTGGGGCGGGGCTCCATGTAGGGCATCCAGAGGGCTACACGGCGACCGATATTCTCAGTCGCTACAAGCGCGCGCAGGGCTACAATGTCCTCCACCCTATGGGCTGGGACGCTTTTGGTCTGCCTGCTGAGCAGTATGCTATGGACACGGGAAATGACCCAGCTGAGTTTACGGCGGAAAATATTGCTAATTTCAAGCGCCAAATCAATGCCCTTGGTTTTTCCTATGACTGGGACCGCGAGATCAACACCACCGACCCTGACTACTACAAGTGGACCCAGTGGATTTTTACTAAATTGTATGAAAAAGGCTTGGCCTATGAAGCCGAAGTGCCGGTCAACTGGGTTGAGGAATTGGGCACAGCCATTGCCAACGAAGAAGTACTGCCTGACGGCACCTCTGAGCGGGGCGGCTATCCTGTCGTCAGAAAACCCATGCGCCAGTGGATGTTGAAAATCACGGCCTATGCAGAGCGCTTACTGAATGACCTAGAAGAGTTGGACTGGCCTGAGTCTATCAAGGATATGCAGCGCAACTGGATTGGTAAGTCGACGGGTGCTAACGTGACTTTCAAGGTCAAAGGGACGGACAAGGATTTCACCGTCTTTACCACGCGTCCTGACACGCTTTTCGGGGCGACTTATGCTGTGCTTGCGCCTGAGCATGAGCTGGTGGGCAGCATTACCACTAAAGAACAGGCTCAAGCTGTGGCGGACTACCAGCACCAAGCCAGCCTCAAGTCAGACTTGGCGCGGACAGACCTTGCCAAGGATAAGACCGGCGTCTGGACTGGTAGCTATGCGATTAACCCGGTCAATGGGCGTGAAATTCCGATTTGGATTGCTGATTATGTGCTGGCTAGCTACGGGACGGGTGCCATTATGGCGGTGCCTGCTCACGATGAGCGCGACTGGGAATTTGCCAAGACTTTTGATTTGCCGATTATTCCTGTTTTGGAAGGTGGCGATGTGGCCCATGCTGCTTACACCGAAGACGGTCTTCATATCAACTCCGACTTTCTTGACGGGCTAAATAAGGAAGATGCCATTGCCAAAATCGTGGCTTGGCTGGAAGAAGAGGGACTCGGTCAAGAGAAAATTACCTACCGCTTGCGCGACTGGCTCTTTAGCCGTCAGCGCTACTGGGGTGAGCCCATTCCCATTATCCACTGGGAGGACGGGACTTCTACGGCTGTCCCTGAAAATGAGCTGCCGCTGGTTTTGCCAAAAACAAGTGACATCAAGCCGTCTGGAACAGGTGAAAGTCCTCTGGCCAACTTGACCGACTGGCTAAGTGTAACGCGAGAAGACGGTGTCAAGGGGCGCCGTGAAACCAATACCATGCCGCAGTGGGCGGGCTCTAGCTGGTACTACCTGCGCTATATTGACCCGCATAATCATGAAAAATTAGCCGACGAAGACCTACTCAAGGCTTGGTTGCCAGTAGACATCTATATCGGAGGAGCCGAGCATGCGGTGCTGCACCTCTTGTACGCTCGCTTCTGGCATAAATTCCTCTACGACCTCGGCGTCGTTTCCACCAAAGAGCCTTTCCAAAAACTCTTTAACCAAGGAATGATTTTGGGAACTAGCTATCGTGACAGTCGCGGGGCTCTGGTAGCGACGGACAAGGTCGAAAAACGCGATGGTTCCTACTTCAACATTGAGACAGGTGAAGAGCTGGAGCAAGCACCAGCCAAGATGTCCAAGTCGCTCAAAAACGTTGTCAATCCAGATGATGTCGTGGAGCAATACGGTGCGGATACCCTGCGGGTTTACGAGATGTTTATGGGGCCGCTTGACGCATCTATCGCTTGGAGCGAGGAAGGTTTAGAAGGCAGCCGCAAGTTCCTCGACCGCGTCTATCGCCTCATCACCAGTAAGGAGCTTGTCGCTGAAAATAGCGGAGCCTTGGACAAAGTCTATCATGAGACGGTCAAAGCAGTAACCGAGCAAATCGAAAGTCTGAAATTCAACACAGCAATCGCGCAGCTCATGGTCTTTGTCAACGCGGCTAACAAGGAAGACCAGCTCTACCTTGACTACGCCAAGGGCTTTATTCAGCTTTTAGCGCCATTTGCGCCTCACTTGGCAGAAGAACTCTGGCAAAGAGTAGCTCAGACAGGTCAGTCCATTTCCTATGTGGCATGGCCGACCTATGATGAGAGCAAGTTAGTCGAAAGCGAAGTCGAAATTGTTGTCCAAATCAAGGGCAAGGTTCGCGCCAAATTGGTTGTGGCCAAAGACCTGTCGCGCGAGGAGCTAGAAAAAGTGGCCCTCGCCAACGAAAAAATCCAAGCCGAAATCGCTGGGAAAGAGGTCGTCAAAGTCATCGCCGTACCAAATAAATTGGTGAATATTGTTGTGAAATAATGGATTAACCAAGGAAGGGAGAGTCTGTGATACTTTTTAGAAAACTTTAAATTTTAGATCAGTTTTCTTTAAGTTTTCAAGTTTATACTACGTATATAAGCTAAAGAAAGCTTAGCTTATACCTCCTAACACTTTTTCATAGTAACATCTCCAGAAGGCTGAGGATTTCCTCAGTCTTTTTTTGTTAAATAAATATTTTCCTTTAACCTTTTTTTAAGGATAGTTGGTTATACTAATCCCATAAATCAAGAGAGAGTTTGATTTATACCTCCTAAAAATTTTTTCATAATCATCTCCGAATGGACCGAGACAAGATCTCGGTTCTTTCTTTTTGGGAAAATAAAGGCAAATATTTCTCTATACCAATTTAAGGCTTGACAAGAAAAAATAAAATAGTTATACTGTTTCCGTTAATCTTGAAAGAACTTGATTAGACTATACCAATTTTGAAAGGATGGTGGCTTAGCCACCAAAAGTATGTGAATATGTGTGGAATTGTCGGAGTTGTCGGAAATCGGAATGCAACAGATATTTTAATGCAAGGTTTGGAGAAGCTAGAATATCGTGGCTACGATTCAGCGGGGATTTTTGTCATCAATGGGGTGAACAAGACTGCTCTCATTAAATCGGTTGGCCGGATTGCAGATTTGCGTTCTAAGATTGGCATTGATGTGGCGGGAACAGCTGGTATCGGGCATACGCGCTGGGCGACCCACGGAAAACCAAGCGAGTCCAATGCTCATCCTCACAAATCACAAACGGGGCGTTTTGCTCTGGTGCACAACGGTGTGATTGAAAATTATTTGGATATTAAAAATACCTATCTGACTGGGCACACGCTCAAAGGGCAAACGGACACGGAAATTGCTGTTCATTTGATTGGAAAATTCGTTGAAGAAGACGGCTTGTCTGTTTTGGAAGCCTTCAAAAAAGCGCTGCACATCATCGAAGGGTCTTATGCCTTTGCTCTTATGGATTCTGAAAATCCAGAGATGATTTATGTAGCGAAAAACAAGTCACCCCTTTTGGTTGGTTTGGGTGACGGCTACAACATGGTCTGCTCGGACGCTATGGCTATGATTCGCGAAACGAGCGAATTTATGGAAATCCATGACAAGGAATTGGTTCTGGTAACCAAGGATAGCGTAGAAGTCCAAGACTACGACGGCAACCCGCTTGAACGCGACAGCTATACAGCAGAGCTTGATTTGTCTGACATCGGTAAAGGCACTTACCCTTACTACATGCTCAAAGAAATTGATGAGCAGCCTACTGTTATGCGTAAGCTCATCCAAGCCTACACAGACGATAACAATCAAGTCGTGGTCGACCCGGCTATTATCAAAGCTGTACAAGAAGCAGACCGCCTCTATATTTTAGCGGCAGGAACTTCTTACCACGCTGGTTTTGCGACCAAGCGCATGCTGGAAGAGCTGACCGACACGCCAGTTGAGTTGGGCATTTCTTCTGAGTGGGGCTACAAGATGCCGCTCCTCAGCAAAAAGCCTATGTTCATCTTGATTAGTCAGTCTGGTGAAACAGCGGACAGCCGTCAAGTTTTGGTCAAAGCCAATGCTCTGGGCATTCCAAGTCTGACCGTGACCAATGTACCGGGCTCTACCCTGTCACGTGAGGCGAGCCACACCATGCTCCTTCATGCTGGTCCAGAAATCGCAGTGGCTTCAACCAAGGCTTACACGGCGCAGATTGCGACCCTTGCTTTCCTTGCGAAAGCAGTCGGTGAAGCGAGTGGCAATGAAGCGGCTAAAAACTTTGATTTGGTGCACGAGCTGTCTATCGTTGCTCAAAGTATCGAGTCAATCCTGTCTGAAAAAGATTTGATTGACGACAAGGTTCGCGGACTCTTGGAAACAACGCGCAACGCCTTTTATATCGGACGCGGACAGGACTACTATGTGGCAATGGAAGCCAGCCTTAAACTCAAAGAAATTTCCTACATTCAGTGCGAAGGCTTTGCGGCTGGAGAATTGAAGCACGGAACCATTTCCTTGATTGAGGACGGAACGCCTGTCATTGCTCTCATTTCGTCTGACGAAGTTCTGGCTAGCCATACGCGTGGAAATGTTTCTGAGGTGGTGGCGCGTGGTGCCAATGTTCTGACAATCGTTGAGGAAAATGTGGCAAAAGAGGGCGATGATATTGTCTTGACTCAGGTTCACCCATACCTGTCACCGATTTCAATGGTGGTGCCAACCCAGTTGATTGCTTACTTTGCAACCCTGCACCGCGGTTTGGATGTTGACAAGCCACGGAATTTGGCAAAATCAGTAACGGTAGAATAAGAAGATATAAATAGATACAAAGAAAGGGAGTGGGACAGAACTACTTCCTGTAAAGGAATAGTTCGTCGTCCCACCCCCGCGATGCCTATTAGGCTTGTACGAAGCCGGTAAAGGCGAACGTAGAAGCCAAGAGGCTACCGCGTCTTGCAGATAATTCGAACTAATTTTAGAGGCTGAGAACTATTGTCCCAGCCTCTTATTTACTTTTTAGTCGTTTTTTCTAACTTTTTTCCTAAATCAATAATGTACTGTTTGAGCTCATCTTTTACCTGTGGGTGTTTGAGCGCATAGTCAATAGAAGTTTTCATAAAGCCGAATTTATCACCGACATCATAGCGGTCGCCCTTAAATTCACGTGCAAAAACACGCTGTGTTTTGTTGAGGGTATCAATGGCATCGGTTAGTTGGATTTCATTACCAGCACCAGGTTTTTGAGTTTCTAAAATTTCAAAAATTTCAGGGGTGAGCAAGTAGCGCCCGATAATAGCAAGGTCGCTCGGTGCGTCTTCTGGTTTTGGTTTTTCAACAAAGGTTTCAACGCTATAAAGTCCATGTACTCCCTCACCTTGCGGTGCAATCACTCCATAAGAAGAAACATCTTCATGCGGCACTTTCATGACAGCGATAGTTGAAGCATGGGTGTGTTCGTAGTCGTTCATGAGTTGTTTGGTCAATGGAGTTGCCTTATCGTTGGTAATATCCATGAGGTCATCGCCCAGCATGACGACAAAAGGTTCATTGCCGACAAAGGCTTTAGCCTGCAATACGGCGTCACCAAGTCCGCGCGGATGACTTTGACGAATAAAGTGTAGCCCAATACCGGTGGTTTCGTCTACTAATTTTAAAAGGTCATTTTTTCCTTTTTCTTTAAGGTTGTATTCTAATTCAAAGTTTGAATCGAAGTGGTCTTCAATGGAACGTTTGGATTTACCAGTTACGACCAAAATATCTTCAATTCCAGATTTTAGGGCTTCTTCGACGATAAATTGAATCGTTGGTTTGTCTACGATTGGCAGCATTTCCTTAGCCAAAGCCTTGGTTGCAGGAAGAAAACGGGTTCCCAGTCCTGCTGCGGGAATAACAGCTTTTCTAACTTTTGTCATGGTGACTCCTTTAATATTATAGTTGCTTTATAAAATAAATCAAGATTGAGAGAGGGAAATCGTTACTTGAAAGTATAGACGTTTACGACCATTCATTTTCGGATCGGAATTCGTTCGTCATCATATCTTGGATCGCTTGCCGAATACCGTGATTTTCATAAATAACCTTGTAAATCGCTTGGGTAATTGGCATGTAAACTCCCAATTCTTGTGCGAGTTCATGGGCAGCGCGAGTGGTGGAGATTCCTTCAATAACCATGCCCATATTGGCTTCAATATCGGCTAGTTTTTCGCCTTTACCGAGAGCATTTCCAGCTCGCCAGTTTCGCGAGTGGATGGATGTTCCAGTAACGATCAAGTCTCCCACACCAGAAAGGCCGCTGTAGGTCAGTGGATTAGCGCCCAAGGCTACTCCAAGACGGGTGATTTCAGCCAGCCCGCGCGTGATAATGGCCGCCTTAGCATTGTCGCCAAAGCCCAGCCCATGGAGTGCTCCTGCACCGACTGCGATAATGTTTTTGAGAGCCCCTGCTGTCTCTACCCCAATAACATCGCTATTGGTATAGAGACGGAAATAGTGATTGCTAAAGAGCTCTTGTACATATTTAGCGCTTTCTAAATCCTTTGATGCTGCCGTGATCAGCGTAATATCACGAACAATCGTTTCTTCAGCATGACTTGGACCAGAAACGACGACAATCTCGCTTCGAAGATCTGTCGGGATTTCTTCCTCAAGAATTTGTGAAATTCGTTTGTGACTATCTGGCTCTAACCCTTTTGAAGCATGCATTATGGTAACCTTGTGGTCAAGCACCGCTGCCACCTGTTTAGCAACTAGGCGCGTTACCTTGGTAGGGACAACAAAAAGCACAGCATCCACGCCCTTCAAAGTTTCCTGTAAATCATGGTAGGCGCAGATTTTCTCATTAAGAACGATATCTTTAAAATAACGTTCGTTAGTATGGTGTTGATTAATCTCGTTAATTTGCTCGGGAACATTTCCCCAAATGCGGACTTCATGTCCATTGTCGTTTAGAACTTGAGAGAGGGCAGTCCCCCAAGAACCTGGGCCCAAAACGGCAACCTTTTGTTTGTTCATATTTCTGTCTCCTAAGCTAGCTTTAGTTGAAAGAATTAGCTAGTTTGATTTTGAAAGAGTTTTCTATATTATTCTACCATAAAAAGTAGAAAATTTCTCACTTGACAATAAATTACAAACATAGTATAATTTATATATAATTATACGGTCAAAAGTGCGAGTTCCTATCAACCGATGTGGGGCTCCTCTTTTATATTAGGGAGTAATCATGTTAATCAAAGCAGTTTGGCGTTACAAGTTTGCGGCCGTGGGTTCAATTTTTATGACTGTAGGAATGATAGCAAGTTCACTTTTACAGCCCTATTTTTTAGCACAAATGATGTCTGCTATTTTGGAGAATCGGATGAATCAGCTGGGCTCTATCGGGATTTATCTGGTTGGAACAGCCATTTTAGGTTTGTTGGCTGGTGGGCTCAATGTAGTGTTGGCAGCTTATATAGCACAGGCAGTGTCGGCGGATATCCGTGAGATGACCTTTCGTAAGATTCAAACTTTTTCCTATGCGAATGTTGAGGAATTTAATGCAGGGAATTTAGTTGTCCGAATGACGAATGACGTTAACCAGATCCAAAATTTGCTCATGACTGCCTTTCAGGTGCTTTTTAGAATGCCTATTCTTTTCATTGGCTCTTTCATTATGGGAGTTGCTACTCTACCAAGTTTGTGGTGGGTCATTGTCCTTATGGTGATTTTAGTGATCATTCTAACAGGCGGTATGATGGCGTTAATGGGACCGCGTTTTGGGAAATTTCAGGTTTTGCTTGAGCGGATCAATGCTATTGCCAAGGAAAATCTTCGTGGAGTTCGAGTAGTTAAGTCCTTTGTCCAAGAAAAATCCCAATATCAGAGGTTTAAGGAAGTTTCTGATGACCTTCTTAAACAAAATCTTTTTATAGGCTATGCTTTTTCAATAGCTGAGCCGATCATGATGATGGTCTCTTATGGAGCTATTTTTCTTTCAATTTGGCTGGTTTCTACGATGGTTGGCAATAATGGTGATGCGGTTGGCAGTATCGCTTCATTTGTGACCTATTTGGGACAAATCATGTTTACCATTATTATGGTTGGTTTTTTGGGCAATACAGTAACTCGAGCATTGGTTTCTATCCGCCGAATCAATGAAGTGCTCAACACTCAGCCTGCTATGACCTTTAGTAATGCTGAAGTGGAGGATTTGACAGGCTCACTCGTCTTTGATCATGTGACTTTTACCTATCCGAATGATGAGAAACCGATTCTCAAGGATATTAGCTTTGAAGTAAAAGCAGGACAAATGGTTGGGGTAGTCGGTGCGACTGGAGCAGGTAAATCAACCTTGGCACAACTGATCCCACGATTATTTGACCCAGATGAAGGAAGCATTATGATAGGCGGTAAGGATTTGAGAACACTGAGTGCTAAAACTCTGCGCCAGACCGTATCAATCGTACTTCAGCGGGCTATTCTTTTTAGTGGAACGATTGCGGACAATATCCGCCAAGGAAAGACAAATGCGACCCCTTATGAAATGGAGCGAGCTGCACGGATTGCGCAAGCTAGTGAATTTATTAACCGCATGTCGGATACTTATGAAAGTCAGGTTGAAGAGCGAGGAAATAACTTTTCTGGCGGCCAAAAGCAGCGGATGTCTATTGCTCGTGGGATTGTCAGCGATCCTAAAATTCTGATTTTAGACGATTCAACTTCGGCTCTTGATGCCAAATCGGAAAAATTAGTTCAAGAAGCATTAAACAATGATTTAAAAGGAACAACGACCATTATCATTGCACAGAAAATTAGCTCGGTTGTCCATGCAGATAAGATTTTAGTTTTGGATCAAGGCCGTTTGATCGGTCAAGGACGGCATAAAGAGTTAATTGCGACGAATGATGTTTATCGTGAAATTTATGAAACACAGAAAGGAAGTGAGGATTAATATGAAGACAGTACGTTTTTTCTGGCATTATTTTCAGCGATATAAATTGTCTTTCGTTATTGTCATTGCCATGATAATCCTTGCAACCTATCTGCAAGTGATTGCCCCAATTTATATGGGACAGGCAGTGACTGAGCTGACAAACTGGGTGACAAATGGTCTTCATCAATCAGGGCAGGAAGTTTTTGTTGCCATTATGTGGCGTCTAGGCTTGGCCTATCTTTTTACATCAATAGCTAGCTTGATCTATATGACCCTTCTATCCAAGGTTATTGCTGACTCAACCAACGAGATGCGTAAAGGACTTTTTGCTAAGTTGGGACGATTGACTGTTTCTTTCTTTGATCGTCATCAGGACGGCGACATTCTCTCCCGTTTCACCAGCGATTTGGACAATATCCTCCAAGCGCTCAATGAAAGCATGATTCAGGTTATGAGCAATATCACTCTTTTTATTGGTCTGATTATTGTCATGTTTAGTCAAAATACGACTCTTGCTTGGGTGACAGTTGCTAGCACACCGATTGCTTTGGTGGTGCTTTACTTCATCGTTAAATTAGCGCGCAAATATACCAATATTCAGCAAAAAGAGGTTGGGAAGCTCAATGCTTATATGGATGAGAATATCTCTGGGCAAAAAGCAATTATTGTGCAAGGCCTACAAGATGAAGTGGTAGCAGGCTTTGTCGAACAAAATGATAAGGTGCGAAGAGCGACTTTTAAAGGGCGACTTTTTTCTGGTTTACTTTTTCCAATCATGAATGGGATGAGTTTGATTAATACGGCTATCGTCATCTTTTTAGGGACTAGTTTGATTCTTCAAGATTCTTCATTAACAACCGCGACAGCTCTGGGTTTGGTTGTGACTTTTGTCCAATATTCGCAGCAATATTACCAGCCAATGATGCAAATTGCAGCCAGCTGGGGCAGTTTACAGCTCGCTTTTACAGGGGCTGACCGCATTCAGGAAATGTTTGACGCGCCTGAAGAAGTGCGTCCGCAAGCCGCGCCAAAATTTGAAGAATTAAGCCAAGGCGTTGAAATTGAGCATGTGGATTTTGCTTATGTCAAAGACAAGCTAATTTTGCGAGATGTCACTATCTCTGCGCCTAAGGGCAAGATGACAGCGGTGGTCGGTCCAACTGGCTCAGGCAAGACGACCATTATGAATTTGCTCAATCGTTTCTACGATGTGGATGGGGGCAACATTCGTTTTGACGGCCGTGATATTCGAGAATACGAGCTGGACAGCTTGCGGCAAAAGGTCGGAATTGTCTTACAGGACTCAGTGCTCTTTCAGGGCACCATTCGGGACAATATTCGCTTTGGGCTGCCCGACGCCAGTCAGGAAATGGTGGAAACGGCTGCGCGGGCAACTCATATTCATGACTTTATTGAAAGCCTGCCTGACAAGTACGATACCATTGTCGACGATGACCAAAATATCTTCTCCACAGGGCAGAAGCAGTTGATTTCGATTGCGCGGACGCTTTTGACTGACCCGCAGGTCTTGATTTTGGACGAAGCGACTTCAAATGTTGACACCGTGACCGAAAGCAAAATCCAGCGAGCCATGGAAGCGATTGTTGCTGGACGGACGAGCTTTGTCATCGCTCACCGCCTCAAAACTATTCTCAACGCCGACCAAATCATCGTTCTCAAAGACGGGCAAGTTATTGAGCGAGGCACCCATAGCCAGCTCCTCAAACAAAAGGGCTTCTACGCCGAGCTCTACCATAACCAGTTTGTTTTTGAATAAGATACAAAGGGCGTTAAGAAATCCGTATAAAAATAGGGAGCTTGACGCTGCTTCCATGAAGCAAGGAGAGCGAGTCTTTTTTACTAGGATTTTAGCCCGTGTTCAATTACATAAGATGTGAGGATGTAAAAAGAGCAAAGAAAAAATAGGAAATACGACGATGAAGCTTTGGCTTCTAGGAGTATTTGTCTTTTTTTCACAGCTCTTAGTCCGAACTCAATTTTAAGATACAAAGGGCGTTAAGAAAACGAGAGAAAAATAGGAACAATTATCTTTTTTCCGACGTTGAAGCCTGTGTTCAGTTGAATAAAATACGAGAGCGAATAAAATTATGTCGTTTTTCACCGTATCAACTTAGGAAATTAATTATTTTGTAAAAAAGAACTTTACTTTTAGATAAATTTAAGGAAGATAGCTTATACTGTATCCATCCTAAAACTTTTTCATAATAATCTCCCTATAAGAACCGCCCAATTGGCGGTTTTTTTGCTGGAAAGGCTGAGAAATTTAGATTTTCAGCAATTTGATGTCTTTTATGTTATAATGAGTCACAAGTAGGCCGAGCGAATCGGTCGGTAGATGGAGGAGCAGAGATGTCAAGAGCGGAGCGAGTTATTTTAACAAATATGTGTATGGTTTATGATGAGGACCGCATTTTAGTACAAAATAAAGTAAATGATGATTGGACCGGCCTTTGCTTTCCAGGCGGCCATGTTGAACATCGGGAGTCCTTTGTTAAGTCAGTGATACGGGAAATCAAGGAGGAAACAGGTCTGACCATCTATGAGCCTAGGTTATGCGGTGTCAAGCAGTTTTATACCGAAAAGGATGAACGTTACGTCGTTTTTCTTTACAAAACCAATCGTTTTGAAGGAGAGCTGGTCTCGTCCGACGAAGGCGAGGTGTTCTGGATTAACCGTGAAGATTTTGACAGCTACTCGCTGGCAGTGAGCTTTAAGGAAATGTATCAAGTTTTCACATCAGATTTGACGGAGCAGTTTACCTATCTGGATAATGGAGAGATCATCAGAGATCTATACTAGGGAGAATCGCCAATCGGCGGTTTTTTTGCTTGTTTTTAGCGAATTTAGTATAATGAGGAGTGTCTAAAGAAAAATAGAAAAGAGAATGTTATGCGAACACGTGGTTTTGAGCTGGTTTCCAGCTTTACAAATGAAGATTTATTGCCCAAGAGAGAGACCGCTCACGCAGCTGGCTACGATTTGAAAGTGGCAGAGCGCACCCTTATTGCGCCAGGGGAGATTAAGCTGGTTCCGACTGGTGTCAAGGCCTATATGCAGCCGGGCGAGGTGCTTTATCTTTACGACCGCTCGTCCAATCCTCGTAAAAAAGGCTTGGTCTTGATTAACTCCGTCGGCGTCATTGACGGCGATTATTATGGCAATCCAGCCAATGAAGGACACATTTTTGCTCAGATGCAAAATATTACGGATGAGCCCGTTATGCTTGAAGTCGGCGAACGCATTGTGCAGGCCGTTTTTGCTCCATTTCTTTTGGCAGACGGCGATGAAGCGACGGGTCAGCGAACGGGCGGCTTTGGCAGCACAGGGCATTGATATGATAGGAGAAGAATTATAGCTAAGAAAAAAACGACATTTATTTGTCAAAATTGCGAATACCATTCACCCAAGTATCTGGGGCGCTGCCCCAACTGCGGTGCTTGGTCGTCTTTTGTCGAAGAGATTGAGGTTACAGAGGTCAAAAATGCGCGGGTGTCCTTGACGGGCGAAAAAACGCGTCCCATGAAGCTAGCAGAAGTGACGTCGATTGATGTCAATCGCACCAAGACAGATATGGATGAGTTCAACCGCGTGCTGGGCGGTGGTGTAGTACCGGGCAGCCTCGTCTTGATTGGTGGCGACCCCGGTATCGGAAAATCAACGCTTTTGCTGCAAGTATCCACCCAGCTTTCTCACCAGGGCACCGTCCTTTATGTCAGCGGTGAGGAATCAGCTGAGCAGATTAAGCTACGGGCGGAACGCCTCGGTGATATTGACAGTGAATTTTATCTCTACGCCGAGACCAATATGCAAAATATCCGTACGGAGATTGAGAAAATCAAGCCAGATTTTCTGATTATCGACTCCATTCAGACGGTGATGTCGCCGGAAATTTCCAGTGTTCAAGGCTCTGTTTCTCAGGTCCGCGAGGTGACAGCTGAGCTCATGCAGCTGGCCAAGACCAATAATATCGCGACCTTTATCGTTGGTCACATGACCAAGGAAGGAACATTAGCTGGCCCCCGAACGCTAGAGCACATGGTAGATACTGTGCTTTATTTTGAGGGCGAACGCCAGCACACTTTCCGTATCTTGAGAGCAGTCAAGAACCGCTTTGGTTCAACCAATGAGATTGGCATTTTTGAAATGCAATCTGGCGGGTTAGTTGAGGTTATCAATCCAAGTGAAGTCTTTCTGGAAGAGCGGCTGGACGGCGCGACAGGCTCATCCATCGTTGTGACCATGGAAGGGACGCGTCCGATTCTGGCGGAGGTGCAGGCCTTGGTAACACCGACTATGTTTGGCAATGCCAAGCGGACGACGACGGGGCTTGATTTTAACCGTGCTAGCCTCATCATGGCGGTTTTGGAAAAAAGAGCGGGGCTGCTCTTGCAAAATCAGGATGCTTATCTGAAGTCGGCTGGTGGAGTCAAGTTGGACGAGCCAGCCATAGACCTTGCGGTGGCGGTTGCTCTGGCTTCCAGCTATAAGGACTTGCCGACCAATCCGCAGGAATGCTTTATCGGTGAAATCGGACTGACCGGAGAAATCCGCCGTGTCAACCGCATTGAGCAGCGCATCAACGAAGCCGCAAAACTCGGCTTCCGCAAAATTTACGCCCCCAAAAACTCCCTCCAAGGCATTGCCGTGCCTAAAAATATCGAAGTCGTCGGCGTCACCACCTTGGGCGAGGTTCTGAAAAAGGTGTTTGGATAACAACGCTATTTTCCGTAAAGTCTGGATTTTGTATCGTTTTTCAGTTTTGTTTTCTGACAAATCCTCCAAAAAATGCTAAGATAGATTTTGCAAAAATTTGATATTCAAATAATTTTCGACTTAGAAAAGAGAAGCTTATGTCCTATTTTGATAATTTTATGAAAGCCAATCAGGCTTATGTTGACCTGCACGGGACAGCGCATTTGCCCCTGAAGCCCAAGACCAAGGCGGCGATTGTGACCTGCATGGATTCGCGTTTGCACGTGGCGCAGGCGCTGGGTTTGGCGCTGGGGGACGCACATATTTTGCGCAATGCAGGCGGGCGCGTGACCGAGGATATGATTCGCTCGCTGGTCATTTCGCAGCAGCAAATGGGCACGCGGGAAATCGTGGTTTTGCACCATACCGATTGCGGCGCGCAAACCTTTAAAAATGAGGATTTTCAAGCACATTTAGAGTCTACTTTCGGAGTCAATGTGTCCAGTCAAGATTTTCTACCTTTCACGGATGTTGAAGAAAGTGTTCGAGAAGATATGGAGCTGCTGCGTCAGTCGCCCTTAATTCCAGAGGACGTTGTGATTTCTGGGGCGGTCTATGATGTGGACACAGGTCACATGACGGAAGTCAGATAAATTTTAAGGCTATCAATTCTAAAAAATTAGAGATTTTATCAACTTTAAAGGCTGGGAGGTTTTTCCCAGCCTTAGTTTGTGTTATAATGTTACTGTTTGAAAAAATTGACAGGAGAAAAAACGTGACTAAGAATATTCGGGTGCGTTATGCACCAAGTCCAACAGGGCTACTACATATCGGAAATGCGCGGACGGCGCTCTTTAACTACCTTTACGCGCGCCATTACGGCGGGGCTTTTATCATTCGGATTGAGGATACCGACCGCAAGCGCCATGTCGAAGACGGTGAGCGTTCTCAGTTGGACAATCTGCGCTGGCTGGGCATTGACTGGGACGAAAGTCCAGAAACGCATGAGAATTACCGCCAATCAGAGCGTCTAGCCATTTACCAAAAGTATATCGATGAGCTGCTAGAAAAAGGTCTGGCTTACAAGTCTTATGTGACCGAGGAAGAATTAGCGGCAGAGCGGGAACGCCAAGAAGCTGCTGGCGAAACTCCGCGCTATGTCAATGAATTTTTGGGCATGTCTGAGGAAGAAAAAGCGGCCTATATCGCGGAGCGTGAAGCGAGAGGGATTGTCCCAACAGTGCGCCTCGCGGTCAATGAAGAGGGCATTTACAAATGGACGGACATGGTCAAGGGCGAGATTGAGTTTGAAGGTGCCAATATCGGTGGCGACTGGGTTATCCAGAAGAAAGACGGCTATCCGACCTATAATTTCGCGGTTGTTGTCGATGACCACCTCATGGAGATCTCCCACGTTATTCGTGGAGACGACCACATTGCCAATACACCTAAGCAGCTCATGGTCTATGAAGCGCTGGGCTGGGAAGCGCCAGAGTTTGGGCATATGACCCTCATTATCAACAGCGAGACGGGCAAGAAGCTATCCAAGCGCGATACCAATACCTTGCAATTTATCGAGGATTATCGCAAGAAGGGCTATTTGCCTGAGGCGGTCTTTAACTTCATCGCTCTCTTGGGCTGGAATCCGGGCGGCGAAGATGAGATTTTCTCTCAAGAGCAACTGATTGAGCTTTTTGATGAAAAGCGGCTCAGCAAGTCACCTGCTGCCTTTGACCAAAAGAAACTGGACTGGATGAGCAACGACTACATCAAACACGCGGATTTTGAGCAGATTTTTGAGCTGGCGAAACCATACTTGGAGCAGGCTGGACGCTTGACGGACAAGGCTGAAAAAATGGTTGAGCTCTACCAACCACAGATGAAGTCAGTTGATGAAATCGTGCCCTTGACCGACCTTTTCTTTGGAGATTTTCCAGCTTTGAGCGAGGAAGAAAAAGAAGTCATGGCGGGTGAAACGGTGCCGACCGTTCTTGCAGCCTTCAAGGAAAAGCTAGAAGCGATGAGCGAGGAGGACTTCAAATCTGAAAACATCTTCCCACAAATCAAGGCGGTGCAAAAAGAAACCGGCATCAAGGGGAAAAATCTCTTCATGCCAATCCGTATTGCGGTTTCTGGCGAAATGCACGGGCCAGAATTGCCAGAAACCATTTATTTATTGGGACGCGACAAGTCCATTCAACATCTGGATGATATGCTAAAAAGAATCTAATAACATAAAAGGGGTTGATTTTAAATCAGGCTCTTTGTCAACTGTAGTGGGTTAACGCAAAGTCATACCCTGGAGAGAACCGAATTGGTTCTCTCCTTTTTGATATTTAAAGCGATGAGGATTCTAGTTTTAAAGTTGTCAAAGTTCCGAAAGCCGAAAGCATTTCGCTTGATGACTTTGATGAGGTTGTTAGTGGCCTCTAGCTTTGCATTTGAGTAAGGGAGTTCAAGAGCGTTGATAATTTTATCTTTGTCCTTGAGAAAGGTTTTAAAAACAGTCTGAAAGATAGGATTTAT
>NZ_KB904380.1 GCF_000380065.1 Streptococcus massiliensis DSM 18628 | reverse complement strand
TATCTTTCAGACTGTTTTTAAAACCTTTCTCAAGGACAAAGATAAAATTATCAACGCTCTTGAACTCCCTTACTCAAATGCAAAGCTAGAGGCCACTAACAACCTCATCAAAGTCATCAAGCGAAATGCTTTCGGCTTTCGGAACTTTGACAACTTTAAAACTAGAATCCTCATCGCTTTAAATATCAAAAAGGAGAGAACCAATTCGGTTCTCTCCAGGGTATGACTTTGCGTTAACCCACTACAGTTGACAAAGAGCCTTTATAGATACAAGAACTTGAATAAAGCTACGGCTGCAATTCCTGCAAGGATAGGTGCTACGACTGGTACCCAAGCATACCACCATTTTGAGTCACCCTTATGCTCACCAAGGACTGATTTTGGAAGCAAGAAGTGAAGAATACGAGGACCGAGGTCACGCGCTGGGTTCAATCCGGGACCAGTAGGGCCACCGAGTGAGGTTACAAGTGCCATTACGAGGAAACCAAGCGCCAAGTGAGCAACTGCTGTCCCTGCCGCAGTAACTGGGGCTAATTGCGCTTTTACTTGTAAGCTGCTAAAGTCCACGCTTTGTCCTGTTTGGGCAATTTGGCGTTTAGCAAACTGTACAGCTTCTGCACCAAAGAAGTTCTTGGTCAAACCAAGTGCTCCAAAGAAAAGGACAAATGAGCCGAAGAACTCGTTGATAAAACCGTTGATAGTCGCTGCTTTGCGAGATTCTGGTGTTCCGTGATCCACATTTGAGATAGTTGAGAAGGTTCCCAGAATGTTATTTGGATTGGTCGTGTTGAGATAGTAAGGGCGGTGTGTCGCAACAACGACAGCTTGACCAAGGATTGCTCCCAACATTTGTGCTGCGATGTAAGGCGCTACCTGTGCCCAAGGGAACAAACCGCTAATTGCTAAGCCAAGGGTGAAAGCTGGATTGATGTGATTTCCTGAGACATTTCCAAACATCAGCGCTGGAATCATAACCCCCATACCGTAACCAACTGCAATCACCAGCCAGCCACTTTGATGACCTTTCGTTCCTTTAAGTTCAACATTGGCAACAGCACCATTTCCCAAGATAATGAGAATCGCCGTACCAAGAATTTCAGTCGCATATTTCAGCGTCCATGCAAAATCCATGTGTATAGATACTCCTTAATAAAATTTTTAGACAAAACCTATTGTATCAAGTATAATGGAGAATGTAAAGATAATTTTCAATAAAAATACGAAAGTTGGGAAAATGTATGCGATTTAATCAATACTCTTACATGAAAACAGACAGAAGTAACATGCTGAAAGAACTAGCAAGTCTAGGCTATCACTACAAACAAGAACTGACAGACAAGGAAAATTTACAAAACTTTCTTCGTTTTTATTTTCATCAAAGTGACAATCTCACTCCCCACTTAGAGCGAATGATTGCGGATAGAGAAACCGACCTGCTTCACTTTTTTGAGGGCGAGCAAGAACTGACAGCTTCGATCTTTTATACGGTTGCTTTTCAGTTGCTGGACTTCGTGCCTTTCATGGACTTTACTGATAGCGAAAAATTTTGCAAAGAGGCTGCCTTTCCAATCATTTTTGGCGATCTTTTAGAAAATCTCTATCAACTGCTCAATAGTCGCACCAAGAGCGGCAATACTTTAGTCGATCAACTGGTTAGCGAGGGGCTTATTCCTGAAAATCAGGACTATCATTTCTTCAATGGCAAGAGCTTGGCGACTTTTACGAGCCATGATGCTATCCGTGAGGTGGTCTATGTGGAGACAAGGGTTGATACCGATAAAGATGGGCTGCCAGACTTGGTTAAAGTTTCTATTATCCGTCCGCGCTACGCAGGAAAAATCCCTGCCGTCATGACCGCAAGTCCTTATCATCAAGGAACAAACGATAAGACTGCTGACGCTGCTCTGCACAATATGAATGTGGACTTAACGGTCAAAAAAACTCACCAAATCAATTTAACAGAAAATAAGCTTGACCTAGTTGAGCCTGAGGGTCAAGCAGAGTTGGTCACCAAAACAAGTGAAAAGCTGGGGCATATAGGAACTTACACACTCAACGACTATCTTTTGCCTCGCGGTTATGCCAACCTCTATGTGTCAGGTATTGGAACGCTTGATTCTGACGGACTGATGACTAGCGGTGACTATCGGCAAATTGAGGCCTACAAAAACGTCATTGACTGGCTCAATGGTCGTTGCCGTGCCTTCACTGACCAGACGCGCCGCTACGAAATCAAAGCAACTTGGTCTAATGGAAAAGTCGCAACAACAGGCATTTCCTATCTGGGTACCATGTCTAATGGCCTTGCTACTACTGGTGTAGACGGACTAGAAGTCATTATTGCGGAGGCCGGTATTTCCTCTTGGTACAATTACTATCGGGAAAATGGATTGGTGACCAGCCCCGGTGGCTACCCCGGTGAAGACTTTGAAAGTTTAACCGAGTTGACCTACTCACGCAATATGCGTGGTGGAGACTATCTCCGTCACAATAAACACTACCAAACTGCTCTAGCTCGCATGCGAAAAGAACTAGAGCGCGAAACGGGTGATTATAATCAATTTTGGCATGACCGCAACTATCTGATTCACGCACACAAAGTCAAAGCCGAAGTCGTCTTCACTCATGGCTCCCAAGACTGGAATGTCAAGCCGCTCAATGTTTACAACATGTTCCACGCCCTGCCACAAAACATCAAAAAGCATTTGTTTTTCCACAATGGCGCTCACGTTTACATGAACAATTGGCAATCCATTGACTTTCGTGAATCTATGAATGCACTTCTCAGCAAGAAACTCCTCGGCTACGAAAATGATTTTGAATTACCGACTGTCATTTGGCAAGATAATCGCACAGAGCAAAATTGGCTCATTCTTGACAACTTCGGTAGCAAACAGAAACAAGTGCTTCATCTGGGTGCCGAAGAAAAAATCATTCAAAACAAATATCCAGAAGCGGATTATCAAGGCTATGCCAATGCTTATCCAAGCTTCTTAGCCGACCTAGCCGAAGACAAGGCTCAACAAGTGACCGTTGATATTATCCTGCAAGAAGATCTCTTTATCAATGGAACTGCTACACTGAAATTGCGGGTCAAATCCAGCACAAACAAAGGCTTGCTCTCTGTGCAAATGCTGGACTATGGCAAACGCAAACGCCATCAAGCACGACCTTTGCCACTAAGTATGCGTACAGTGGACAATGGCCGATACTATATGCTAGACAATCTCATGGAACTGCCTTTTACTCCAAACCCTTACCGCCTCATCAGCAAAGGCTATCTCAATCTACAAAACCGAACAGATCTCCTAACCGTCGAAGAAGTGAAACCAAACGAGTGGATGGAAATTGAATTGGAGCTCCAACCAACCATTTATCAAATGAAGGCAGGTGAAACACTCCGCCTTGTCCTCTACACCACCGACTTTGAAGTCACTGTCCGCGATAAGACTGACTATCAGCTGACCGTGGATTTGGGGCGGTCTAGTTTGGAAATCCCAAATGTGGTAAAATAGAGTAGAACTTATTTTAAAGGAGAAAGAATCTTATGATGAATATGCAAAATATATTCCATAATTTTTTAAGCTACATAATCATTAAAAAACTTGATTTAAAGCCTTTCTTAATTTACTAAATTAAACTAAAAACATTCCAATTTATTTCAATCAGACAAAAAATAGACAATGGCAGTATCTGAATTGTACTAAAAAGGGCTGAGACAAAATCCAAGCCCAACTATAAAAAGCGAACAAAATAGAAGTTTGAACGTCAAAAAACTCCCTTTGTTCGCTTTTTTATTAATTTTAGCTATTCAAGCGCCCTAGTTTTTAGATATTATTGCTATGTTTTCAAAAGTTTTAATAATAATTTAGAGTTACCTAATCTTAATATATGAGTCTTTCTAGAACTTTATCATTTAAGAGCTTTATAGTAGGTTCATGTCCTCAATTCTTGTAAACTTTTCCTATTATTTATATCTTATCTATTTTCTTATTTTGGGAAAATAAGAAAATAGACAAGAATTAAAGCAATAGCGGTAAATAAAGCCATTATTAATAAGCTTGTTGAAAAAGAGCCACCTATAGCAATCAAGAGAGATAATCCTATCGGTCCACCAACTTGGTGCATAGTATTTGTTAAGCCGCTAGCTGCTCCAGCTAAGTCGTTAGGTGCTTGATAAATTCCTGCAGCAGTTACCGGTGCCAAAATCAATCCTTGCCCAAGACCTATAAGTAACATTGGTAAAGCTACAGCAAGAAGATAGCCATTATCAAGATTAGAAAAGCTTGCCCAAATAAAGCCTACCAATAATACAACTTCACCTATCAACAAAATACGTGCATTGTCAAAATATTCACTTAAACGAGGTAAAATTAACGCAACAAGAAAAGCAACAAGGGTTAAAGGTAAAAAGGCTAAACCTGACTGTAAAGCATTATAACCATAGTGACTTTGTAATAATTGTGGTAATAAAAACCAATAAGGTAATAATGCCATCATATAAAGTAAGCGTACCAAATAAGCACCTAATCTAACTCTATTAGCAAAAAGTAGTAATGGCATAATAGGAACAGGAGCAACTTTTTCTCGAAGATAGAAAGCTATTAGTAAGAAAACACCGAGTAAGAAAAAGAACCATTGATAACTACTTCCTGTTAAACTATAAATAAGGCTAGCTCCCCCTACTACTGATAGTAAACTACCAAGGTAATCTACCTGTTCCTTTCGACCTTCCTTTTCTTCAACAAATCGATATGTCAAATACATAAGAAAAAGCGATAAAGGAACATTAATAAGAAAACCTGCACGCCAAGAAATAAAGCTAGTTAACCCTCCACCAATGATATGACCAATACTCCCACCAATACCAGAAGTTGCACCATAGTAAGAAATTGCACGCGTTCGCATCTCGCCTCTATAAGCATCCATCATCAGTGCCAAGGTAGTTGGTGCAATAATAGAGCTTCCAATACCTTGTATAGCACGCGCAGCGATAAGTACACCAGCATTCTGTGCCAAACCAATAATCAATGATGATAATGTAAAAATAAAGAGACCTATCTGAAAGATCATCTTTCTCCCCAGTAAATCAGTCAACCTCCCTGATAAAAGGAGAAAGCCTCCAAAAGTTAAGGTATAGGCATTGGATACCCATGCTAAATTAGAAGAATCTAGTTTCAAACTATTTCCTATCTCTACTGAGCTAGTAAAGATAATAGAATTATCCATTAGTATTAAAAAATAAGCAAATAAAGTTATCGGTAAAATCATTCCAAATTTTTGATTCATGTATCATTATCCTTTCTTTTTCTTAACGATAAGTATTATGGAAAATTTTATTTATATTTTCTAGATCTTAATGTACCAATACTAACTGATTGTGATACCTTTAGAAACCAAAAACTGAGTAAAACTTTTAAAAAGCGAATATTTTTTAATGCTTCTTATATTAATTTCTTTCTTATATCACTTATATTATCCAATAATAATTCCATTCAAACATAAGCTTGAATGGAATATTATTTTTTAATTTAATTCATCGTAATCTACAACTTTTTCCAACCATTCTGTCCAACCATCAGGATTAGCTTCAGAAATAGCAATATGTGCAAAATAGCTATCTTTACTAGCCCCATGCCAATGCTTAACACCATCAACTGCAGTGACAACATCACCTTTTTTTAACTTTTGTGGCTTCTTTCCCCATTCTTGGTACCAACCTGTACCGCCAGTTACAAGGAGAATTTGACTCATACCATGATGAATATGCCAATCATTGATTGAACCTGGTTCAAAGACTACATTGGTCACGCGCGCAGGTGTACTTGCCAAGTTATTGACATAAGATTTTCCAGTAAAATATTGAGCATTAGCGATATTTTCCTTACCTTTATCAAAAGCTTGGTCACCCAAGTCGGCTAGCATTTGTTCTTCATTCATGATAATTCAATCTCCTATTCTATCTCAGTTAAGATTGTTGCCACGGCAACACCTTTATCCTTATCAAAATTTTCTACAATAGCCTGAAAATCTGCTAGTGCTTCCTTACCAATTCCCAAGTGATAGGTAATCGTCATGTGAGTTTTGAGTTGTCCAACAACATTCCCTAAAGCAGCAAGCACACTAATCGTTACCAGTTCCCGGTCTGCATGTGAGATAGTATCACGAGCAAATAAATCTGCGAAAAGATGTTCTTTAAGAAAATCATCAATAACTGGAACAAATTTAGCATAGGCAGCAGTTGGACGTGGTCCTGTCAATTTGTCACGCATCTGAGACCCATAAGCATTTTTATCTGAAATACTAAGTGGTGTTGCGAAACGCCCTACTTCATCATGAATCCCCTGCGCCTGGCGATCATTAATTAAGGTTAAGAAAGTGTTAATCCCATTAAGAGCTCGGGGGAAACCTGCATAAGCATAGATATGAACCAAAACCTCTTTGATTTCATTAACTGTCAGACCCTGGTCCAATCCTTTTGCTAAGGCAGTTCTTAAATTCTCCAAGTCTCCAAGGGTTGTCCAATAAGTAATTCGCACAACATTTCTTTGTTTTTCTGTCAAATGACTCATACTAGTCTAATCCTTTCTCAGCTAACCATTTAGCCATGACATCTGCTATTTCTTCATTATTTTTTTCAGCAAACAGGAAGTGTGTGTTGCCAAAAATACCAAGTTCTGGCAGAGAAATAACTTGAGCATCACCGCCGTATTTATTGATAGTAGCTACAAACTTTTCAGCCATTTCTTTACGTCCACGCCAATGGTCTGCAGGCCAACTCTCACTAGGTTCTTTTGCAATAAAGTCACCATAAACAATAGCAATAGGTATTTTTGTTAATTTTTGGAATTCGTCTAAAGGAATGGCTGATGCTGACAAAGGACCAAATGGACTCTTAGTTTCAATAGGGGCAGGAACTTCTCCTTCTGGGAAAACAAAACCACTACCTGGTTCAAAAGAGACTACACCTTTTACCTTATCGCTCAAAAGTGCAGTTTGCCAACCAGGTCCAGCACCTTGTGAATGAGTAATAAGTACACCATCACCAATCTTGTCGAAAACTTTCGATACAGAATCTGCAATCAAGGCCTCATCAAAGGCCCCTGTATTAGGAACCATGAGGCGGAAGAATTGATCTAAAGCCTCAGGGCTATCTGGAAATTGCGAATCTGAACGGAGGTTTGGCCACTCTCCCATACGGAACGTATGATACCAGAGCTGATCGTCTGGTGTTGCTGTAATGTTTTCTGAAATGGTCGAACGTGCCGCCTCTCCACGTCGGGGCTGATCCAGCAGATAGACAGGGTAATTTTTTCTTAAGAAGATGGTATCAAAACCTTCTCGTCCGTCTGGCGTTGTGCGCCATGCTAAATTAGAAGACATAGCACCATGTAGAAAGACTAAAGAAGTCTTTCTGGCATTTTGAGGAATTTGATAGCTGACAAAAGCGTGATCACCATGAAGAGTTTGCCCTGGTGACGTTAGAGGATTGTTAAAGTCAACTGTCCCTTGATCACTAACAACTACACCACCTGACATAAAATTTCCTTGTTTTTTAATCGTTAATGGTTGTGTCATAAATTTATCCTTTAATGAAGAGAGAAAGAGTGGCTAAAAGCGGCTGAAAATAGGGAATTAACGATTTGAACAGTGTTCAAGAGGAAATTCGTCTTTTTTCGAGCTTTTAGCCCGTGTTCAGTTCTGATGATTAGAGATTTGCATTGAAGAATTCTGTGGCTTTGTTTACTTCTTGTGCTACATATTCTGGTTTCCAGTAAGTTTGAATGTGAGTTGCCCCCTCAATGAGGAAGAGTTCACGGCTTTTAGCTCGAACTGCCTTGACATAAGCTTGTTCAGTCATATAGAAAGTATCTGCGTTACTACCTGCCATCATGAGAAGAGGTTGATTAATTAAATCCATATTTTCAGAGGCATCAAAACGGATTAAATCTAGAAAAGAGCTTACCGTGTAAACAAAAGTAGAATATGGGTGTGCGAAATCTTTAGCATAGTAATAATAACCTTCACGATAGAGATCATACGGTAATTTATCCGCATCTTTAGGATCCATTTCTTTCAAATCAGGGGTGTAGCGGGCTGGCTTGCCTTCTGCTTCTTCCTGACGCGCGGCAGAGGCATCCGCCAAGCGTTCAAAGAGGTCACCGACCTGCGAACCTAAGAAACCATCTTTACGGACAAGACCACTATTAAACATCGAAATAGTCGCAACAGCTTTGAAACGTTTATCGGTTTGTGCTGCTTTTAAGGTGTAACCGCCACCGCCGCAAATACCAAGAATACCAAGGCGATTTCTATCTACACCTGGATAAGTCAAGATAATATCAGCAGCACGATGTAAATCTTCTACACGATTTTGTGGTTTATCGACGCTACGAGGAAAGCCACCACTAGCACCTTGATAAGCGGCGTCAGGAGCAATTGTGATATAACCTTGTTCAGCTAGTTTTTGTGCCATGAGCCCCGCTACTTGTTCCTTGACCCCACCATTTGGATGAGCCACAACAATAGCTGGATAACTCTTTGTAGCATCATAATTAGCTGGCGTGTAAACATTGGCACGAATATCCAATTCTCCAAGTTTATAAGTAATGGGATGGAGGTTAACTTGACCAGCCATATTTTCAGTCAAGGCATCTGTGTATACTAAGCCCCATTGGTTGTCGTTGTCTGTTGTAATATCTTTAATAGCTACTGTTTGATAAAGTGTTGTCATAATAGTATTCCTTTTCTATAATTTTGCTTGTAAAGCTTTGATTTCTGATAAATAATTAGCCTTCCCCTTGTAGTTAAGCCCATAGATCTGGGCAAAACGGGATATGATGAAATCTGTTGAAGCAATGGATTCATGGCTAGGTGCCGTTCCTTGAATGATAAAGAAGAGGTCCTTGCCTGCTAAATCATCTGTGCCCTCATGGACATAAATCCGATCCAAGAGAACTTTAAGCGGACCGGCAAAGGTATGCCAATACATAGGGCTCCCAAAGACAAGAACATCCGCTGAAACCATAGCCTGATAAATCTCTTCAAAATCATCTTCGGCAAAGACTTGTCCTAAACCTCCAAAGTGATAATCGACTAAGTTCAAGGTTTCATAATGCCGGCCAGCCAGTAAAGTCTGTACAAAGTGTGCTGTGTTGCCATTCCTATTGGGACTGGCGTTGATAACTAAAATTTTTTTTGACATGGATACGTTTTTCCTTTCTGACAGAAAATTTTTTAATAAGATAACGGATGGCTCATATCACCAATCATTTTTAGCTCCTTTTTATTTCGTGAGATTATTATCGGATAACCAATTTTCAATATCTGTTTGTGCTTGGTCAACATTATTCCCTTGAACAGATAGACCATTAACAACTTTACTATCAAGTAAATAACCCTTGATCTGTTCTACTGAGCCACCTAATCCATAACCTCCATTTGAGGCAAAAGGCGCAATAGTTTTTCCAGTCAACTGACTGCCATAACTTTCTAAAAAGCTAGCCATGGGTGATGCCAAAGACATACCCCATATAGGATAGCCTAGATAAACCGTATCGTACTGACCAAGGTCAGGCACATCAATCGTGATAGCAGGATAGTCACCACTCTCACGCTCTTCATTAGCACGACTAACTGTCTCAGTATAGTCTGATGGATAAGTCTCATCTACTGTTAACTCTAATAAGTCTGCACTTGTTGTCTCAGCTATTTCTTGGGCTAATAACTGGGTACTGCCTGAGCGTGAGAAATAAATCACGATACTACTGGCCTCAGAACTCAGTTGTCTCGTTGGCTCCGTATTGGCATTGGTGTCTGCACCGTCAGAAGTCATATCTCTTCCACTATCCCACTCATCATCTGATAGTCCTAGTTGAGGGATGCTAGGATTGGTAGTTTTTGTTTGCGATGTGCTACTATCCTCTCCCCCTTTATCTGTTGCATTCCTTGTTGCACTACAAGCTACCACCAAGGGAACAAGGCCTAGAGTCAGTAATAATTTTATTTTTTTTATTTAATTCTCCTATAATCTATTTCTAGTATAAATAAAGGTTCGCACAAAGAGAAGTCCCAATTAGTTCATCACTTATTACCTAAAAGTTAAAAGTAAAAAATTACAATTTATTGGCAAAAATGGCTGATAGTCCACCATCAACCGTCAATTCGATACCGGTAATGAAGCTACTATCATCAGAAGCCAGAAAAACGACAGCCTGACTAATATCTTTAACATCTCCAACACGCCCTAGTGGTGTCAATTTCGCCCGCCACTGCTGACGCAAGCGTTCTTCTTCTTGGCTACGCCCTAGTTCTCCTGTCGCCGCCGCTGTTGGCACAATACCCGGACTAATAGCATTGACGCGAATTTTTTGTTTTTTCAAGTCTTGAGTCCAGCTATAGATAAAGGAACGCACGGCTGCTTTTGATGCTGCATAGAGACTAAAATTGGGAAGTCCCAAATTAGCTGTAATAGAGGTATTGAGAATGATAGAAGCACCATCACTCAGTAAAGGTAGAGCTGTCTGAACGGTAAAAATAGTCCCCTTAACATTAGCATTCAAAGTCTTATCAATATCAGCCTCGGTCATATCTCGCAAACTAATATAAGAACCTATTCCTGCATTGGCAAAGATAATATCTAAATGCCCAAAATCAGCAGCAATTCGAGCTGCCACGCGCTGCATATCAGACTTTATACCCACGTCCGCTTGAACATAGACAGCTTGATTTCCTAAAGCTTTTTCAGCCTCAATCAAGGTGTTTTCGCGGCGACCTGTAATGTAAACAAAGGCACCTTCAGCAATCATAGCGCGCGCTGCATCAAAACCAATACCAGAACTGCCACCTGTTATTAAGGCTACTTTTCCTTTTAATTTTCCAGTCATTTTCTACCTCTTTGCTAGAGTTTAGTGCTTTGAGCAAATCATGGAAGGATCTCCCTACAAATCTTCACCATCTTTGAGATAGTAATCATATGCTATTTCCTTACCAAAGGTTCTTCTTGCCCTTGCTCAATGACAATACCAATTTTAAAAATGTGTTTCATCCAAGTTCATGGCATCTAATTTTTCATTAATTACCGCTACTTCATCACTGGTCAATTGAATGTCCATAGCTCCAAGATTTTCCCGTAAACGGTGCAATTTGGTCGTTCCTGGAATGGGAACAATGTAGGGCCTTTGGGCTAATTCCCAAGCTAGAACGATTTGAGCTGATGTTGCATGTTTATCGGCAGCTAATTGAGCCAGATAATCAAGAACAACTTGATTGCGTTTCATTACTTCGGGTTTGAAGCGCCCCATGCTCGTCCGAAAGTCAGAACTATCCTTTCCTTTCAAATCTGGTAGTTTTCCTGATAAAAATCCATTTCCTAAAGGACTGTAAGCCACAAAGCCGATTCCATGTTGCTCACAAAAATCAAAAATCTCTTTCTCCGGACTGCGGAAAACCATTGAATACTGATTTTCCATAGCAGTAATTGGGGTTACCTTGTGGGCGCGTTCAATATAATCTAAAGGAGCATTAGACACGCCCCAATACTTGATTTTGCCTTCTTTGATAAGGTCGGCCATGACTTGAGCGACTGCCTCAGGACTTACATCTGGATCCACCCGATGTTGATAATAAAGGTCAATCGTATCCACCTGTAAATTTTTCAGTGATGATTCAACTTGATGACGAATCGAATCAGGCTTGCTGTCTAAAATATTATTTACCCCTGACTGGCCATGCGATTGACCTACGATACCAAACTTAGTAGCAATAACGGCCTTATTTCGGATTGGTTTTAAAGCACGTCCTAAAAGGATTTCATTTTCAGCGCCATAAACCGGTGCTGTATCAAAAAAATTTCCTCCCCATTCAACCGACTGACGAATAAGTTTCATCATATCTTCACGATTTGCAGGTTTCCCATAGGCATGATCCATTCCCATGATACCCAGTCCAATGCTAGATACTTCCAAGCCTTGTCCCAAAATACGTGTTGTCATTTGCTGTCCTCCTAACGATAAAACCACATGCTGTCTCGCATTCCCTTTTAACCACAGCAGTAAGAATAACACTCTCCTTGTGGTAAAAGTGATGTTCTTATACTCGAAGAAAATCAATCTAGCCTAGACAACGAGATGCAGACAGTACTTGGGTACGGCAAATCGAAGTCAACAAAGATAGTTTTGATTTTCAATGAGTATTATTTATTTCTTGAGTCCAGTATATAGCAAAAGAGACTTCCACAGAAGTCTCTTTTTGTTGTTCAGTATAAACCTTATAGTTATAGGTTGATTTGACCTGATTGGACAAGCTTAGCGATAACCTCTAGAAAGTTTTCAACTTTCTCAGAAGGATTCAACGAATAAATCAAGCCTAGAGGCATTTTCTTCTCCCATTTCAGTGGCACTGTTTTTAACAAAGGATGTACACCTTGCCAATTATCAAAAACCATAAGAGGGGTATTGGTATTAGCTGCTTGATTGAAGATATCTAAATTATAAAAATCAAAACTTTTTATCTGAATATCAGGATAAGACCCTTCAATCTCACTACGCAAATCATCAACATAGTGTGACCAATCTTTCCGAATCATTAACAATGTTTCACCCGATAAATCATCTAAGGTAATCAATTTTCTGTCTACCAAGGGATGATTAAAAGGTAAGGCGCAGGCAAACGGCTTTTCGTTCAACTTAAAGCCATTACATTCCCTCAAATTCATCAAGACATCATCAAAAACACCAACAATAATATCATAATTCTGACCGAGATTTTTTAAAATTTCTCTGGCATTCTCTGGCGTATTCTCAAAAGGAACTAATTGAAATTTTATACTAGGTGCAACTTCGTGGATTTTGGGCCAAAGGTCTACTAAAATCTGTGGAGGTGTTAGCGGAGAGGTGCCAATACGAATTATTTCCTCAGGAAGACTTGCTCGCTTTGCCCGCGCCAAACTGTCTCTGGAGTACTGAATAAGATATTTAGCATCATTGTAGAGAGACTCTCCGCTTTTAGTTAAAGTCAACCCACGCGGACTGCGATTAAATAATTTTAAATCCAGACGTTCTTCTAAATGATTAATTTGTTTGATAACAGCCGTTGGTGTAACGTAAAGCTGTTCTGCAGCTTTATTAAAACTCCCCGCATCAGCAACAGCTATGAAAGTTTCTAATTGTAGATTGTACACAGATAGCCTCCTACTACTAAATTAACTAAACTTAGCTCACTCTATATAAATCATTATACACTAATCTGGTAAAGAATACTTTTCTCAGTTCCTTTCTAGTTATAAATTCTCTAACACAAATTTAACTAATTTTATCATCCAAATATGATTTATGTTACTAAAATATAATTCTTCCACTAATATCATCACTATCACTTTAGTTCTTCCCAAAATGCTCTATTTTCTTTTTTTACAAACTATGTCACAATATTATTAGTTTATAAACTAACAACTAATAGAATTGATAGGAGGTGTCATGTTTTCAGTAAAAATAAAAGGAAAAAAGATGAGTAGCATTAGATTGATGACTACATATTAAAAATGGAGAATCATCTCTATGGCATTTAATTTTGAAACTAAATTGGTTGAATCTATTTCTAACCGTTGTCATATTTTAAGGAAGAATGTTTCTTTTAATCAAGATGATATAGTTACAATCAGTAGAATGAAGACAAAATACCGATACCACCGACTTTGAAGTCACTGTCCGCGATAAGACTGACTATCAGCTGACCGTGGATTTGGGGCGGTCTAGTTTGGAAATCCCAAATGTGGTAAAATAGAGTAGAACTTATTTTAAAGGAGAAAGAATCTTATGATGAATATGCAAAATATGATGAAGCAGGCGCAGAAGTTGCAAAAGCAAATGGAGCAAAGCCAAGCTGAATTGGCAGCGACTGAATTTGTCGGCAAGTCTGCTCAGGACTTGGTTGTCGCGACCTTGACTGGCGATAAAAAGGTAGTTAAAATTGATTTTGCGGCAGCAGTCGTTGACCCTGAGGACATCGAAACCCTGTCAGATATGACCACTCAAGCCCTCAATAACGCGCTTAGCCAAATCGACGAAGCGAGCAAGAAAAAAATGGGCGCTTTCGCAGGCAAACTGCCTTTCTAGCCGCTATGCGAAGCAAACGCCTTTGCCTAGCAGTCCTCATCATCATTCTCGGCTTGCTGTCACGAAAAGTGGCTTTTCTGCCCGCCGCCCTCGGCGACGCACTCTGGGCTTCGACCGTCTTTCTGGCTTGGGGGATTGTCTTTCCACGCTTGTCTGGAAAATGGCTGGCGCTCTTAGCCCTTGTCTCCAGCTGGCTGGTTGAGTTTTCTCAGCTCCTGACCTGGGACTGGCTGGTCGAGCTGCGCGCCACCACAATCGGACACCTCCTCCTAGGACAAGGCTTTCTCGTTAGCGACCTTATCGCCTATGCCCTCGGCATTGCCGGAATGTGGGGACTAGAAAATTTCTTATACAAAAAAAAGACAGATTAACTGCCTTTTTTTATGCCAAAACAGGTAATTGTTCTAATTTTTCTTTGACCGCTTGTGCAATTAACCACTCTTCATTAGTTGGAATAACCAAAACTTTAATTTTACTGTTAGAACTACTGATTTCTTCGGCATGATCTTGATTTTTTTTATCATCTATGTCTAAACCTAAGAAAGTTAGACGTTGACAAACTTTTTTTCTAATCGTTGCAGAATGTTCACCGATCCCTGCGGTAAATACTAATACATCTAATCCATTTAAGCTAGAAATGTAAGAACCAACCAACTCTATTACCCTATTCGCAAAGATATCTAAAGCAAGTTCTGCCCTACTATTCCCCTGAGTCGCGGCTAGTTCAATATCGCGCATATCACTGGAAAAGCCAGAGATTCCTCTAAGACCAGATTTTTGATTAATTACTTGATCAATCTGATTGCCGCTGAAGTTTTCATGCTTTTCTAAGAAGGAAACAATCATAGGGTCAATATCTCCACATCTTGTGCCCATCATAAGCCCAGCTGTCGGAGTAAATCCCATAGAAGTTGTATAAGATAAGCCATTTTTCATCGCACAAATGCTACTACCATTTCCTAGATGTGCACAAATCATTTTTTCTGGTAAACCATAATGCTCTGTAACATAATCTGATATATACTGATGACTAATACCATGAAAACCATAGCGACGAATACCATATTTCTCTCTATACTCATAAGGAATCGGATAAGTATAGTAAGCCTCCTCCATTGTTTGATGGAAAGCAGTATCAAAAACAGCAACTTCTAATGCTTGTGGCAAATAGGACTTAAATGCCCTAATCCCGAGTAAGTTAATCGGATTGTGTAAGGGAGCTAACTCTGCCAATTCTTCAATCTTAGCTTCCACTAGCTCTGTAACAACCGTAGGCTTTGTAAAAATGGTCCCCCCATGAGCTACACGGTGTCCCACGCCAACAATTTCCAATAGATCTAAAATAATTCCCCTATCTAATAGAGTTTGCATTAATTCTTGAACAGCTTCATGATGATTAGCGATAATGCTAGATTGCTCCACTTTTTTGCCCTGACATGAGATGGTTAAAGTTGGATGGTCAATTCCAATTCGTTCAAAAATCCCTTTAGCAAGTAACTTACTTGTTTCTAAATCATAAATTTGAAATTTCAAGGATGAACTCCCTGAATTAATAACCATTATTTTCTTTCGCATATTATTTCCTTTTTACAAATTTAACGGGCATCAAGCAAGCGATGCTCAATTTCCTGTAGAAAAGTTACCTTATCTAAGCTTTCCCAAGGTAAATTCGCCCCATCTTTAAAATGACCGTAACGCGCAGTAGCCTGATAAATAGGACGTAGAAGTTGTAAATCACGGATAATACCCGATGGTGTAAGATCAAAAACTTGTTGAACCACTCTTGCTAGTATAGCATTGCTCAAGCGACTACTACCAAAAGTATCAATATCTACAGAAACCGGAGCTGCCACCCCTATGGCGTAGGAAAGTGAAATCTGACACCGCTTAGCAATTCCAGCAGCTACAATATTTTTAGATATATATCTAGCCATATAAGCAGCCGATCTGTCGACCTTTGATGGATCCTTGCCCGAAAAAGCACCACCACCATGAGGAATCACACCACCATAAGTATCTACAATAATTTTTCGTCCTGTCAATCCAGTATCACCTTCTGGTCCACCAATGGTAAAACGGCCGGTTGGATTTACAAAAACTCTTGTATGTTCATTCCGTAAATAATTTGGGATTTCTGGCTCAATAACATGTGTCCATAAATCCTCACGAATCTTACTTTGGTCCACAGAATCCGCATGTTGAGCAGATATTACTATATCTGTAATATAATCCACCTTGCCCTTTTCATCATACGAAACTGTCACTTGAGTTTTCCCATCTGGATAAAGATAAGCCAATTGACCCTTTTTTCTCACTTCTGCCAAGCGTCTAGCCAGGCGATGCGCATAATGAATAGAAACAGGCAAATAATCCTCTGTTTCATCTGTTGCATATCCGTACATAATCCCTTGATCACCAGCTCCTTGCTGATGGCTATCACCAGCACCTCTTTTAGCTTCTAAAGATTGATCCACTCCTATACTGATGTCTGTCGACTGAAAATGAACATTTTTGACAATAACACAAGAGTGATAATCAAATCCTTTTTTAGGATGATCATAACCAATTTTTTTCAGAACTTCTTTAGCAATTTGCTCTAAATTCACATGTGCCTGACTGCGTACTTCACCAGCAATTACTAAAAGGTTTTGAGAAATCATCGTCTCAACAGCAACATGAGAGTATTGATCTTGAGCAAGATAAGCATCTAAAATAGCATCTGAAATCTGATCACAAACCTTATCTGGGTGACCCTCCAAAACGGACTCTGAAGTAATTCTCATCTTCGACCTCCTTTCTAAACTCTCGAAATTAAAACACTAATTTTTCCTGCTCCATCTCTTTTTTTAAAACCATCGGAGGAACCCCTTCGATTTTTTTAAATACTTTACAGAAATAGCTTGGCTCACTGTAGGAAAGTTGAAACGCCGCATCTATAATTTTTTCATCATTAAAATAGAATAATTGCTTAGCCATTTCTATTTTACGATATTGAATATAAAGGTTAAAGCCAATATGATAGCGCTCTTTAATTAAACGACTCAAATAACTTTGACTCATATTGCAAGCAATTGCAGCATCACTAAGACTAATATTTTCTGAAATATTTTCATCAATATACCTATAATACTGAGCAAGTTGCTGTGTCTTTTGGATGCTTTGTTGTTTGAAAAGTTCATCTATTATCTGAAAAAGTAAAAATTGCACTCGGAACTTCTCTTGATACATCTGTCTGGTTAAGGAAAATTGTTCTTGATAAGTTTCTCTTTTAGCCTTGGTTAGACAATTCATTAGACTAATCGCTTCTTTAAGCATTTGATCAACCTCATATTTTGTTTTATTAGGATTCTCCCTATAACCCTTTACAATATAACCAGACATTTCTTCTATAGTTTCATGTATTTGATCAAAACGTCTATTAACTGTGATAGCAAGCAATTTCTCTATTAAGAATTGATGTAAACTATCGTCCTCATTTTCAATCAATTGACGAATCCGAATAATTGATATTGGTTTTAAAATATAATCACGAATGCCAGAATTTAAAAGAGCCTTTATAAAACGAAAATCGTTAGAAAATGTCATGACATAGATAGCAATTGAAGGATAAAGCTTATGTAGCTGGGCAATTAAAGCCATATCTTCATCAGTTACCTCCATAAAAATCATATCTGGCACTTGATATTCACAGATAGAAAGCAAATCTTTATTTTTTCGTACGACCTCTGCGAGCTGACATTGAGGGATTTTATGAATAACTGTCTCAAAAGCTCTAACCAAAAGTGCATCTTTTTCTGAAATGACAATTGTTTTCATATTTTCTTCCTCTACCCCATTTCTTTAGTTGGGATACGAATAACCACAGTTAAACCCGCTCCTTCATTGGATTGAAGGGCAATATCAAATTCTTTTCCGTAATGGCGAATTAAACGTTTGCGCGTATTTAAAATACTCAGTCCACCATAATCCCGTTCTTGTTCATAAGATGTCGTATCCCCAATCAATTTTTCAACCTTATCGTGAGATAATCCAGCACCATTATCTTTAATTGAAATTAGATAATCATCTTCCGTCTCAGTGATCTGAATACCGATATAGCCTCCACCTTCAACCAAATGATCTACAAGTCCATGGGTAATGGCATTTTCTACAAAGGGCAACAAAACCAATGATAGAATCTTCTTTTCCTCTACATTACATTTAATATCAATATCAAAAGTAAAATGATTATTAAAGCAAATTTGCTGAATTTGCAAATAGCGTTCGATATTTTCAAGCTCTAATCGCAAAGGGACAAATTCTTTGTTCTGTTGAAAACTAAAACGAATCGTTTCTGCAAAAAGGCAGATCAATTCATTCGTTAATTCAGCCCCCTCAATCATAGAAAGATTGTTTACCGAATTGAGAATACTCATCATCATCTGTGGTCTGAGCTCTGATTTTAGATTACTTTTTTCAGAATGTTTGAGTTGATCAATTTCTACGTCCTTAATAAAATTCTCATATACCAAACGTTGATTTGCTTCTTCAAATTCTTTTTGAACTAACTTAAGTAACTGCTTTTCCAACATTTCTTTGACTAAAAACAAAATCAAATCTCCAGTTAGCTTTAGCTTTTGTAGTTGCATAACAGGAACGCGTTCATAGAGTTCAAGCATTTCCGGATCTTCTTGGTAACTGTCATCTACTTTTATGAGATTTTTTAAACTATCCAACTCCTCGTCAGATAAAGTCCGAACTTGCCCAATTACAATAGTCCCCATATATTGACCGTTAAAAACTATAGGAATAGCACAATCAGTCAGCCCTGCGGGACAATAATAAACATAGGGAGCATTTGTCATAGACGCTCTTAAACCACCGTAAGCATCCGAGAAAAAACAACTTTTTTGCCCAGCTTCATGATGCCTACGAGTAATACAATATTCACAAAAACTAGTTTCTTTTGTGATCGGCTGCCCCTGTAAATCAACAGTGACCATAGCTAAACCTGTTACTTTAGCTAACTTTTCTTGGATGTCTTGGAGAACTTTAACGTCAATCATATTACGAAGACTAAATTCTGAAACTAGTTTTTGTTCTACTTCTGGCGTTTTAAGATGATTATAAGGATAATTACTTACATGATTGTTTGCTGACATAAGTCACCTCCAACGTTTATGTTAACTAGATAATGACATTTTAGCACATTTCCAAACAAAATGTAAGCCTTTACTATCGTTTGTACTAAATAACTTTTCCGACCAATATTGCAAGCATGGCTCCTACTATTGGACCACAAATAGGCACCCAGACATAACCCCAATTGGCACTATTTGGTGCTTTGTTTGGTAGTGGTAAAAGACTATAAGCAAGACGAGGCCCCAGGTCACGGGCTGGATTAATGGCATAACCTGTCATACTACCAAAACCTAAACCAACTGCCATAACTAAAAATCCTAGTGCGATTGGCAAAAGTTCTATATTTAGTACACCTTGTCTAGTCATATACTGAACTGGAAGAGCAAAAGCAAAAGTTGCAATGACTTCCCCTAGGAAGTTAAAGATTGGGTTAGAAATAGCGGCACCTGTTGCAAAATTCCCCACTGTATTTCCTTCTTCTGGTTTTGTAGCTGCAAAATGAGGCCAAAAAGCTAGACTTGCGACGCAAGCTCCTAGAAAGGCACCAAAAATCTGCACTATTGTATAAAGTATAGCCTTATCAAAAGCTAACCCTCCAGTCAAGGCACCACCAAGAGAAAGAGCTGGATTGAGATGAGCTGGTGCTCCCAAGGCAAGGGCTACATAGACACCAAGGGTAACTGCAAGCCCCCAGGCAATAGTAATACCCAACCAAGATACACCAACGGCACGTGCATAAGTTTTTTTAAGATTATTTGACAAACCAAAGCCTGTACCAAATAAAACTAAAACGAAAGTTCCTAAAAATTCTCCGATAACATCATTTGACATAGATAACTCCTTACTTTTTTATAAAATAGATAAGAGAACTTGCACAAGTTGTTCCCTATTTGGCTGAATTGGATTTCCTGCAAAAGTAGCATCTTCCTCTGTCTTTTGGATCATATCTCCTAGAACAGGAGCAAGTTTATCTGCGGTGATACCACATGCACTAAGGCTAGTCTCACAGTCTAGCTTTAAAGTTAGTTCTTTAACATGTTTGATTAATTCAATTAAGCCGGTACTGTCTGCTCCCGTCATTGGAATCCAGCCCATATCTTTGGCTAACCAAGCGTATTTATGTTTAACTGCAGGATCACTTGCATTTAGTCTTATAACCTCTGGCAGTAAGATACTATTGATTAATCCATGAGGCAGATGAAACTGCCCGCCAATCTGATGAGAAATAGCGTGAACGATACCCAATCCAGCATTCTGAAAAGCAATCCCAGCCATACAAGAAGCTTCCTGCAGAACTCGACGCGACTTGAGACAATCGCCATTTTGATAGCAATGTTCTAGTTCTGCAAAAACTAATTTGACTGAACGGATGGCTAATGAATCCGTCAAGCCATTTGCCCCTTTAGCGACAAGAGCCTCTAATGCATGGGTCAAGACATCCATACCACTGTGAGCAGTCACCTTGGGTGGACATGAAGAAACCAATTGCGGAATCAAAGCGACTTTTGTTGGTAAAAGAGAATCATCTATCAAAGGGTACTTAACATTCTTCTCTTCATCCGTTACAACTGCAAAAGAGGTTACTTCCGATCCAGATCCACTTGTTGACGGCACTGCTATAAATTCCCCTACCTCTAAATTTTTGGTTTCTTTAGCAAAATAACGAGCAGCCTTTGCTGTATCAATAGCAGAACCTCCTCCAACCGCTATTAATACAGTTGGTTTAGAATCAAGCATTACTCTTACTGTCGCAATAACTTTCTTAAGTGGGGGATCTGGCACTACATCTGAAAAAATAGTGACTTGATTGTGCTCCCTTAGTAGACGCAAGAGCTTCCTAACAATAGGATTTTCAACTAAAAATTGATCACATACAACAAGAATTATTTGATTTTTATAGGATTCAAATAATCCATGTATACAGCTTTCCATATAAATCTCCGGCCGTAATGAAAATTTCCCCATAAAAGCCTACCTCCTAACGAATCATAAAAGCATCTGAGAGAACACAGCGACGAATACGTGCAAAGCTCCTAGCAGTCGTTGTTCCTTCACCAGTCGGTGTTGCGATAGTAAAAGTAGTCGGACCTTCACCACGTAAGCCCAACCCAGCAAAAGAAGGGCCATTCTTTACAAAAATAGAAGTTTCCATAGCACGAGCCGCTTTGTTAAGACGAGAAACGTTTTGTGAATGAATAGTAGCAGTATGTTTATAGCCGTGTTCAAGCTCTAAAGCTACTTCTAATGCTGTGTCAAAATCAGGTACACGGATCAAAGGAACCACAGGCATGAGCATTTCCTCTACCGCAAATGGCATATCAGGGTATCCTTCAACAATAACCAAACGTGGATGACCTGTATAAGTAACTCCAGCATCTGTCAAAATTTTCTCAGCCGACTTACCAACATATTTCTTATTGGTGGTTCCTTTTTCTGTTAGACAAAGGTTCTCTAGTTTTTTGATATCTTCAATATCTTTAACATAAAAGGCACCTGCTTTTTGCATATTAAATATCAGGTATTCAGCCACACTAGAAACAACGATAATATTCTTTTCTGCAGTACAAGGAATATTATTGTCAAATGAGGCACCATCTACAATGTCTTGACCTGCTTTTTCAATATTAGCAGTTTCATCAACGATGGCTGGGGGATTACCTGCACCTGCTCCAATTACTTTCTTACCACTCTTCATAGCCTGTGCAACCACACCTGGTCCACCTGTTACAACCAAAATAGCAATGTCTGGGTGTACCATCATTTCCTGAGCTGCTTGAATAGATGGATTTTCAATAGTTACAATCAGGTTATCAATGCCGCTAGCGTCTTTGGCAATCTTATTGATTTTACGAATCAACCAAATGGTCGTCTCACGCGCACCTGGATGCGGAGCAAAATAAATTGTATTTCCTGCAGCTAACATACTTATAGAGTTGTTAATAATGGTCTCTGTTGGATTGGTGCTTGGGGCAATTGCTCCAATGACACCGTAGGGACACATTTCGTAAAGGGTTAAACCATTATCACCTGTCAAAGCTCTAGTAGCATACATGAGGTCTTCTACGCCAGGGGTTGCTTCCAATGCTAGACGATTTTTGGCGATTTTATCTTGAAAATTTCCCATTCCTGTTTCTTCTAAAGCGCGCTTAGCAATTTCTTCTACCTCTGGTAAGAGCCGACTTCGAATAGCTGCTATAATCTTTTTTCGACGTTCAATAGATGTATCAAAATATTTTTTTTGTGCAATTTTTGCTGCTTGAACTGCTTGATCAACCGTTGAAAAAACACCACTTTCAGTTTCTTTTCCTTCTAGAATATCTCCTTGAATTTCCTTGGTACCTACTAACGATTGACTGTATTGAGCACTTTCTTGACTCTCCAGAATGTCCTCACTCAAAATTTGTTTTACTAATTGTTCAATTTCTGACAAACCCATTCTTATTTCCTCTTTTATTCTATAAAATCATCAATAATTCCTACAATACTGGCATCAACAGGCGATTTTGGATTAGCCAGAGCCTTTCTAGCTGCACTACCTGTACTGATAAGTACATACTCTCCTCTACCAGCCCCAATCTCATCTACTGCGACTAGTTGACGTCCTGTTTCAATTATTTGGTTTTCCCCATTTTTTGCCAGCAAGTTAATGATCAAAAAGCGATTTCCTGTTAAATAATCGTTTTTCTTTGTTGAGACAACATTTCCAATGACTTGGCCGATATACATAGACCCTCCTCCTTATTCCATAGACATAGCAATGCCAAGAGGGGTCACATATTGAGGATAAGCAGGTTTAAAAATTGAAATGTTCAGTTCCTTTTCAAAAACCTGATCAAATTCCTCGAAATTTGTCGCTCCTCCAACTAAGTAGACTTCTGATACCTGTTTCCCATATTGCCTAATAAAATTATGAGAGATATAAGCCATCTTTTCAACGACAGGTTTGAGAATAGAAAAGACTTCTTTTTTCTCCCGCTTTAGGTATTCTCCCTTCTCAATAGATAAACCATAGTAACCTGCGAGAACCAAGGTCATCTGATTTCCACCAGTTGCCTCGTCCTCAGCAAAGACCACTTGACCTTTCTCAAGGATGCTAATACCAGTTGTTCCACCACCAACATCAACAACAGCACCATCCATAATTCCTAAGGCCTTGGCTGCTGCCGTTGGTTCATCAAGAATAGAACAACACTCTAAACCAATTCCTTCGATAATGTGCCGAATAACCTGTTTGTTATTCCCCACTGTCCCTGGGGGGATAGCGCCAGCCGCTTGTGTTAGCTTAAGCTGCAGTGCTTTCTCTGCTACTTCTTTTAAGTGTTTTGAGATCTGTAAAGCACCAATATAGTCGACGACTAGACCGTCACGCACCACATTTGCGTCTTTAGTAGCTGCAAAAAGAGGACGATTAAGTTCGTCTAGTACGACAAGGACAATAGAAGAGGTCCCTAAATCCAATCCCACTTTTAGCTTTTGGGGACGATAAGCTACAGTCTTCCCACCACTTACTAAATTATGAATCTCTGCTAATACAGCATTGACTTTTTGAAGATTTTTCACCTCTCTTACCTCCATGTATTCCTATTTTAGGAAGTATGCCACACTTTCTTTTCCACAATTTGCTGCATTGGCTTCATCTGTATCAATATGCATTTCAAATACTGCTCCCTCAGATGGTCGAATTATGACATCATCATAAATTGTACGTCGCTCTGGTGTATCAATCACTACACTAACCTTATCCCCTAAAGCAAGTCCTAAGAGTTTGGCATCTGTCGGATTCATGTGGATATGTCTTTTAGCAATAATAGCTGCTGGGCGAGTAATAGTCGCAAAATCTGATTTGATGATAATATCTGTCGCATCTGCTAACTGACCTGAAAGACGGATAGGAGCTCTTACACCAATTGTTCTTGCATCTGTAGCAGATAGTTCCACTTGTGTCTGTTTACGAAGAGGAGTCAGTAGTCTTACCTTATGAAGCTCTCCTTTGCTCCCTACTATCGTAACTGTTTGATGTGCCGCATAAAAACCCGGTTGTGTCAACTCCTTCATGATATTCACTTCCTGACCAGGAAAAAGCAGCTCAAAGTCCTCTTTGCTCAGGTGAATGTGACGATTAGAAATCCCAATGGGAATCTGCACATAGTCTCGCAAATGAGTGAACAGTTGGACAACATCTTGCTTTAATTTCACCTTGTTCATCGTTGGGCCCTACTTTCCAACTAAGATAACGGTAACATCTGTGTGTGGGCGAGGGATGACATGAGTAGAGATGACTGTCCCTACTTGACTGGCTGCCAACTTTCCTGCATCTACCGCTGCCTTAACAGCCCCAACATCACCTTCTACCATAACCGTTGTTAACCCGGCACCAACTTGACGATAGCCGACAATCAAAACGTTTGCTGCCTTGACCATAGCATCAGCTGCCTCAACACAACCGATATATCCTTTGGTTTCAATCATTCCAAGTGCTTTATTCATCTATTCTTCCTCCTGCTTCTTTGTCTTTTTCTTTGACTTGTTTGCACTTTCTTTTTTAGGAACAGTTTTTTCTTTTTTCTGTTCTTCTTCACTTGTGTTTGTCACTAAAAGATCTGCCTGGTAACTTTCTACTCCTTTTTCAACCTTTAACTTTTCTGAGTCGACTGTTTTTATTTTCTTCTGATCCAACTCCACTTTTTTCTTAGCTGGAGTAAGTTTTTTTTCAGAAGAATGTCTACTATCTAGGAAATACTTATCCAAATTATCTATAGGACGAGCAATAACTCTAGAAGCAATAAAGGCATCATGACTGCGAGCTTCGGCTTCCCCTGCTTGTATAGATGCCTGAACAGCAGCAACATCCCCCTCAATAAAGACAGACATCCAACCGCCACCACGAGTGATTTTTACCTCAACAATAGTAATGGTAGCTACCTTAGCCATGACATCAGCTACTTTGATAGCCTCTGCAAAACCTTTAACTTCTATCATTCCAAGTGTTTGTTTCATTACATCTGATCCTCATTTCTATTTTCAGAATACCTTATTTGGACATGCAAGGCATGCAATTTTTCCCTAGCAGCATAGGTAATAACTGTATTTTGAGATAATTCTAGCGTTTCAAATTTCTTCACATGAGCTATATCAGCTAGCGTTAAGGTTGCTGGAAAAGTCTTACTAGATGGGCTAGAAAAAATGGATCCTAACTGCTCTTTCTTGATAAAACGGATACCATAACTCTGTATTGTTCGCTCATATGTCACAAAAAGTTTTTGGTAAGACAAGCTACCAGAAGTGCCTTCTATGCCTTCTTTGATGATATAAATCGGTAGCGTTTTTAATAAAGCCTGCATAAAAAGTTTCGTCACCCGATTATCTGCTATTCCAAGCGCTACTTTTGCTAAGTCACTTAAGGACAAACTGGCTGCTAAAAGGCAATCTTTTGTACTGAGCTCTGGTAACTCTTCTTTTTCTGATAAAGGAAGAAAGTTAATTAAAGGAGACGAAGGAAGAGAAGTTTTTCTCTCTCCAAGCACATAGCAGATCCCAAGCTTTTTGGGGGACTTATTTTCTACTGCTTGACTATTTTGCTTATCTAGCACTTCTAAAACAATCTGTTTAATTTTTTCATCTAGTTCCATCACATATCAGCACCTCTTATTCTTTCATAGGTAAGATGATTTCGACATCTCCATGAGGTCGAGGGATCACATGAGTAGAAACTACTTCACCAACATTCCTTGCGGCAGCAGTCCCTGCATCAGTCGCTGCTTTAACAGCTCCAACATCTCCCCGAACAAGAACGGTCACAAGTCCAGAACCAATCTGTTTGTAACCAACAAGTGTGACATTGGCAGCCTTAGCCATCGCATCAGCTGCTTCAACCGCTGCAATGAAACCGTGAGTTTCAATCATTCCAAGTGCATCTGAGTTCATAATGTTCCTCCATTAAATTTGTTAAATATAAGGTTTAGTAGTAGATACTGCTTGCTCTCCTAGGCTTCCCAAGAGATTAAGCCCAACTTCACGAGCAGCAGAAACTGCTTGGCGTACAGCACCAGAATCTCCTGTGACTGTTAAAATAACTTCGTTTGAGTAGCTGGTTCCATTACTTGGCGAAGAATAGCTAACTACTTCAACATTGGCAGCTTTAACAGCTGTATCTGCTAGCACGACACCAATAGCTGCAGGGCCTGCACAGATTAGTCCGAAAGATTTACCAAGTGGCGCACCGAAAGCTTTGTTTATAGCGTAACTGGCCCGAGCTGTATATTGGAATTCTAAATGTCCAGCTTCATTGCTGTAGACATCTCCAAATGTTTGATCCAGTGTTGCTAGCGCCACTTCAA
>NZ_KB904379.1 GCF_000380065.1 Streptococcus massiliensis DSM 18628 | reverse complement strand
CTTCTGTAAACCCTATCTTTCAAACTGTTTTTAAGACCTTCTTGAAAAACAAGGATAAGATCCTGAACGCACTGGAACTGCCCTACTCAAACGCAAAACTAGAAGCTACTAACAACCTCATCAAAGTCATCAAGCGAAACGCTTTCGGCTTTCGGAACTTTGACAATTTTAAAACTAGAATCCTCATCGCTTTGAACATCAAAAAGGAGAGGACTGATTTAGTCCTCTCCAGATTATAACTTCTCATCAACCCACTACAGTTGACAAAGAGCCCAAAAAAGATTGAGAAAATCTCAATCTTTTTAATCTTCTTATAATTCAATATCACCGAACAAGTCAGCCATTGAGAATCCAGTTTGAGTTTCTGGAAGTTCAAAGTCACGTTTTTCTTGACGTTTTTGACGACGTGGACGTGATTGACGTTTTTCCTCTTTTTGATCTTCTTCTTGGACTGGACGTTCTTCAAGTGCCTTGATAGAAAGGGATACACGTTCATCTGCGGCATTGACATCAAGCACTTTAACAGTCACTTCTTGACCAACCTTAAGCACATCTTTAGGATTTTCAACACGTTTGTGTGAAATTTGTGAAATGTGCACCAAGCCGTCAATTCCTGGCAATACTTCAACGAAGGCACCAAAGTCAGTCAAACGTTTCACAGTCCCTTCGATTACATCACCAGCAGCCAATTTTTGCTCAACGCCGTCCCATGGTCCAGGTGTTGTAGCTTTAAGAGAAAGAGATACGCGCCCTTCTTCTTCGTTCAAATCAAGAACTTTCACTTCGATTTCTTCACCGACTGAAACGACAGATTTAGGTGATACGTTGCGCTCGTGTGACAACTCAGTCAAATGAACAAGACCATCCACACCACCGAGGTCAATGAAAGCACCGAAGCTAGTGATACGAGCAACTTTGCCTTTTACAATATCACCAACATTCAATTTACCAAACACTTCTGCACGTGCTGCAGCGGCTGCTTCTTCTACAACTTCACGACGTGAAAGGATAAAGCGATTTTCTTTAGGGTCAACCTCTTTAATTTTTGCTTCAAACTCTTGACCTACAAAACGTTCAGTGTTGCGAACGAAACGAGTATCAAGCATTGAAGCTGGAATGAAACCACGAAGCCCTTCAAATTCGACTGAAAGTCCGCCCTTAACTGCGCGAGTTCCTTTAACAGTAACTACTTCTTCTTCACGACCAACCAATTTGTCCCATGCTTTGCGAGCTTCTAAACGTTTTTTAGATACTAGGTATGTAACTGTATCAGTATCTTTACCTACTACTTGGCGAAGAACAAGCACTTCAAGTGTTTCACCTGGTTTCACAAGTTCGTTAATGTCTGCATCACGGTCGTTTGTCAATTCGCGAAGAGTCAAGACACCTTCTACACCCGTACCAGCGATTGCAACATTAGCTTGGTTAGCGTCAACTGTCAATACTTCAGCAGTAACAACGTCACCTGGTTCAACTTGGCTAACACTGTTTAGCAAATCTTCAAATTCATTCATCTAAAAAAATCCTCCAACAATCAAGCTTTTGCTTGACATACTTTAAAATATTTTCCCTAAGCACCCGCAATGACAACATTGATTTATCTTTAACGTCTATACCCATATACAATATGGGTAAAATATCCCTAGACATTTTACCTCTTGCATGATATGTTTACTTAAGAACTGGGGTAGCTGGATTCGAACCAACGCATGAGGGAGTCAAAGTCCCTTGCCTTACCGCTTGGCTATACCCCATTAGTTGAATGGAGAGAGAGGGATTCGAACCCCCGAACCCGAAGGAGCGGATTTACAGTCCGCCGCGTTTAGCCTCTTCGCTATCTCTCCGATAATCAACGATACTCATTATATCATTGATTTCTTTAAAAATCAAGAACTTATTTATTCAAATTATAAGTTTCGATTGAATTTTCCACTGCTTTTTCAAGTTTTTTGTAAAAACTTTCGATATTTCCGTTTTTTACGATAGCAAATTGACCATCTAGTTCGGCAATTTCTCCAATTAACTTTTTACCAATTGTCAAAGCATAACCTTCATAACTATCTTGTCCGACTGTAACTTTTGCATCTGTCACTTGAATTTCAATTTTTTTATCTTTTTTACTCATTTTTCTACCTCTTTCAAGAGACTATTGTACACAAAAAGCCGCCCAGAAGCAAGTTTTATGAGAACGAGGCTAAAAATTATATTTCAGCCTCTATTTTTAATTTCCGTAAAAAGTTTAATCCACCTTGACAATCCAGCCTGCTGGCGCTTCTACATCGCCAAACTGGATGCCCGTTAGTTCGTCATAGAGCTTACGCGTGACAGGTCCGACTTCGGTCTCACTGTAAAAGACATGGAAATCATCGCCATTTTGAATGCCACCGATTGGCGAAATCACGGCAGCCGTACCGCAGGCACCTGCTTCAACAAAACGATCCAAATCAGCAATCGGTACATCTCCTTCTACCGGCTTCAAACCAAGGCGATTTTCCGCCAAATAAAGGAGAGAATACTTAGTGATTGACGGCAAAATGGACGGGCTGAGCGGTGTTACAAACTCATTATCCTTGGTAATCCCGAAGAAATTGGCAGAGCCGACTTCCTCAATCTTGGTGTGGGTAGCTGGGTCTAGGTAAATCACATCTGAAAAATTCTTGTCGTGGGCGATTTTCCCCGGTAAGAGACTGGCAGCATAATTTCCACCGACCTTGGCAGCACCCGTCCCATAAGGCGCAGCACGGTCATAATCTTGTGACACGATAAAGTTAGTCGGTGTCAAGCCGCCTTTGAAGTAATTGCCAACCGGCATGGTGAAAACGGTGAAAATATACTCTTCTGCCGGTTTCACACCGATAATGTCTCCCACCCCAATTAAGAGCGGACGGATGTAGAGCGTGCCCCCCGTACCATATGGCGGAACGTATTCTTCGTTGGCGCGGACGACCTGCTTACAAGCATCCACAAACATGTCTGTCGGAACTTGCGGCATGAGCAAGCGGTCAGCCGTTCGTTGTAAGCGCTCCGCATTTTTATCGGGGCGGAAAAGCTGAATGCTACCGTCCTTGGTTCGATAAGCCTTGAGCCCCTCAAAAGCCTGCTGGCCGTAGTGAAGACTTGGAGACGACTCAGAAATATGCAAGGTCGCATCTTCTGTCAATTCTCCTTTTTCCCACTGACCATTACGGTAGTGAGCGATGTAGCGGTAAGGCAATTTCATATAAGAAAAACCGAGGTTTTCCCAGTCAAGATTTACTGTCATAAACTTCTACTCCTTTTAACTATCACAGAAATCCTTCTGTCTCACTCCCTATTTTACACCTTTTTGAAATATTTTCAACAGTTTTTTGCAAAATTCTGAAAATTCTTTTTTTAGAAAAACCAGCACGAAGCTGGTTGGTCATTTTCCTACCAAAGAAATTCTAGCAATTTCTTTTTTAAGGCGGATAAGGCTTCTTCAGAAAATTCATGAGCTTTCTTTCTATCTTCAGGAAGTCTTTCTATATAAGTAATAACTTCTTCTACCAAAATTTCATACTGCGGAAATGGAAGACACTTCATTTGAGCAGAAATAAAATCAAAGGCTTGTTCAAATTGCTCACTTTCAAGCAACTCTGTTAGATAAAGGCGACCGTCCACAGTTTTTCCTTCCTCGTCTTCAACCATCCCCAAATCTAACTCCGTTTTCTGAAGGTGCATAATGGCGCCGATGACATTTCCCGCTCCTTTAATTTGCTGCATAAACCAATCTTCTTCATAAGCCATTTGTCTCACCTCTTTTTCTTTATTTTATCAAGTCCTATTTAATTAGCAAGCAAAAACCAGCACGAGGCTGGTTCTGCTATTTTATATAAGCCGCAAAGACTTCTTCGTCCGAAATGGTATCTGAGATAAAGCTGCCGTTGCTGGTGCGCTCAGACAGGCTGAGGTCAGCAAGATTGATTTCATAGGTCGTTCCCTTGTTAGAAATCACTTGCAAGATTTGTTCGTCTTCAGAAACTTCTGTGCTGAAAAGGTCTAGTCCCGCTTGCGAACTCAAGACTGCTCCCGCCAGGAAAACGCGGTGCGGTTTGGATTTGAGTTCACGCAGGACTTGCAGTCCACGATTGGCACGGCTGGTCGCTGGAATATCTGCAACTGCCATGCGCTTGAGGGAGCCACGCTGGGTCAAAAGATAGAGCGAGTCGGTGTTAGCAACAAAAGCTGCCGTTAAAACATCGTCTTTTTTGAGATTGATTGCCTTGACTCCTGCCGCCTTGGCACCGACCACAGGCACTTCTTCAATATTAAATCGCAGAGCGTAGCCATTTTTCGTGACCAGCATGACATCGTCCAGCATGATTGGCGCAATCGCCACCACCTGGTCGTCCGCATTTTTCAGCTTGGCAAACTTGAGCGACTTAGACTTGTAAGTCCGCCAAGGGCTAAACTCGCTGCGCTCCACGCGCTTGATTTGCCCCAGCTTGGTCGCCGCAAAATAAGTCCCCTGCTCAAAAGTATCGACAATTTCCGTATAGAGCACTTCTTCCTTGGTGTCAAAATTGGTAATGGTCTGGCTCAGATGCTCGCCGATTTCCTTCCAGCGAATGTCCGACAGCTCATGAACAGGTCGATAGATGACATTGCCAAGAGAGGTGAAAATCAGCAGGTGCTGAGTGGTCTTGGCTGGGCTGACAAAGACCAGACGGTCGTCGTCACGCTTGCCAATCTCCTCCAGAGCAGAAGAATTAAAGCTCCGCGGGCTCGTGCGTTTGATGTAGCCGCTGCGCGTCACGCTGACATAGGTATCTTCCTCGACAATCAAGCTCGCTGTATCAATCTCAATGGCATTGGCCGTATCTTGCAGCTCGCTGAGGCGCGGATTGCCAAATTTCTTTTTGACCTCGCGTAGCTCACGCTTCATGAGATTGTACATGGTGCGCTCGTCGCCGATAATCGCCGCTAGCATCGCAATTTTCTCGCGCAATTCAGCCTGCTCTTCCTCCAAAATCACCACATCGGTATTGGTCAGGCGGTAAAGTTGCAAGGTCACAATGGCTTCCGCCTGCTCCTCGGTAAAATCATAGCTGACCTTGAGGTTTTCCTTAGCGTCAGCCTTATTTTCAGAAGCACGGATTAGAGCGATAACGTCGTCCAAAATGGAAATCACCCGAATCAATCCCTCCACAATATGGAGACGCTTTTCCGCCTTAGCCTTGTCAAAACGGCTGCGCGATAAAATAATTTCCTTGCGGTGAGCGATGTAGCTTGTCAAAATCGGCACCAGTCCAACCTGCTGCGGCGTGAAATGATCAATCGCCACCATGTTGAAATTATAGTTGATTTGCAAGTCGGTGTACTTGAAAAGATAGTTGAGAATGAGCTCGGTATTGGCGTCTTTCTTGAGCTCAATGGCAATACGCAGCCCGTCGCGGTCGCTTTCGTCCCGCACTTCGGCAATCCCTGCCACCTTGTTATTGACCCGCACATCGTCGATTTTCTTGACTAAAACTGCCTTATTGATTTCATAAGGAATTTCAGTGACAAAGATTTGCTCCTTGCCGCCCTTGAGCTTTTCAATCTCGGTCTTAGAGCGCACAACCACGCGCCCCTTGCCTGTTTCGTAGGCTTTTTTGATTTCGTCGCGCCCTTGGATAATGGCTCCCGTCGGAAAATCTGGCCCCGGCAAAAACTCCATGAGCTTGTCAACCTTAGCCGATGGGTGGTCAATCATATAAACCGTAGCGTCAATGACTTCTGCCAAATTGTGGGGCGGAATATCCGTCGCATAACCAGCCGAAATCCCTGTCGCCCCATTGACCAGAAGATTTGGAAAGGCAGCCGGCAAAACAGTCGGCTCCTTCTCCGTATCATCAAAGTTCCAAGCAAAAGGCACCGTATTTTTATCGATGTCTTCTAGCAGATAGCCCGCCATTTCAGACAAACGCGCCTCGGTATAACGCATAGCCGCAGGCGGGTCACCGTCCATGGAACCATTATTTCCGTGCATTTCGACCAAAATCTCACGATTTTTCCAGTCCTGCGACATACGCACCATAGCGTCATAAATGGAGCTGTCCCCGTGCGGGTGAAAATTCCCCATGATATTCCCGACCGACTTGGCCGACTTGCGGTAGCCCTTATCAAAGGTGTTACCGTCCTTATTCATGGAATAAAGAATGCGCCGCTGAACGGGCTTGAGGCCGTCGCGAATGTCCGGCAGTGCCCGTTCCTGAATGATATATTTAGAATAGCGCCCAAAGCGCTCTCCCATGATGTCCTCAAGGGACATGTTTTGTATGTTAGTCATGATAATGATACAAAAGGCGTTAAGAAAACCGTATGAAAATAGGAAAGCGACACCGCAATCAAAGGATTGCAAGGAGCTTTGTCTTTTTCATTAGGTTTTTAGCCTGTGTTCAAATCCTTTCTCTTAGATACAAGAACGCTTGCCCTTGCTCAATTCTTTTTCATAATTTTTGTTACTTTATTTCACAAAATTCCGCTTGTAGAGGCGGTGGTTGCGGATGTTTTCTGCTGCATCTTTTTCATCCCAGATTTGGAGTTCCCAAGGATAGTAAAAATTACTCTTATTTTTAAAATAAATATGAATCCCGATATAGCCGTCACTATCTCGCAAATACCAATTTTTCAATCCGTATTTTTCTTTCCACTCGTCCAAATGCTCCAAAATCTCCGCTACCTCATCCGACTGCAAAATCACACGCGCACCAAAAATGTCGTTTAAAATATTATTGACTGGATATTTGGTCTCACGTTCTTTATAGCGCTTGATTTTATCTAAAATGCTCTCTGCGGTCTTCACTCGATAGTAGTAATGAATATCCTTTACATCCGCTTGGTACAAGTAATCGTTGATTGACTCGTGGAGGTTGAGCCGATAAGACAAAATCGCCTCCACAGGCACCTTGCTAAAAGTGTGCGATAGATTTACTTTTTCTACCTTGCCCGTTTCAAAATAATCCTCTGAATACAAGCAGAGAATCCGATTGATTTTAGAAATCAATCGCTCAATTTTTTCTAACATGGCATTGCCCTCACTTTATGATGATATTGCTCACTTCTTCTTCACAAATTTGACGCTGGCGGTTGTGCCTTCTCTTCCTTCTGCTGCGATTTGTTGGAAGTAGATTTCCTTGTCGTTGATTTTTTCGATGTGGTAGGTCGTCCCGTCGCTTTCAACCAAGTCAAATTCCTTATCTGATTTGCCTTTGACCGTCAGTTTTTCAGAGACAAAATTGTCTTGGTCTCTGATTGCCCACTGTCCGTTTTCTTTCGAGAATTGGTAGGTAACTTTCCACTCCTCACTGTACCATTTTCCTTTCAGCCAGGGCAAGTCGGCGTTTTTGCTTTTGTACAAGCCACCAAAAGACCGATAAACAGCAACGAAGCAAAAAGAATAGCTAATTTTTTCATTTGTCTGCCTCCAATTTTATTTTCTCAAGCGCAGGGCAGAGCCGATTGGGATGAAGCCTAGCGCCTTGTAAAAGCCGTCTTCTTCTGACGCGAGCTCAATCCGTGTCGCTGGCTGTCGCGCTTCAATCTCCTCAATCAATCTGCGCCCCAGACCTTGCCTGCGGTGACTTTTGGCAACGATGATTTCGCCGATAAAAGTCGTCTCAACGCCGTCGGTGATGTAGCGGGCAAAGCCGATAATCTCGCCCGCCTCTTCCAGCACGAGCCAAATCGAAGCGGACGCTTCAAGCATGGCCGCCACTTTTTCCTTGGTAAAATTCGTCCACTGCTCCGCCTGATAAAGGGCGAACAGCCCGTCAAGGTCGGAAGGGGTGGCGGTACGTAAAACAATATTGTCCATAAAACACCTCATCTTCTCTACTCATCCAGATACAGCCCTTTTCCCACGCTTTGCTGGATTAACTCTTGCGCCAACTGCCAGAGCTCGGGAGCCTCGTCCTTGATAAACTTCTTTTTCAACAAGACTTGCGACTTGGTCAAGCCAGTCGGATTGTAGTTCTTCTCGGCTACTTGCAAATAACTGATGATGAGCGGTATCAGCGCGTCAATGATACGAGAGTATTTTGTTAAAATACCCCACTTTCTTCCAACGTAAACTTAACATTATCCTCAATCCACTTGCGGCGGGGGGCGGGTTTGTCGCCCATGAGGACGGAGACGCGGCGCTCGGCACGAGCGAGGTCTTCAATGGTCACGCGGATAAGAGTGCGGGTGTCAGGGTTCATGGTCGTCTCCCAGAGCTGGTCGGCGTTCATCTCGCCCAGCCCCTTGTAGCGCTGGAGCATGGCGCCCTTGCCAAATTTCTTGCGCAGCTCCTCCAGCTCGCTATCCGTCCAAGCATACTCTACTTGCTCCGTCTTGCCCTTGCCTTTGGACATCTTGTAGAGCGGCGGCAGCGCGATATAGACCTTGCCCGCTTCAACCAGCGGACGCATATAGCGGTAAAAGAAGGTCAAGAGAAGAGTCTGGATGTGGGCACCGTCGGTGTCGGCATCGGTCATGATGATAATCTTGTCGTAGTTGGCGTCGGCTAGCGTAAAGTCCGCCCCGACACCTGCGCCAATGGTGTAAATCATGGTGTTGATTTCTTCGTTTTTGAGAATGTCCGCCATTTTGGCTTTCTCGGTATTGAGCACTTTCCCGCGCAGGGGAAGAATGGCTTGGAACTTGCGGTCGCGTCCTTGCTTGGCAGAGCCCCCGGCAGAATCCCCCTCGACCAGATAGAGCTCATTCTTGCTGGCGTTTTTGGATTGGGCAGGGGTCAGCTTGCCAGACAAGAGCCCCTTGTCTTTTTTGTTTTTCTTGCCGTTGCGGCTCTCATCACGAGCACGGCGCGCCGCTTCTCTAGCGTCACGCGCACGGATTGCCTTGCGGATGAGATTGCTTGCTAGCTCGCCATTTTCCAAGAGAAAGAACGTCAACTTGTCTGACACAATGGCATCCACCGCTGGACGAGCCAGCGGGCTACCTAGCTTGTCCTTGGTCTGCCCCTCGAACTGCAAATGCTCCTCGGGCACCAAGATAGACAGCACCGCAGCCAGTCCCTCGCGGTAGTCGGAGCCCTCCAGATTTTTGTCCTTGTCCTTGAGCAGCCCCGTTTTTCGCGCGTAGTCGTTCATGGCTTTGGTAATGGCGGTCTTGAGCCCCGTCTCGTGCGTTCCGCCGTCCTTGGTGCGGACGTTGTTGACAAAGGACAGGATATTGTCAGAATAGCCGTCATTGTACTGGAGCGCCACTTCGACTTGGAAGCCCCCTTCTTCGCCCTCGAAAGAGAGAACAGGCGTCAGCGTCTCCTTGTCTTCATTGAGGTAGCTGACAAAGTCCTGTACGCCGTTTTCGTAGTGAAACTCGACCGCTTCGCCTGTGCGCTCATCGGTCAGTGACAGGTGAACGTTTTTGAGCAGAAAAGCAGATTCGTTGAGCCGCTCAGCGATGATGTTGTATTTAAAATCCGTCGTTGAAAAAATCGTGTCGTCTGGCATGAAAGTAACCTTGGTACCCGATTTTGACTTGGGCGCCGTACCGACTTTTTTCAAGCCCGTCGCTGGTTTACCACCATTTTCAAAGCGCTGCTTGTAAACAGTCCCGTCACGCGTGATTTCCACTTCCAGCCAGCTAGACAGAGCATTGACCACCGAAGAACCAACCCCGTGGAGCCCGCCCGAAGTTTTGTAGCCGCCTTGACCGAACTTACCCCCTGCGTGCAACACCGTGAAGATGACCTCAACCGTGGGAATACCCATAGCGTGTGTGCCGACAGGCATACCACGACCATGGTCGGTAACTGTCAAACTCCCATCCTTGTGAATGGTAACATCAATCCTGTCACCAAAGCCCGACAAGGCCTCGTCCACTGCATTATCGACAATCTCCCAAACCAGATGATGCAGCCCAGCGCCGTCAGTCGAGCCAATATACATACCGGGGCGCTTGCGCACAGCGTCCAGCCCCTCCAATACCTGAATGGCGTCATCATTATAATTGTTAATGTTGATTTCTTTTTTTGCCACAATGGCCTCCTCGTTCATAAACAATCAATTAACTTATAGGCGGAACAAAGCCCCCTCAGTCACTCTTACTATCTTATCAAATTTTTTACAGTTTTTGGGAATTTTTTCTTATAAAAGTGTGATATAATCAACTTATGACCATTTTTGTACTTATTTTAGCCTACTTACTCGGCTCTATCCCAACCGGTCTTTGGATCGGGCAAATCTTTTACAAGAAGAACCTCCGCGATTACGGCAGCGGCAACACGGGCACGACCAACACTTTCCGTGTTTTAGGAAAAAAAGCTGGAATCATCACCTTTACCTTTGACTTTTTCAAAGGAACAGTTGCGACCTTGCTTCCGCTTATTTTCCATATTCATGGTCTATCGCCTATGTTGTTTGGCTTAGCAGCCGTTCTGGGACACACTTTTCCCATTTTTGCAGACTTTAAGGGCGGCAAGGCAGTGGCAACCAGTGCAGGCGCTATTTTAGGCTTTTCACCAGCTTTCATTTTTTACCTTGCACTAGTATTTTTCCCCACACTTTATCTGGGAAGTATGATTTCCTTGGCAAGTGTTGTGGCAGCCTGTTCAGCAATTATCGGAGTTCTGATTTTTCCACTTATTCATTTCATTCTGCCGAGTTATGATTGGTTGTTTACCATTATTATTTTAGGAATTGCTTCGCTGATTATCATTCGGCACAAGGATAATATCGCTCGTATTCGAGAAAAAAAAGAAAATCTAGTTCCTTTTGGGCTAAATATCACGGGACAACAACCCAAGAAATAAGTTTTAAAAAAAGAAGAAATAACCACAAACATAAAACACTCTGAAAACAAATCAGAGTGTTTTTTATGTTTTTACTGTCGAAAGACAATCTCACCGTCGCAAATGGTGTACTTGACTTGCCCTTTGAGCTTTTCGCCGACAAAAGGCGAATTTGCAGCCTTGGAAGCAAAATGATTATCGACCAAGCGGTCGGCTGTCGCATCAAAAATCGTCAGGTCTGCTGGACCATTTTCAGCGATAAAGCCAGCCTCAAAGCCATAGAGCGCTGCTGGATTGATTGTCATTTTTTCCAGCAAGTCCATGAGGGTCAAATGCCCCGCCTCCACCAGATAGGTCAGCCCCAGAGAGAGCGAGGTTTCGAGCCCCGTCATGCCAGACGGTGCCTTAGTGATGTCCTCCACTGCCTTCTCATCGGCGTGGTGCGGCGCATGGTCGGTCGCGATAACAGAAATGACACCCGATTTGAGCCCCTCAATGACGGCTAAACGATCAGATTCCAAGCGCAAAGGCGGGTTCATCTTGGCGTTGCTGCCCTTGGTCAATAGCAGAGCTTCTGTCTTAGAAAAGTGCTGGGGCGCCACTTCTGCTGTGACTTGAGCGCCGAGTTTCTGAGCAAACTCGACCACCTTGACGCTTTCTTCCTTGGACAAGTGCTGGACGTGGACATGTGCCTTGCAATCATAGGCAATCATGACATCGCGGGCAATCATGCTGTATTCTGCCACGCCAGTCGCCCCGCAGATATGAAAATGCTCTCTGGCAATCTGCTCATTGAAGCCTAGAATGCCGTTGAGCTCAGGATCTTCCTCGTGTAGACAGATAAATGCATTGTTTTTCTTGGCTGCTTCCAGTGCTTGCCGCAGGACTTTTGAGCTGGTCAAAGGAATGCCGTCGTCGGAAAAGCCAACGGCTCCTGCTGCCAAAAGAGCTGGAAAATCTGTCAGATGTTGCCCGTCAAAATTTTCCGTAATTGTCGCCACGCTTTTGACATGAATCTTCTCGCAGCTAGCCGACTCCAAGACTTCTTGCAGAGTTTCCACTGTAGAAATGGTTGGATTAGTATTTGCCATCATGACAACAGTGGTAAATCCGCCTGCCGCTGCTGCTAAAGACCCTGTGTGAATGTCTTCCTTGTGCGTCTGCCCTGGCTCACGAAAATGAACGTGGATGTCCACCAAGCCCGGTGCGACGACTAAGCCTGTTGCATCAAGTATCTGGGCATCGCCTGCCTCGATATTTTCTGCGATTTTGACAATCTTCTTGCCGTCTAGCAAGACATCACAAACCTTGTCAAATCCCGTTTTGGGATCCATTACACGACCGTTTTTTATTAGTAACACGATGATACCTCCTTAAGCTTATACATCAATTATAATTGACACCATTCAATCCTTGCAACTGCACTGACTTCACCCTCAGATATAATCTGATGATGGCTCGTCAAGTCCTCTAATTCAACTGCCGTTGTCACCAGACCACCTGGTAACACCTCCTTTAGATATTTGATATCCACCTGAATTGGAACATGTTTTTTCAAAAATTCTACCCCTAAAGACTCATAAACCCACTCCAGATACTTACCGTTATTGACATGGCCATTCATATCTAGGTCATAAAAGCGAACACGATAATCTGTCGTTTCAGGATTTTCTAGTTCCTTATACTTAGGGCCACGAATAATCTTTTTGACAAAGCTTGAACCAAAAGGTTCTGTGATTTCATCTAGCACTGGAACAGCTTTGCGATTTTTTATATCCATGAGAAGGAAAGTCGTCATCATCTCAAAGATATTCTCCCCATCACTGTCAAAAACCTTGAAAACCCGATAACAGAAATACCGATTGTGAGACATAGCCTCTGTTTCAATCGTCACTTCCTCTAAAAAACGTGGCAGGCGCTTGATGGTCATGGTATGTTCTGAAATAATCCATCCTAGGCCAAATTTCTCTAAAATATAATCATCTGCCATTCCCACTTCGACTGATTGCATGCCTGATACTTGCATAACCAATGCCATTAGTTGTGGCAAGCGGACATTGCTATTAATATCTGCCATATCATATGGTATCGTTGCTTGAATCCGATATTTAAGTCCCATTTTATCCCCCTCTAATCTATAATAAATTTCTCAGCGACTGTGTCTCCCAGAAAAAGCCCTTTTTTCGTCATGCGAACAACATCATGTTCTACCTTTAGAAGCCCGTCGGTCGCTAATTCAGCAACCACATCGCCATAAATCTTTTTAAAATCTTCCCCAAACTTCTGACTAAAACGTGTAATGGAGACACCTGACTTCTTACGAAGCCCCAAAAACATTTCCTCTTCCATCTGCTCTTGCTTGCTTAGAACTTCCTCATGAACGCGCGCATTGCCCTCTTCAACTGCCTTGAGATAATGGCGAATCGGCCCATGGTTGCGATAACGAATGCCATCAACATAGCCAGAAGCCCCAGCTCCCAAACCATAGTATTCCGCATTGTCCCAATACATGAGATTATGCCGACTTTCAAAGCCCGGCTTGGAAAAATTGGAAATTTCATAGTGCTCAAAGCCAGCCTGTTCCAACTCCGAAATAATATAGTCAAACATCTCTGCCTCTGTATCTTCCTGCGGAAGATTGAGTTTGCCGCGTCGCATCCGATTCATAAAAACCGTATGATTTTCTAAAATCAGACTATACAAACTCATATGAGGAATATCAAGACCGATTGCTCGTGCGACATTTTCCTTTACCTGATCTATCGTTTGTCCTGGCAAGGCATAAATCAAGTCAATCGAGATATTGTGAAAACCAGCTTGTTTGAGACGGTCAATATTGTCATAAATATCCTTGACAGTATGACTGCGTCCAATTTTTTTCAACATCAGATCATCAAAGGTCTGCACCCCCAAGGACACGCGATTGACCTTTGAAGCTGCCAAAACCTCTACCTTTTCTGCTGTCAAATCACCCGGATTTGCCTCAATCGTAAACTCCTCAATCTGTGATAAATCAAGGCGCTTATCTAATTCCTGCAAGAGAAAGTCCAACTGCTTCGCAGAAAGCGCTGTCGGTGTTCCACCACCAATATAAAGGGTGCGCAGAGTTCTAATATCATAGGAGTCTACCTCCTGCATCAGGTGAACTAGATAATCATCAACTGGCTGATTCTTGATAAAAACCTTAGAAAAATCACAGTAAAAACAAATTTGTGTGCAAAAAGGAACATGCACATAAGCCGAAGTAGGTTTAGATTGCATAGAAATATTATAGCAGAAAATCACTGATTTTTCTCGCTAGGAGTGTGGGCTGTTCCTGATAAAGTATCTGCCCTGCACCGATGAGTTTTTCTTGTTTTACATTAAACTAACCAAATTTATATTCATCATCCCACTTCCTTAAAAATTGCACAAAAACGCTGAGAAACCTCAACGTCACATTCCAAATATACCTAGGTATGCCGTATAGGTTTTCAGATAGTAAAAACCCAGTCCCAACACAATGATAATAAATATCAATTTAAGGATTTTTGATACAAAGCGAAAAATAATCGAAATAACAATCGTGCCGATCAGCCACATAAGAGGATTGAACCATGTACTCTGCTGAAGCTGATGCAGTTCCACACTTTCCAAACCAAAACGTTGACTTACACTATTTGCTGCGGTTTAAAGCTAAAGAAAGACACCGCTAGCAAACGTCACCAAGGCATACGAAATCGCATTATTCCTGATATGATGTCTAATCAAACGAAACATAAATATTCTCCATTCTTGCAAGATAGGTACTATTTTAGCATAATTTCTCTTAAAATTTTTTAAAATAGCGCAGAAAGTCATATAAAATCAGCCCTTCCATAATTAGAAAGGCTGACAATGGCAGACTTTATTTGCCTGATTTCTTAATCAATTCTATATTTTCCAACAAATGCAGCAGAAAATTAGGAATCGTCTCTAGCATGTCTTTTTCATAGACCCGTTCACTGATTTGATGCAAGTCCTTGCCCCACGGACCTAGATTGACAGCTGGAATACGGATGTCTTTCATCTTAGAAAAGTCAATCTGGTAAAGATCAGCAGGCACGGCCAAGCTCTCTAAAACATGTTGATAATCCTCGACTGGCTTTTCTAGAGCGCAATAGCTGATGTCGCAAATGCCCATGAAGAACTCTTCCACCGTTAGTTTTTTTCCTTCATTTTCTAAAAAATCTTGATAAAGGGAAATCAGTGCTTCTATATCAATGGGCGAGTCCTGCAAATGCCGACAATTCATAGACGGATAATAGGGCGGAGCCACTGCCAGAATGACCAGAGCTTCCTTTTGATTGTGGAAATCTAGCAATTTTTGAATGGTCTCAATGGTGATTTCTTGATACGTTTTTCCATTTTTCAAGTCCTGACGCGCTGCTTGGTCTAGCTCCTCCTTGACAGATGTAAAGTTTTCTTTAGATCGACATTCCTCTACTAATTGCTGGTAAGTCAAGAGGCGCGGCCTTGCAACCTGCTTCTTTTCACCGTAAGTCTCTTGTAAATCCCGATAACGGCTGTAAAATTCATCAATGGCTTCTTGGCTAAGGTCTTGAAGGATGGTCATCAACTCCTGCGGACTTTTCTCCAAATACAAGACACTGAGATAAGCTGCCGCATGCAAAACGGTTGAAACATCGTAATGCTCTTTCAAATCACGCATATAAGACCAAGAAGGCAAGGGCGACCGCTCCCCATAAATCGAATCAGACAAGGCTGGATTGAGGTCAATCTTTTCCACGATTTTAGCAAGCAAGGAAATAGCATTGACACCTGTCAAGGGTTCTTTCATGTGAGACAAAATCCCCTGCGTCACGACTACAGGCAAAAGCTTGCCGACCGTTCCGATATGAAGCACTTTTTCATCAGCCCTTGTACTTTCAAAAGGCTCGGAATCAATAGCCAAGAGGTAATTTAGCTGATATTTTTGCTTCAAATCATAGAGGAGCTCTGTCGCCGCCCGCATGCCCTGCGAATAAGACTCTTCATCACCGACAGACAGATAGAGCAGATTGACATGACCATTCTTTTGCTGTGAATAAGTCTCCAAAACGCCCAGCTGCAAAGCCAGAGCAGCCTTCATATCACAAGAGCCGCGCCCAAATTGCCAAACGTCCGAAGCTAAGTCATCAAGCACTGCTTGCTGCGGAGCTGTATCTGCCAGCTTTTGCTTGAGCGCGTCATTATCAAGAGCAACATCACGCAGATTGCCAAAGTCCTCAATGTCCACCGTGTCGTGATGATGAAAGAGGACCACCGTGTCAGCCGTATCGTTTTTGACCAGCGCCCAGTTGACCGCTCGCCCATAAAAATCATGAGGAATAGCGTAGCTACCAAACAGCTCAGGGTGCTCTTTGAAATAAGGCAGCTTGCCCAATTCTCTATCGAGAAAGGCTTCAATATCGCGCTCTGAGCTGGTATGAGTGAAGCTTTCGATTGCCATACTTTCCTTAAATATTTTCCGAATTTTCTCTTTCATCTTGTCTCCTCTTTACTTTTTCAAAAATCAAATCAGGCTGGTAATCCTTCTCCAGCAATAAATAAGGGCAGCCGTGTTCTTGACACAAACGAAGATATTTCTGGTTTTCTGCCAAGGCAAAATCCAGCGTAAAATAGCTGCCATCCACTCGCTTTTCTATAGCGCAAGCATGCTTTTTTATATTTTGGAAAGATTTTTTGATATACTCATCGCTCATGATTAAGCAAATATAGTGGATATTCTTCAAGTAAGCGCTCGAAAAATCCTTTTGCCAGTCAAAGGGAATGTAGGATCCCTCGACAATCAAATGTTGCTGATTTTCAAGCGCCGTCTTAATCATTTCCTTGACAATAGACCACAAGTAGTCCGTCAGCAAGTCGCTATCTGTCACTGTCAGTTCCGTTTGCCCGCTTCTTATCAAACCCATTTCCAGCAAATCCAGCGATAAATAAGGATAGCCAAATTTTTCTAGCAGTTTCTGCGCCAAAAGCGTCTTCCCCGTGTGAGAAGCCCCTGTTATCAGGTAAATCATCTGTCACCAATCTTTCTCTAACTACCTTAGTAGCTCAAATTGATTTCTCTTTCTAATCAAACTTCTCTAGATAGAGCAAAGCAGCGAAACCACATCTAGCTCAAGCTTTCAATGATTTCACTGCTGGCTTACTAAAATTAGTTTTCCTCTTTTTTCTTAGAGAAGATGAGACCAAAACCTGCTAGCAAAGCACCCGCTGCTGCCACAAAGAAACCTTTGTTTTCTTTACTACCTGTTTGTGGTAACTGCGCCGCTTTTTGGACTGCTGGGTCTGACACCCATGCTTGACCAACATGTACAGCCAAGGTTTGGACAGGAGCAAGGTTTGTTTGCTGGGTTTGCTCTTGATCTTGACTGGCATTATTTTCGTTTTCACTAGTGTATGGGACATAGCTAGCGCTAAGTGCCAGAGAATCTTCCACAATCGGAATCAGAGCTTTGATAGAATTTGTCTTGAAAGTCACTTCATAATGCCTATCCACTGTCAAATCTGTTGGATCATAAGTATTCAAGACTAAGGCTAACTTATGACCTTTCTTAACTGTATAAACATTGGGTTGCAGATACATCGTATAGTCATGAAACTCACCGATTTTTGGAACAATACTCTTGGCTGAAGTCGCTGACGCATAGCCAGAATCTGGATTTGCCAAATTAAGCCAGCCTTTAGCAATCACCTTATATTTGGTATTAGGCGTTGCAAATTGCTTAATGGCTAGGTTTTCCAGATTACTTCCCATCCAGAACGCTCCGTCCTCTCCTGTCTTTTCAACCGCACCGGTTGTCACTGCAAAGTCTTCATCAGATACATCCACTAACATAGCATTGACTTGTAGATTGCTCCCTTGTCCTTTGCTTAGAGCTGCTCTGAATTGAACAGGAATATTTCCCTTGATCGTCAAGTCCTCTGGAACATCGACCATATAAGTTGCATTAGCACTAGAAGAAGCTTGACTAACGGCTTCATTACGGTTAGTCTTAGGCGCTGTGATGCCAGCTTTTTCATAATCGCTACTAATGGTTACTTCTTCGTCTTTTGAAGCTGCTGATAAGGTTAAGCGATTTTTCGTTTCCCAACTATCATAAGTTGTCCACTTGCTTGGGTCATAGTTGTTTTGGGCAAGAACCGCCGGCATCTTTTCCACCTGATTATCTACACCGTAGAGATAATGAGAAAGCCAGGTATTGAGCAAGTCATAGAAATCTTGGCCCTTAGCGGTAATACCGTAGCCTAGAGACATTTTAGCTGGATAAATATGGTCGCCTTGATGAAGATACATCTTCACATTTTGTCCAGCTTTTTTCAAGGCATCATACATAAGCTCAAAATGTTTGGTTTTCACATTGTCATCATTGAGACCGTGAACCAAAAGAGCACTAGTTTTCAGCTTGCTTGCAGCCTCAACAGTATAATCGCGTTCTTTCCAAACATCGCTGTAATTATAACCGTGAGCTGCTTGATCTTTGTTCAATTGATTGATGTAGTCGGCGTATTTATCTTGGATTGAATTCCAATCATCTGGATCCAAAATACGAGACGCGACATAGAGAGACAACCAAGACAAATCACTAAACGGTGGATTACTGAAAGAAGTCCCTTGACTGTTGAAATAGTCGTACCAGCTAGCAATCCCAGCCGCAGGAACAATGGTTTCCAATCCTTCAACACCTGTTGCTGCTACGCCAAATGTTGTTGTTCCAGCCCAAGAGAGACCTGTCATCCCGACTTTTCCATTTGCCCAGTCCGCTTTAATTTCGATGTTGCTGGTCTTATCTGTATAAGCAACCCGTTTCCCGTTAATCCATTCGATAATGTTTTTAAAAGCGTTAATTTCAATGTCAGAGCCAGTTGTATTGAAGCCCTCTGAGCCTCTTGTACCTAAACCAGCACTGCTGACAAAGGCATAACCACGCACCAAGAAATAATCATACCAAGTCAAATCTTCATAGTCATACATATATTCCCATGGGCTATAGTAATACCAATCAGAGGCTTTAGCAGCCTTAGCTGCCTCAATCGTAGACTTACTTCCCACTGGAGTACGTTTAGCAGGGGGATTTTTACGAACATTTTCTATGTCGTAAGCTCCCTTACTTTTCATGCCTAATTTTTCCAAGGTAACATAATCTTCGTTGAGCGTTCCAGCAACGTAAGGACGTGCCTCAAAAATGGTAGAGGCTTTGAAATCTCCTTGTGCTACTGCTTTTGGTAGTTGTACCAAGGTCTTGACTAAATCACGTTTCCCGTCACCGTCAAGGTCATAATCACTTTCCACATAGACCGTAAAACGAACGATGTCACTCTTTTCATAGGAATAATCCTCATCTTTTTCTTTTTGTCCTGTGGTATAAGGGAAAATAGGCTGTGCACGACCATTTAAAAAGAGTGGTTGTTTTTTATCTGCCCGATAAGCGTCGTAGAGTTTCTTGGCAATATCATACATAGCCTGAGCATCAGACGCCTTAAGCTCTGCTGTCACATCAGTCGTTGCTGAAATCATTCCCAAACTCTTGGCAAAATTAAGGTAATCTTTTTCTGACTTGCCCAACCGTGCCTTATCTACGGCTGCCCATTCCAATAACTGAGTTACAGCTTCTTGTACGGATAAGTTTTTGTCAGATAAATTATCCGTCGCAGTGCCTGTATAGCCAGCTAAGTCCTTAGCTGAAACTCCTGCACTTGCCGCCTGTACTGCTGGTGCTGCTGCCCGAACTTCCCTAACAGGCTCAGCTGTTTGGTTTTCAGTATTCGCCCTTGTACCTGTATCCGTCGTCGCTGCATTTGTTTCTGAATTTTGGCTAGCCTCTGTAGTCGCGTTTGCCCTACCATCATTATCTGACTTAGCTGCACTTTGTCCTTCTCTTGTGCTTGTTTCAGCCGCTTTTTCAGAATTCACTATTTGCTCGCTAGTGCTAACAGCTGTAACAGGCTTTGCTACTGTTTCAGACTTGGCATTTGCCACATCAGCAGTTACTTCTTCAGCTTGAGCAACATGTGATAAGACCATTGGAGCCAACAAAAGCGTTGGTAAAACAAGTGTAAGTAGCTTTTTCTTCTTCATAAAAAAGACTTCCTTTTCTTTAAGATTAGATTTTGAGAGAAAAACTCACCTACTCATTATATAATCAAAACGCTTTCATTTCAAGAGTTTATTTAGAAAATTATGAAAAAAAGAAAAATTTTTTAAATTTTAGTGATTATAAAGCATATTATACAATTATTTATGCAAACAAATGAATAAAATTAGAGAGATAAATTTTCTAAGATTAGTTCAGCTATCTTTTGATTTCCGCCTGCTGCTTGGCATTTTCTTTGAAAAAGCTGGACTTGTTTTTTTATAGGAGTGGTCCTGAAATAAGTTAGCTGCTACTTCTTGTATTTGCTGGTTTGTTAAACCACGTTTATTCAGATATTTGCCCAAATGTAAGTCGGCTACTTGTTGGGCTACTCTTGGCTGGTCGTTTCTCATAGGGGCAACAATCATAGGCACACCATAGTAGATAGCCTCATTGACACTATTCATGCCGCCGTGGGTGATGAAAAGGCTAGCTAGCTCGCTGTGCAAAAATTCATCAAAGGTCGAAAAATCCTGATAATCATCAAAGTATGCACACTAAAATCTTTCCACACAGGCTTTTCCTGACAAAAACCAAGTTGCTAGAGAGATTGTAAATCGTTTCGGTCTAGGCTTTTTAGCTGTATACTCATTTTATTACCCACTTCTAAACTAGAATATTTCCCTTATTTTCGCCATGATATACTCATCCCTATATTGCCCTTTAACCAACATCGTTTTGACCTTTCTTCCTTCAACTTCAAAGCCATTCTTTTGATATAGATGAATAGCTGCATCATTATTTGTTGCCACGCTCAACTCCAAACGGACAATTCTATTTTCTTGCGCCCAAACATCTAAACGTTTGAAAAATTCTGTTCCGATACCTCGTCCACGATAATCTTTCAGTACGCCGAGCACAATATAAGCCGAGTGAGCGGTACGATTAACTTTCCCTTTTTCAGCTGAAATATGACCAATTATTTTGCGGTTATCGGTGGCTACAAGTAAAAAGTCGCCATTTTTATTAGCATTTTTCAACCAGCCTGCTATTTTCTCTTTACCGACTTTCAGCTCTCGTTCTTTAGGCTCAAACATCATAAAATCAGTTTCAGTGTCCAACTGATTTAAGTAATCATAGTAATCGTCTATGTCTTTTGAATATAATTTTCTATAAGCAATCATGCACTTTCTCTCTTTCATTAACCAAACGCTTCACAAGCGGCGATTACTTGTAGCATGCTTTCATCAAAATTCTCTCGCCCGTATAAATCAAGAAAATAGTCCGTATATTATCTGTAGCCAGATTATAATGTAGCGACCAGATTACCCCAAAAAGGTCAATATGCTTGTCACTCACACCAGCTAACCCTAAATCCAAAAAGCAAGAAAATTGATGATTTTTTAAGATAATATTGGGAAGACAAAAATCGCCATGAATAAGGGTCTCTGCTTTTAAATTCCCTTGGTTCGCTTGAACAATTTTAAATGCTTCTTCTCGATTTGCAATTCCAAACCTCGGCAAAAGTGCCTTCTCATAAAAAACTCCTGCTTGGTAATTTTTTACGACGTTTGAAAGGTAATGTTCTAGACGATTTGGAAGTGCGAACTCATTTCTGTCTAAACTATGTAAATAGTTTAAGGTCTCTGCTAATATCTGGCAAAGCTTTTCTGGCTTATCTAGATAAGTTAAAGCCGTTTCTCCGTCAGCAGCCCTAGTCAAGAGATAATCTTTATCTTCTGATACATATTCCATGACCTCTACGGCAATCCCTTTTTTAAAAAAGTAGCGTGTCAATTTTGCTTCTTCCTCTAATTCTCTCACATTGTCCATTTTTAAATAATAGCCCGAGTCTAAATATCACACTTTTGCTTGAGAATGGGAGCTACTATCATAAATATGGCCACCTCGAAAATAAGGCTGAATTTGAAGTGGGAAGTCTTTTTCATTTATTTTTATTTTTTCTAACATAAAATATCCTTTTATTTGGTAGAGGAGACAATCTCCAAGGCTCGATATAAATTTTCAGCAGATGGCTTTTGTATTTCTTGAACAATTTTACCGTCTCTCAAAATCAGAGCTCTATCTGTATGGGAAGCCAACTCAATATCATGCGTCACCATGAGAATACATTTTCCTTGTTTCCCTATATTTCTCAGTAAATCAAAAATAGCTTGTCTTGAAATACTATCTAAAGCGCCGTCGGTGTCCCACCACCAATATAAAGAGTCCGTAAGGCTCCAATGTCATAGGAGTCCACTTCCTGCATCAGGTGAACTAAATAATCATCAACTGGCTGATTTTTAATAAACACCTTGGAAAAATCACAGTAATAACAAATTTGAGTACAAAACGGAATGTGTACATAGGCAGAAGTTGGTTTGGTATACATAGCATTTATTATAGCATAATTTTAGTATATAGATGTTTCAAACTTCACACTAAAATACATAGATCTCTTATCAATATATTCTTGCTCAACAACGAAAATACCATAAGCGTTAAAAACGTTCAACTTAATTCGCTACTTCAACTTGAATCTTTTTCAAATAATAAATTTGTTAGCAAAAAGGAGACCAAAATCTATCAATTATTCATTTTTGAATTGTACCTACTAACTCCACAATCTTCTGGAAAGTCTTACCGTTTCGGATGGTTAGTTGCTTGTAGAAACTGGACTTAAGCAGTTTCTTATGGTAGTTAGACTTGAGATAGTCCGCTTGGTCAGCATTGCTATAAAAGAAGGCCGTCTGCCCAAAGTGCAGCTGCTCCTTGTCATTTGCCCAACTCCCAGCCAGCTCTTGAACACTCTCCCTATCAGTCTCCGGCAGATAAAAGAGAACATCTCGCCGAAAGGCTGTCTCATCCTGCCACCAAGCAGGCAGATTGGCTGTTTCTTTTTGAAGCATAGCAGAGCTGACAAGGACAAAAGGCAGAGGAAAATCATAAGACCGACTGAAATAAGCCGTCAAAATCTCCCGAATTCTCTCCTCCTGCTCCTCGCTATCAAAGAAAAGATTACCGCTGTTGATGTAGGAAACTGGATTTTCAAAACCCAACCCAGCCAAATCTTTCTTCAAATCAGCCATAACGACCTTGTTTTTCCCGCCGACATTGATGCCACGGAGTAAAAGTGCATAACGCATGTAGTGCTCCTTGGATTTATTTAAATCAAAATTTAAACTTTTTATTTAACTCTAACTCTTTAATTAAAATATTAGTAGCTATTCTATATTTTTCTTTATGTTCAGAATAATCATTTAATCTCAATTGAAACCAAAAATTTGGACTAACTGCAATCCCTGTGACATCAAATTTAATTTGTGTAGCAGCTAAACAATATATAGCAATCATTCTGTATATATCTTGCTCAACATTATCCTTTGCAGCAGCATAATTTTCCTTTTGCATCAATGCAAGGATCTTTATTGCTTCTTCAGAGCCATAGGAGTATGTTGTGTTTATTATTTTTTTGAAACTTTTTAAATTTTGCTCCTTTTGTCTTTTATTTTTTAAAGTTGAATTATCAATCTCCATCATTTCATCTAATAATTCTAAAATATACAATGGAATTGCTGACATATGACCTAGAAATACATTATCTCTATTCTTATGCAGTTCATTTCTAAAACTTTTTTTCAATGAGGTACTTGTAATCCAAAAACCTATAACAGATATTAAACTCGTAGCACCAACCGATATCAGTGTAGTAATAATTTCGTTACTCATATTTTTCTCCCTATTCCCAATATTTTCATGGATTTTCTAATCCATCGCCTTGATTTCCAGAATCATATCACGAATCTGTGCGGCGAGCTCGAAGTCAAGAAGGCCTGCGGCTTCTTGCATTTGACCTTCGAGTTTCTTAACCATATCCTTGCGCTCTTGCTTATTGAGGCTTTCGATTTCGACAGTTTCTTCCTTGTCTGGCAGGGCTGCCTTGGTCACGCTGATCAGGTCGCGGATTTCTTTCTTGATGGTCTGCGGTACAATGCCATGCTCTTCATTATAAGCCATCTGGATTGCCCGACGGCGGGCAGTTTCATCAATAGCGCGCTGCATGGACTGGGTCATGGTATCGGCATACATAATCACATGCCCCTCGCTGTTGCGGGCTGCTCGGCCAATAGTCTGGATCAGGCCACGCTCGTTGCGGAGGAATCCTTCCTTGTCCGCATCAAGAATGGCCACCAGACTAACCTCCGGCACGTCGATTCCCTCGCGCAGAAGATTGATCCCAACCAAAACATCAAAAACACCCAAGCGCAGGTCTCGGATAATCTCGGTCCGCTCCAAGGTCTTGATGTCCGAGTGCATGTACTTGACTTTGACACCCATTTCCTTGAAGTAGTCAGTCAAATCCTCCGCCATTTTCTTGGTCAGGGTTGTGATAAAGGTCCGCTCATTCTTCTCTGCACGCGCAGTGATTTCACCCAAAAGGTCATCAATCTGTCCCATGGTTGGGCGGACTTCCACTTCCGGGTCAAGGAGCCCGGTCGGGCGGATAATTTGCTCAATGACCGTATCGGTCTGTGCATTCTCATAGTCGCCCGGCGTTGCCGACACGTAGACAATCTGGTGGACATGGCTTTCAAATTCTTCACGGCGCAGCGGACGGTTGTCCAAGGCAGACGGCAGGCGGAAACCATAATTAACCAGCATCTCCTTACGAGAGCGGTCACCATTGTACATGCCCCGAATCTGTCCCATGGTCATGTGACTCTCGTCAATCATGATCAAGAAGTCATCGGGGAAAAAGTCCAAAAGGGTATAAGGCGGCTCTCCTTCGCTTCGACCATCCATATGACGAGAATAGTTCTCAACGCCATTTGTATAGCCCATTTCACGTAGCATTTCGATATCATACTCCGTACGCTGTTTCAAGCGCTGGGCTTCCAGAAGCTTGCCTTCCTTCTCAAAGATAGCAAGCTGCTCCTCCAGCTCCGCCTGAATCTTAGCAATGGCTACTTCCATGTGGTCTTCATTGGTCACGAAGTGAGTGGCTGGGAAGATGGCCAAATGGTCCACTTCACCCAAGACTCGACCTGTCAAGGCTTCGACCTCACGGATACGGTCAATCTCATCTCCGAAAAACTCCACCCGAAAGGCATGCTCATCCCGAGAAGCTGGGAAAATCTCAACCACATCACCACGAACCCGGAATTTCCCCCGCTGAAAGTCAATGTCATTACGCTCAAACTGAATATCTACCAAGTCATTAAGCAACTTGTCACGGGAAATTTCCAAGCCCGGACGTAGGCTAACCACGCTATCAGAGTATTCCTTAGGCGAACCGAGACCGTAGATGCAAGAAACCGACGCCACCACGATGACATCGTTGCGCTCAAGGAGAGCAGACGTCGCCGAATGGCGGAGCTTGTCAATCTCGTCGTTGACCGAGCTATCCTTTTCGATATAGGTATCGCTGGACGGCACATAGGCTTCGGGCTGGTAATAGTCATAGTAGGAAACGAAATATTCGACCGCATTGTCGGGGAAAAACTCCTTGAACTCGCCGTAGAGCTGACCTGCCAAGGTCTTGTTGTGAGCGATGACGAGGGTCGGCTTGTTGACCTTTTGAATGACTTGGCTCATAGTGTAGGTCTTTCCTGTCCCGGTCGCCCCCAGCAAAATCTGTGCTTTCTCGCCGCCCTCGATATTATCCACCAAGGCCTCAATCGCCTCAGGTTGGTCGCCAGACGGCTGGTATTTGGATACTAATTTAAACTTGTTATCGGTAATTCGGTTAATCATCTTGTCCCTTTCTTAGCTCTTTTCCCCTATTTTATCATAATTTAGAGGCTTCTTCATTCTTGAATGATCCCCTAGTTTCTCTTTTCAATCTTCTGTAAAAACAAACAGATGTCAGAAAACCTGACATAAAATTACAAAAAATTTGCCATAATGGCTTTTTTCTGATATAATTTTAAAATATTCCAAAAAGGAGAGAGAAATGAAGAAAAAAATTCTAATATTAATGTTAGCTTTGCTCCCCATTTTCATGTTAGGTGCAAAAAATAGCTCATCAAGTACTAGCAGTAACTCAGTTCCTGCAACAACAACCTCTGCTGGACAAAAGGCAACACCAAAGAAATCGAAGTATATTATCGCATCTGATTCTTCTTTTGCTCCTTTTGTTTTCCAAAATGACAATAGCCAGTATACAGGAATTGATATGGATTTGATTAAAGCCATTGCAGAAGACCAAGGATTTACTATCGAAATCACCAATCCCGGCTTTGACGCTGCACTCAATGCGGTGCAATCTGGGCAAGCGGACGGTATGATTGCTGGAATGACGATTACAGATGCCCGCAAGGAAACTTTTGATTTTTCTGAACCTTATTACACGGCCAATACCATTCTTGCCGTGAAAAATAATAGTAAAATTTCCTCCTATGAAGATTTGAAAGGAAAAACCGTCGGAGTTAAAAATGGGACTGCCTCTCAAACATTTATGGAAAATAACCAAAAGAAATACGGTTATAAGATTAAAACTTTTTCTGACGCTTCCTCCATGTACGACAGCCTTAATTCAGGTTCTGTTGCAGCTGTTATGGATGATGAGCCTGTTGTAAAATACTCTATTAGTCAAGGACAAAAGCTCAAGACTCCGATTGAAGGAACGCCTGCTGGAGACACTGGCTTTGCAGTCAAAAAAGGAAGCAATCCGGAGTTGATTGAAATGTTCAATAATGGTCTGGCCAATCTTAAGGCAAACGGTAAATTTCAGAAAATCTTGGATAAGTATCTAGCTTCAAACTCCAAAAGTTCTACCGATACAGCAGATGAAACGACGATTACAGGGCTCATTTCTAACAACTACAAGCAGCTCTTACAAGGACTGGGTGTAACAATTGCGCTAGCACTCTTATCTTTTGCTATTGCTATGGTCATCGGTGTTATATTTGGTATGTTTAGTGTCAGCCCAATTAAGGCTTTACGTATCATTGCTACCGTCTTTGTTGATGTCATTCGCGGGATTCCACTAATGATCCTCGCTGCCTTTATCTTCTGGGGAATTCCAAATTTCATCGAATCCATGACTGGCCAACAAAGCCCGATTAACGATTTTGTGGCCGGAACAATTGCCCTGTCCCTCAACTCAGGCGCTTATATCGCCGAAATCGTCCGTGGAGGAATTCAAGCCGTTCCTGTTGGACAAATGGAAGCCAGTCGTAGTTTAGGTATTTCCTATGGCACAACCATGCGTAAGGTTATCTTGCCGCAAGCGGCCCGTCTTATGCTTCCGAATTTTATCAACCAATTCGTCATCGCCCTTAAAGATACAACAATCGTATCGGCTATCGGGCTGGTTGAGCTTTTCCAAACGGGGAAGATTATCATCGCCCGCAATTACCAAAGCTTTAGAATGTATGCAATTTTAGCAGTACTTTATCTGGTCTTGATAACTATTTTGACCCGCTTAGCTAAACGCTTAGAAAGGAGGATGTAATTCATGACAAAATTAAAAATTGATGTGCATGATTTGCACAAATACTACGGCAAAAATGAGGTTCTTAAAGGGATTACTGCTAAATTCTACGAAGGGGATGTTGTCTGTATTATTGGACCATCTGGGTCAGGAAAATCAACCTTTCTACGCAGTCTCAATCAACTAGAAACCGTTACTAGCGGTACAATTACCGTTGACGGCTACGATTTGACCGACAAACACACGGATATTGATCTTGTCCGTGAAAATATCGGAATGGTCTTTCAACATTTTAATCTCTTCCCTCACATGACCGTTCTTGAAAATATCACTTTTGCACCTGTCCAACATAAACGAATGACACAAACAGAGGCGGATCAACTGGGAATCGAATTGCTTGAAAAGGTTGGTTTGGCTGATAAAGCAAATGCGAAACCAGACAGCCTATCCGGCGGACAAAAACAACGTGTAGCGATTGCACGAGGGCTTGCTATGAACCCTGACATTATGCTCTTTGACGAACCAACTTCTGCCCTTGACCCTGAAATGGTCGGCGATGTACTCAATGTTATGAAAGACTTAGCTCAGCAAGGCATGACCATGCTCATCGTAACTCACGAAATGGGCTTTGCTCGCCAAGTTGCCAATCGTGTTATTTTCACTGCTGACGGAGAGTTTCTCGAAGACGGGACACCTGATCAAATTTTTGACAACCCGCAACACCCACGCCTCAAGGACTTTTTGGATAAGGTCTTGAATGTATGATAAGCATATATAGTAGATATGCTCAGTTTATACCTTGGCCTACGGTAGTTTATACAAATAAAAGAGCCTGGGACAAAATAATTCTCAGCCACAAAAAAAGCTAGAGCTTCCCAATTGCGGAACTCTAGCTTTTTAATTTTGAGTCGTTCTCTTATTGTATTTTAGGAGGTTATTGGCCATAAGTACCAATCCCATGTCAATTCTCACTTGACGCTTCCCTCTCAGATTACATCTCTTGTAACCCAAACAAGCCTTTATCTGCCCAAAGACAGGTTCCACATCAATCTTGCGTTGAGCGAAAATCTGTCTACCTTGGGGAGATAAAAGCGCCTGACATTCTTTA
>NZ_KB904378.1 GCF_000380065.1 Streptococcus massiliensis DSM 18628 | reverse complement strand
TCAACTGTATCTCAGGAAGTTAGACTCCTATGGTGTGACAATCTCACATTCTAGGAAAGGGAATTGTTATGACAATGCTCCTTGTGAAAATTTTTTCTCTCACCTCAAAAGTGAGTCTTTGACTTTATTTCCTCCAGAGAGTCAGAAACAGCTCATTCGCCAAATCAAAGACTATATAGACTGGTATAATATGGATAGACCGCAAGAAAAATTAAAAGGCATGACCCCCGTGCAATATCGGGAAGCATATCTTCATAACTAATACACTTTTTTACTGTCTATTTTAGTTGGGGCTTGACAAAAAATCATCGTTTTTATTTATTATAAGATTTCCTGTCCCATTTTGAGACGCCATTGATAGTCAGATAAAATAATATCTTTCAAATTATAGCAAGGTTGCCAATTAAGATAGTCTTTTGCTTTTGAAGCATTGGCCAAAACACTAGCAGGATCTCCTGCACGACGTCCAACAACTTCAACGGGAATTTGCTGATTTAAAACTTCCTCAGCTACTGCGAAAATTTCTTTGACCGTATACCCTTTTTCTGTCCCAAGATTGAATATTTGTGAACTTGATTTTTCCTCAAAAATATAATTAAATCCTTTAACATGTGCTGCCGCCAAATCCAAAACATGAATATAATCACGGATACAAGAACCGTCACGTGTATGATAGTCATCACCAAAAATTTTTAATCGTTCATTTTGCCCCAAAGCTGTTTTATTGATATTAGGAATGATATGTGTCGGTTTTCTTACTCGTAAACCATTTGATGAATCCATAGATGCACCAGCCACATTAAAATAGCGAAAAATGACATACTTCCAGTCGTAGCGTTTAGCCATCCAGTAAATCATTCTTTCCCCCATCAATTTGATTTCTGCATAAGGATTAACTGGATCTAACAAGGTGTCTTCTGTCGCCGGATGATCTATACAGTTATTTCCATACAGGGAAGCCGTTGAAGAAAATAGAATTTTATTAATTCCCACTTCAGATAAAACCTTCAAAACCTTGTTCATTCCCGCAACATTTTCTTCAAAATATTTGCTAGGATTCTCCATACTCTCACTTACAACAATTTGCCCAGCGCAATGTAATACCGCGTCTATCTGATGATTTTGTAAATATAATTTAAGCTCTTTTTGATTATAAACATCCATTTGTTCAAAGTGAGCACGTTTATCAACAGCCTCTAAAGAGCCAGTTGATAAATTATCCAATACGTGTACTTGATAACCTGCGTTTAACAGAGCAGTTACAGTATGCGAACCAATGTAGCCCGCTCCACCCGTTACTAAAATAGTTTTCATTTTTTCTCCTTTTTAAACATCGCTTTCTAAATAATGATATACACTTTTTAATGCTGGAATACGATCTCCAACTAAAACACCATCAAAACCAATATGCATAACCTTTTCAATATGTTCTTTTTCGATACCTCCTCCAAAAATTAATTTATAGGAAAAATTGGAAAACTCATGGCTGAGTCCCTCTAGGTAGTCCTTTAGTTTAGTAAAATTCCTAGCAATCTCCGTGAAAGAATAATCTTTTTGTCCTCTTAAAGTAGCTGTTAAAATCTCATAAGCAAAGATGATTTCTGCATTTTGTAAATCAAGACCGGCAAGAATTTCTCGTAACTCTTTAGATACATCGTTTTGAATGCCTAGGCATGCAATGGGAACGACTTTATGACTGATAGCATTCTCAATTTTAGATTGAATCATAGTTACATCCTCATTAAGCATGCTTTGTCTTTCTAAATGTCCCACAAAAGCATATTTAATCCCAAAATGTTCTAAGTGTTGAGGCGATAAATCTCCCACATTTCTACCTTTAATTGCTAAATTCTGAATGGCAACATTAAACTGGTAGGTACTATCTTTTCGGGGAACAATAGGTGCTACAATTAGTTGATGATTTTTGTTTAAGTTTTTAGTATTAAACTCATCCATCAGTTTTTCTTGAGTAGCAATGGACATCTTATTTTTAAAATTAAAAATTGCTAGCATCTGTTTCCTCCAATCCACATTTATTATTTAAAAAGTGCTCTAATTTTTGTCTGTATCCTTCAAAATTAGGAGCTTTGACTACGTTATGAAAAGAGAGAGTTCCTTGGTGGTTTAAGCCACAAAATTCCATTGTTTTATGAAAAGGAATAAATAGATCATCAACTGATTTTCCTTCAAAAAATTTATCAGGATGATTAAAGACTTCTTCTGGTGCATTCCAGGTAGTTGATAAAATGTAAGATTTATCTTTTAGTAGACCTCCTGAACCATATTCATCGGCAAATGTATAAAATTGTCCATACTCAAAAACTTGATCCATGTATAGTTTTAATTTTCCTGGAACATTAAACCAGTAAATTGGAAACTGAAAAATAATTAGATCTGCCCAAAAGAATTTATTTCTCTCATCCATTACATTATAATCTTCAACTGAAGATAGCTGAACCTGATGTTGCTTTCTCAACTTATTTAACATAATATTCAACAAACTAAAATTTAATTCACCTTTGCAAAAAGGATGAGACTGATAACCATTGATGATCAAAATATTCATTATAAACTCCTATTCTACTTTTGTAAAAATTTTTTACAGGATTTATTATAAGTGAATTTTTCCTCAATAAGCCAGCTAAAGCTACTATGTATAAATTTATGCCTGAAATGTCAATTTAAAATGGGAGTAGGACAGAACTACTTCCTGTAAAGGAATAGTTCGTCGTCCCACCCCCGCGATGCCTATTAGGGTTGTGCGGAGTCTGTAAAGACGAACGCAGAAGCCAAGAGGCTACCGCGTCTTGCAGGATAATCCGAATTAATTTTAGAGGCTGAGAACTATTGTCCCAGCCTCATTTTACATTTCTAAGAATTCGGATCATCCAAACTACGGCCGTGGAGACCCTTTTCGCGTTGGACTTGGCGAAGCTTTTCAGGAGTCACATCGTTTCCTTCCTCATCGACCAGCTTGATCCCCTCGATATGGTGGCGGATGCTGCGCCGATAGCCCTCGATATATTCTTCGCGGAGTTTGGCCTGCTCCACCTTTTCCTCAGGCGTCAAGCCTTCCGTCTTCTTCTTTTTTGCCAATTCGTTAATTCGATCAATTTTTGCTTGTTCCATAAACGCCTCCTATTTGGTATTGATTTGGTTAAATTGAGCGAGAGTGGCTGCCTTGTCTGTCAGGTTGGCAAGGAGCGCCAAGCGATTGTTGCGGATAGCTGGACCTTCTGCCATGACCATGGTATTGTCAAAGAAAGCATCAATGACTGGGCTGAGAGCAAAGAGCTGGTTGATATTGTCTTCCAAGTCATCAGACAGATGCAAATCTTCCACTGCCGCAAAGAAATTTTGCTCCGCTTCATTTTCAAAGAGAGCTGGATTGACCTCACGGCTTTCTGCTTTTTCTGCCAAATTAAAGACCCGAGCTAGACTTTCCACCGCTGCTTTGAAGCCTGCTTCCTTGGCTTTTTCAGCTAAGATTTTCGCGGTTTCAACCAAATCCCGTACGACAAAATGACGACTATCCAGCACCGCTTGGATAATGTCTTTTGGAATGTCACGGTCCATCATTTTTTCCACGCGCGCACGGAAGAAATCAAGAACAGCCGCTTGATTGCCATAAGTCAAGCTGTCAAACTTGAGCGCATAGAGCTCTGCCACCAGCTGCTCCAAATCAATCTCCCAGCCGAATTTATCCAAAATCCGCACCACACCCTGTGTCGCACGACGCAGAGCATAAGGGTCATTGGAGCCCGACGGAATGAGCCCGACAGAGAAGAAAGAAAGAATGGTATCTAACTTGTCAGCAATGGCAAGCACCGCTCCCACCTTGGTATCAGGCAATTCGCCCTCACTGGCATTTGGCAAATAGTGCTCTCGAATCGCTGCTGCAACCGCTGGATTTTCACCCGCAAGGAGAGCATATTTTTCGCCCATAATTCCTTGTAATTCATCAAACTCGCCGACCATACCTGTCAAGAGGTCAAATTTGTAAATAGCCGCGGCGCGTTCTAAATCTTTGATTTCACTAGTTGCAAGTCCTGCTTTTTCAGCCAGAAGCGCAGCAATCAAACCAGTGCGCTCCATGTGCTCCAACAAACTTCCAATTTTCTCATGGAAAGTGACCTGGCGCAGCTTTTCTACCAAGTCTTTAATCTCAAGTTTTTGGTCTTCCCGCCAGAAGAATTCTGCATCTTCCAAGCGCGCCACCAGCACTTTTTGATTTCCCTTGACGACATTTTCAAGATGCTCGGCATTACCATTGCGGACTGAAACGAAGTAAGGCAGGAGCTTGCCAGCCTCATCACGCACGACAAAATAGCGCTGATTGACCTTCATTGACGTCACCAAGACTTCCTCAGGCACATCGAGATAGCGTTCGTCAAAACGCCCGATAAAAGCAGTCGGATATTCAATCAAGTTGAGCACCTCATTAAAGAGCGCTTCGTCAATCTCCACCTGAACATTGCGTTCCTGCTCGATTTCCTTGATTTGCTCCAAAATTAGATTGCCCCGCTCAACGGGACTCGCAATAACAAAGACTTGGCGCAAGTCATCCTCATAAGAATTGGCAGATTGAATTTGGGTTTCTTGACCCAAGAAACGGTGTCCACGACTAATCCGTGCTCCCTTGATGTCCAAAAAGTCCAGCTCAAAGGCCTCTTCATCCAATAGCACCGTCAAAGTATGAACGGGACGAATGTACTCAAAAGTGTTGTCCGCCCAGTGCATATTGACAGGGAAAGTCAGCTGCTCCAGCACTTCTACCACTTGAGGAATAATCTGCTCCACAGGTCGCCCAAGCTCTTCCTTGGTCACATAGACGTATTCCTCGCCCTTGATTTCTCTGAAAGTAATGTCTGCGGTGGTCAAGCCCTTACCGCGAACAAAGCCTTCTGCCGCCTTGGTAAAGTTGCCGTCAGCGTCCAAGGCAATCTTCTTGCTCGGCCCTTTAAAGTCTTCAGTCAAATCACTTTGCTTCTCGGACAAGCCCGCTACGCGCACCGCTAAGCGACGCGGCGTTGAGAACATTTCGATTTTTTCAAAAGTCAAACGGTGCTCTGTCAAAAACTGCCCTAATTTGTCGCGCAGCTGCTTCATGCTAGGAGTGACGACATAAGCCGGCATTTCTTCCAAACCTAATTCTACTAATAAATTTTTGGTCATTATGCTTCCTCCTCAGCCAATAATTTTTCCCGACTTGCTTCGTCCAAAAGTGGGTAACCCAGACGCTTGCGCTCAGCGACGAAGGTCTTGGCAACCACGCGCGCCAGATTACGAATGCGCGCGATATAGCCCGCCCGCTCCGTTACAGACACGGCTCCGCGCGCATCCAACAAGTTAAAAGTGTGAGAGCATTTGAGCACATAGTCATAGGCCGGGTGCACCAGGTGCTCGTCCAGGCAGCGTTTTGCTTCCGCTTCAAATTTGTCAAAGTTTTCCAGCAGCAAGTCTTGGTCGCTGATTTCAAAGCTGTATTTTGAATGCTCAAATTCTGGCTGGGTAAAGATTTCACCGTATTTCACCCCGTCTGCCCATTCAATGTCATAAACCGAATCCACTTCCTGAATGTAAGACGCGAGACGCTCCAAACCGTAGGTCACCTCAGCTGTTACGGGCTGGGTAGCGAGACCACCGACCTGCTGAAAATAGGTAAATTGCGTGATTTCCATGCCGTCTAGCCAGACTTCCCAGCCTAGACCAGCTGAACCAGTCGACGGATTTTCCCAGTTATCCTCAACAAAGCGAATGTCGTGCTCCAAGGGATTGATGCCCAAGACTTCCAGAGATTGAAGATAGAGCTCTTGGATATTACTAGGGCTCGGCTTCATCACCACCTGAAACTGGTGGTGCTGGTAGAGACGGTTGGGATTTTCGCCGTAGCGCCCGTCTGCCGGACGACGTGAAGGCTCCACATAAGCCGCATTCCAGGGCTCAGGCCCAATCGCCCGCAAGAAAGTATAGGGACTCATGGTTCCCGCCCCTTTTTCATTATCATAAGCCTGCATGAGCATGCAGCCTTGGTCATTCCAAAATTGTTGAAGAGTTAAAATAATCTCTTGGAAGGTTAATTTTTTACCCATTGGTATTCTCCTTATTTTGATGATTGCTTGCGACACTTCTTTCAAATGGCCGACAATGACACTTGAAAGAAGTTAGTGCAGGAGGTAGGGAAAGTCCGATAGGATTTCCCGTAGACTACTCTAAGCTTTGCTTAGAAAGGAGTCTGCCTCCTGTGAAAGGTCAATTTTTTTGACATCATTTTCCCTTTTATTTCTAAGCACATAAAAAGTGGAACACACGACAGCAACTCCCACCATGCTTACTTGCATAGGGGCGTTGAAACGCGGTTCCACCCTAATTTATAACTTCATTTCTATACTAATAATCCGAAAGCTCCCTCGTTCTCTCACTTCTGCCCAGCTTTCACCACTCTGAGCTCGCTAAAAGAAGCCTTACGATAACGATTTCTCTCTACAAGTATTGTAGCAGAAAATGGAAAGATTGTCTAATATTTTTCAAATGAAGTTTAGAGAGTTTCTTTTTTAACATTTAAACTAAAAATAGTTAAATACATTTTAAAAATCTACTGCATCTGGATCTGGTGCTCCGCCTGCTAGACCTTCAATATTTTTTAAAATTTCAGCGTCTTCATCGCTCAATTTAATATCGAAGAAATCTAGATTGCTGATAATCCGTTCAGGCGTGACGGATTTTGGCAAGGGCAGAAAGCCTTCTTTGATGCTCCAAGCCAGGGCTAGCTGCGCGACTGTCTTATCGTACTTGTCCGCCAAAGCCTTGATGTCTGGATTGCTGAACAATTCCCCTTGACCAAAAGGTCCCCAGGCTTCCAAGAGAATATCCTGCTTGCGGCAATAATCAATCGCCTCTCTCTGATAAACGCCTGGCGCCAGACGGATTTGATTGACCGCAGGCACAATCTTGGCTGTCTTCAGCAGCTCCTCCAAATGGTGGGGCAGAAAATTGCTGACGCCCAGAGCACGGATTTTGCCAGCCTGATAGAGCTCTTCCATTGCTCGCCAAGCCTCGCTATTTGCCGCCTGCCAAAGATTATCTCGCAAGGGCTTGGGATTTGGCCAATGAATCAGGTACAAATCCAGATAATCCAAGCCTAATTTCTCAAGCGAAGTCGCAAAAGCTGCTTTTGCTACCTCATAACCATGCGCATCATTCCAGAGCTTGGTCGTGATAAAAAGCTCCTCACGCGCAATGCCGCTATCCTTAATGGCGCGACCGACACTTTCTTCATTTTGGTAAATGGCTGCCGTATCAATATGCCGATAGCCCGCTTTGAGCGCTGCCAGCACCGCTTGATAGGCTTCTTCACCGTCCTTAGCGCGCCAAGTTCCAAAACCGACCGCTGGAATAGCCACGCCATTATTTAACATGTAATCCTTCATGTCAACCTCCAATATTAAAATTCAATACGAAAAAGGCAGCATTTGCCGCCATTTTCTATTTTTTCTCTGTATTTTCTGCTTTCTTACCTGACTTTCCTATGAAAGCGTAGATGAGAAAGGCTAGCCCAATAATCCACATAAATGGGCGCTGCATAGCCAATCCAAAAATCAAAGCAAAAGCACCAATTCCTATGTAGTAGGGCTTGTAATTTTTGATCGTGCGCTGATTTAGTTTCATAAAGACCTCACTTCCTAACTTTCATTATATCAAGAAAGCACTTACGAAACAAGTTTTAATTAAGCTTCAAAACGTTTTTCACCATTGAGATAAGTCGCAACCAATTCCAAATCTTTATCCAAGACGATGAAGTCTGCATCATAACCACATTTAATCTGACCGCAGACATCGTCAATATGCACAGATTTTGCAGGAACAAGACTTGCCATCATAATAGCTTGGTGCGGGCTAGCAATGCCCCATTTAACGACATTTTTAACACCGTCTTTGAGTTTCAAAATAGAACCTGCTAGACTACCACTGTCTTTGAGCCGAGCTGTACCATTTTCCACAACGACAGGAAATTCCCCTAACATATAGTCACCATCTGGCTGACCGCCCGCTGTCATACAGTCTGTAATGAGAGCAACATTTTCATACCCCTTTTGCTTAAGTAAAATTTCACAAGCCTTTGGATGAACATGATGTCCATCACAGATAAGCTCTGCTACCGTGTGAGGAATTTCATACATAGCACCAACCATGCCTAGCTCACGGTGAGTCAAGCCACGCATACCATTATAAGCATGCACCCAGACACTTGCTCCCGCTTGAACGCCATGTGTTGCTTCCTCAAAAGTCGCATTTGAGTGACCGAGTGCAACTGTCACACCTTGATCAGTCACTGTACGGATAAAGTCCGGTGCTGTTTTCCGCTCTGGCGCAAGGGCAATCTTATTGATCATACCGTGCGCTGCTTCTTGCCAAGCTGAAAATTCTTCCATCGTTGGGTCTTTCATGTAGGCAGGATTTTGTGCCCCTTTATATTTTTCTGTAAAATAAGGTCCTTCAAAATAAATCCCACGAATCTTAGCGCCTGTTGCTTCTTGATAACGAGCGCCAAGATTCTTCGTTACTTCAAGCAAACGCTCAAAAGTAGAGGTCAAGGTAGTTGGTAAGAAAGAAGTAACCCCCGTGCTAAGCAAGCCTTCACTCATGACATGAAGAGTTCCTTCAATGTTATTATCCATGACATCCACACCACCAAAACCATGAATGTGAGTATCAACTAATCCAGGTGCTATTGTGTAGCCTGTATAATCTAGAGTCTCAGCCCCTGCTGGTGCTTCTGCAACCCAGTCACCAAATTTGCCATCTACTAACTCCAGATAGCCTCCTGTTTTGACCTCGTAAGGGTAGAAAAATTGATCAGCTTTTACATATGTAATCATGAAACGTCTCCTTTTCTAAAAACTTATCGCGTTTCGTATTTTCCCCTATATTATAACGCTTTCCTTTTCAAAAGTAAATGGTCTAGACTAATTTTTAGCATATTAATAGTTTTACAAATAAAAAGCTTCAGCCCCAGCTGAAACTTTCAAATTTTATGGATTAAATTTGCCCTGCTTGCACCTTCTCAACCAAATTAAGGGCATGATCTGAAACACGCGTATAATGTGCTAAAATTTCAATAAAATTAACTCCGGCTTGAGTTGAACATTCTCCCTTATTAAGGCGGGCAATGTGGGTCTTCCGCAATTTGCGCTCCAATCGGTTAATGACTATATGTTGTTCAGTTAACTGATTTGCCAACTCAATATCATTGTTTTCAACTGCTTGCAAGGCCTTTTCAACCATATCATGAGTCAGATCATAAATTTCTGCCATCTCTGTCTTGGCAGCGTCGGTAAAAGTAATTTTTTTATTGATAAGGTAATCATTCATCCCAATGAGTGCTTCTGCGTGGTCGCCAATCCGCTCAATATCACGAGAAGAGTCAAGAATATTCGTCAGAACTTCGCTTTCATGCTGACTTAGAGCCTCGCTTGAAAGGTCAATCAAATATCGAGTCAGCTGCTCATCAATCAAGTTAATTGCTTCTTCGGTTTTGTGCCCTTTATTGGCTGCTTTTTCTTTCCCCGTCGTAAGATAGTTGTAAGACAGCTCCAATGATTTCTCTGCATAGCTACCCAAATGGAGCAATTCTTTTTTAGCATTCCCCAAAGCGATAGAAGGCGCCTGCTTGATTAAGATCTTATCCAGATAAAGCGGTTCATACTTAACTTCTTCATCCTCACCAGGAATAAGCTTAGTCACCAGCCAAGCTAAAACTCCAATAAAGGGAAATTGAATAATTGTATTTGAGATATTGAAAGCACCATGAGCAAAGGCAATCGTCATCTCAGGCGAAAGATGAAGAGTGGTCTGAAACCACTGAATCATTGCTGTAAAAGGACTTAAAACAAGTAAACAAAGAATAGTTCCCACTACATTAAAGGTTACATGGGCACCCGCCACCCGTTTTGCTGCAATATTAGCCCCTAATGAAGCAATGATTGCGGTAATAGTAGTACCAATATTGTCTCCGAAAAGAACTGGCAGAGCACCACGCAAATCAATCAAACCGCTAGCATAAAGATTTTGTAAAATCCCAATCGTAGCTGATGACGCCTGAATCAAGAGAGTAATGAGCGTACCAACACCAACGCCTAAGATAGGATTGCCACTTAGTTTAATCATGTACTCACGAAAAGCAGCCAGTTCCTTCAAGGGCTCCATAGCACCACTCATGAGATTAAGGGCAAAGAAAATCCCACCAATCCCAAACAGGACACGACCAACATTATTGACAGAGCGCTTATTGGTAAAGAAAAGGCAAACCGCTCCTAAGAAAAGCATTGGCAAAGCATAATCCCCTAGCTTGAAGCCAATGATAAATGAGGTAACCGTCGTACCAATATTCGCTCCCATCACAATCCCGATTGCTTGGCGCAAAGTCAATAACCCTGCACTAACCAAACCAACTGTGATGACTGTTACACCTGAGCTAGATTGAATGAGGGCTGTCAGACCAATCCCTACTAAAACTCCTAGGAAAGGGTTGCTAGTATATTTATCAATATAAAAGCGCAAACGATCGCCAGCAGCCTGCTGCAGGCCATCCCCCATCATACGAATACTATATAGGAACAGCCCTAAGCCTCCTAAAAAGCTAAAAATAATCTCCTGCCAATTAATTGACATTTCTTTTCCTCCGAAAAATAATCACTGATAAAGAGCACAATTTTTTAAATGCCTTTGCTAGTTTCTAGCTCTTTAACAGTAGACTTTACTATTTAAACCTGCTTGTAGCGAGTATTTTAAATAGCTTATTCATCTGTGAGAGTGATGACAAGAATCCTTGAATTCTGTCACATCCCCTTTTCTATTGTATAGAATATTCTTCAAAGTCACAAGCTTTTTTCAAGTTTTTCTAGAAAAATTTTAAATAACATAGAAAAAGTGACCTCTAAGGATCACTTTCATCTAATCTTTTTGTTCTAGTTCCCGTAACATTTGGTCAATTTTATTGCCATATTCAATGGACTCATCCTTGATAAATGTCAAATCTGGAATTTTATACATCTTTAAATTACGACCGAGTTCCCGTTTAATGGTGCCCTTGGCCTTGTCCAAGCCGATTTGAGCTTTTTGATTGTCAGAAGCAAGGTCGCTGATAAGGCTATAGTAGACCTTGGCCATGGACAGGTCGCCCAGCATTTGGACATCGGTAATGGTCACACCTTGGACACGCGGGTCACGGACTTTCTTTTGCAAAATCTCATTGACTTCGCGTTTGATTTCCATACCCACACGGTCTGCACGAAAATGTGATGTCATTCTTTCTCCTTTCTTTCAAGGATTTTTAGAGCTTGATTTCCTCTAAAATATAGGCTTCAATCGTATCATCCACCTTGATATCGTTGTAGTTATCAACCATGAGACCGCCTTCGTTCCCATTTTTGACTTCTTTTACATCGTCTTTATAGTGTTTCAAGCTAGCCAATTCTCCATCGTAAATAACGACGCCGTCACGGATGACCCGAACTTTGGAGTCGCGAGTCACTTTACCACTCATGACCATAAAGCCGCCGATTGTGCCAACCTTAGATACCTTAAAGGTCTCACGAATAATCGCTTCACCAATGATTTTTTCTTCATATTCAGGGTCAAGCATTCCCTTCATGGCATCTTCGACTTCTTCGATGACTTTGTAGATAATGCTGTGCAGGCGAATTTCGACCTCATCTGAGTCCGCTTGTTGGCGCGCTTGCGGCGTAGGGCGAACATTGAAACCGATGATAAAGGCGTTAGAGGCTTCTGCCAGAGTAACGTCCGATTCGTTGATTGCTCCAACCGCCGAGTGAACGATAGTGACTTTAACACCTTCGACTTCAATCTTTTGCAGGGAAGCTGCCAAGGCTTCGGCCGAGCCTTGCACATCTGCCTTGATAATGACATTGACTGACTTGACTTCACCCGCCTTGAGTGTATCAAAGAGATTTTCTAGGCTAACACGGTGAGTGGCTTGGCGTTGCTTCATGAGCGCACGTTTTGCCCGCTCTTCACCGGCTGCACGCGCCGCTTTCTCATCTTCATAGACCGCGAAATGGTCACCCGCCATCGGCGTTTCATTGAGACCCGTGATTGAAACCGGCGTTGACGGTCCAGCCACTTTGACGCGACGACCGAGGTCGTTGGTCATGGCACGAACGCGACCGAAAGTATTTCCGACAACGATTGGGTCTTGTACATTGAGGGTTCCTTGTTGGACAAGGAGAGTCGCAACCGCACCTTTTCCTTTATCAAGACGCGCTTCGATAACCGTACCGATAGCTCGCACGCTCGGATCCGCCTTGAGTTCTTGGATTTCAGCAACCAAAAGAACCGTTTCTAGGAGTTCTTCAATATTTTGATTGTACTTGGCTGAGATTTCTACAAACTCAGAATCGCCGCCCCAAGCGGTTGACATGATACCATACTCTGCCAACTCACTGATGACACGCTCAGGATTTGCTCCCGGCTTATCAATCTTGTTAATGGCAACGATGATTGGCACATTCGCCGCTTTAGAGTGGTTAATGGCTTCAATCGTCTGTGGCATCACGCCGTCATCTGCTGCCACGACCAAAATCGTGATGTCAGTGACAGACGCTCCACGCGCCCGCATGCTGGTAAAGGCTGCGTGTCCTGGCGTATCAAGAAAGGTGATTTTCTTGCCATTTTCAACAATTTGATAGGCACCGATATGCTGGGTAATGCCCCCGGCTTCGCCTGTAGCTACCCGCGAATTGCGCAAGGTATCCAGCAAGGTCGTTTTCCCGTGGTCAACGTGTCCCATAATCGTGACAACTGGTGGACGTTCTGTCATGTTTTCAGGATTAATATAATCCTCGTCAACAAAGAAACGCTCAATATCGGCATTGTCCACCTCAACTTTTTCATGCGCTTCGATACCGTAATCTACCATGAGCAACTCAATCGTATCCCCGTCAAGCGACTGATTTTGCGTCGCCATGACGCCCATCATAAAGAGCTTCTTGACAATTTCTGCCGGCTCGCGCTTGATACGTTTTGCAATTTCTGCCACGGTCATACCAGCCGTGTACTCAAATTCGCTTGGCAACTCGTGGAATTTACGCTCAGTGACTGGCTTCGGCGCTGATGTATTTCGATTGTTTTTCCCTTTTTTAGTTTTCTTGTTATGATTCCAATTACTATTCTTTTGATTTCTCACTTGACTTTGACTATTTCGATTCTTTTGTTGTTTGCGTGGCCCATCCTCATTTTCAAAGTCACGTGACTTCTCAGGACGAGCTTGTTTTTTGCGACGCGTATCAACAGCAGTTGTTTCTGGAGCTGTCTTAGTTGCCACTGGACTTGGGGCAGTTGTTACTGTAGGCTGTGTGAACTCTACAACCGGCTCAGTCGCCTTTGGCTGTTCCTTACGACGGTTTTGTTCTTGCTGCGCCGCCTTTGCCGCTTGCTCTTGCTTAAATCGCTCTTCGCTTGAACGAGCGTATTCAGCATTTTGTTCCGCTTTCAAAGCTGCTGCACGTGCCTTAAAATCAATGCGCGGTGCTTGTGTTTGGTTGCGGTCATCTTTGCGACGATTTTGCCCCTGGTTCGTGCGATTATTACGCTCTTGGCTTTGATTGTCGCGCCCTTGTTTCCGTTCTTGCCTGCGACCATTATCGCGACGATTTCGATTATCACGACGGTCATTTCGTTCATTAGCACGCTTATCCTGCGAAGCAGCCTTTTGGCGACCACTACCTTGTTTCCGACGTTCCGCTTCTGCTTTAGCGCGTGCTTCACGTTCTGCCTTGAAATTCCGACTTTTTGGTCGAACAGGAGTTGTTCCTGTTGGTTGAGCAGATTGATTCTCAGCGTTGACACTTTGTTGAGTAGTTTCTGCGGCTGGTTTCGCTTCCACTTTCACTTGTGGAGCAGGCGTGACTTCTGGTTTTGGACTTGCTACTTGGGGTTGAGATTCGACCTTAGGAGTAGGTTTTTCAACGACCTTTGCCACCTGCTCTGCAATCTTTCCAAAACTATTTTTAATTCGCTCTGCGACCTCAGCCTCGACAGAACTGGAGTGACTTTTGACTTCTATGCCCAATTCCTTAGCTTTGGCGACAATTTCTTTACTTTCTTTGCCCATTTCTTTGGCAATTTCGTATAATCGTTTCTTAGACAAATTTTGTCCTCCTCTTCTATTCCATAAGAGACCTCATTTTCTTTGTAAATCCAGCGTCCGTGACAGCAAGCACCTTACGGCTCTTGCCAATCGCTGCGCTTAATTCCAGTGTTGAAAACACGGTTGTTACGTTGACTTTGTAATACTGACCCTTGTCAGTAATTTTTTTCTTAAGATTCGTGGCAGCATCACTAGCTAAAAATACTAGCTGCGCTTTGCCTTCTTGGATGGCTTTAACGACCAATTCTTCACCTGAAATGATGCGACCTGCTCGTTGAGCCAAGCCCAATAAATTTAATATTTGTTGCGTATTATTCAAGGCCTAACTCTCTTCTTTTTACCTTGTGATCAACATAAGCGATAAGCTCATCGTAAAATGATTCTTCAACTTCCATATCAAAACTACGGTTGAAGGCCTGCTTTTTCTTGGCCAGTGCTGCTTCTTCATTATCCAATTTGATATAAGCGCCCCGGCCATTTGCCTTGCCTGTTGGGTCAATAAATACTTGGCCCTCTTTGTTACGGACAATGCGTAGGAGGTCCCGCTTGTCAATCACTTCACCTGAGACGACCGATTTACGCAAAGGGATTTTTCTTTTTTTTGCCATATTCCCTCCTCAGATGTTTCAGTTTTGTTCTTCTACTTCAGTTGCAAATTCTGCTGCAGCTGCAAGCAATGATTCATCAAAATCAACACCTTGAACAAATTCCTCAGTTGCTTCTGCTACCACATCGTCAACTGGATCTACAGTTAAACCTGCCGCTTCTTCCATTTCTTCAAACTCGCTAGCAGACTTGATGTCAATGCGGAAACCTGTTAAGTGAGCTGCCAAGCGAACATTTTGACCACGGCGACCGATAGCAAGTGATAATTTGCTATCTGGCACGACAACGAGAGCGCGTTTGCTGTCTTCATCATCAAAGATAACTTGGTCAACTTCAGCTGGCGCGATCGCATTGTAGATAAATTCAGCTGGGTCAGCTACCCATTCAATGACATCAATATTCTCTTCAACTGGAACCATACGTCCAGTCTTTTGATCAAATCGTGCTGGGTGGAATTTGCTAGTAATCTTCTTGATATTTGCTCCACCGCGTCCAACGATTGTTCCGATTGCATCCACATTCGGATTGTGACTACGCACCGCAACCTTGGTTCGATCGCCCGCTTCACGCGCAACACTCATGATTTCCACGGTTCCATCGTAAACCTCAGGAATTTCCTGCTCCATGAGCCGTTTAATCATTTCTGGGTGGCTACGGCTTACAAAGACATTGACACCACGTGGATTGTCCTCCACTTTGTATACATACACATCAATGCGATCGTGCGAAGCAAAAGTCTCACCCGGAACTTGGTCTTGTTTAGACAACTGCGCTTCAATCGTGCCCAAATTGACATAGATAAAGCGATTATCAAAACGTTCTACCGTACCAGACATGATTTCACTTTCATGTTCTTTATAAGTGTTGTAAGTGATAGCACGAGTCTGCTTGCGCATTTTTTCCATAATCGTTTGCTTGGCTGATTGAGCAGCCACACGCCCAAATTCAGCTGGTGATTCCTCAAATTTAATCTTATCACCTAATTCATAGGCAGTATTGATGGCAAGCGCATCTTTAAGACTGATTTCCAATCGACTGTCGAAAACTTCATCAACTACTTCGCGCACTGTGAAAACACGAAAATCACCTGTCTTTTCGTCAAATTCAATCGCTGCACTATCAGCCTGCCCATAGCGACGCCGATAAGCCGAACGTAGCGACTCCACAACCGCGTCAATGATGTCTTCTTTTTTGATTCCTTTGTCTTCTTCTAAGATGCGAAAAGCATCTAGCATTTCTTTACTCATGTTTTCCAAGCCTTGAGAACAAGGCAATCCTTTCTTTTTTATAATTTTACAGCAAGCCTGGCCTTTGAAACCAGCTTGTAGGGAATTTCAACTTCTTTCTTGCGGGTCTTATCCATATATTCTATACGAAGTATTTCATTGTCAAAACTGATAAGATCACCTTCAAAAATCTTTTGTTTATCAATACTTTGATAAAGACTAACATGAATATACTGTCCCACAGCAGCTGCCACAGCTTCTGCTGTCTTAAGCGGTCGCTCTAGCCCCGGACTAGTCACCTCAAGAAAGTAATTGTCAGGAAAAGGATCTGGTTTGATTGAATCTAGCAGCGGACTGATGATGTCAGTTAAGTCTGCTGTATCATTCAGAGTAATCCCTCCTTCCTTATCTACAAAAACACTGAGAACATAGTCACCACCCATTTTACCATACTCAACATCTACCAGCTCAAACGGAGCAGAAATGACTGGCGCCACAACTTCAGTTACTAATTCTACAATTGTTGAGATTGAAAACACCTCGCTTTCTATTAGCACACGTTAAGAGGCGGAAGATTAACCCCGCCTCGCTTTTCTTATAGTTCTTACACAGTATAACACAGTTCATGTACTTTGACAAGGAAAAAGATTGAAAAATACCTTTCCAGCCCCATTTCGTCAATTAAAACTCTGCCTCAACTCGGTAGATGACCTGCCCTTTGCTAGAGAACTTGGCTTCATATTCTGTCATAACATTTCCCTCGTAATCACTAGCATGCAAATCTAACCAAACGCCTTTGAGAGTCATGCCATAGTTAGAAAAGCTAACCAAGCTATACTCGAAGAGTCCACGGTTATCCGTTTTGAAATGAATTTGTCCATGTTCTGGCAAAATTTCTTTAAAAGTATCCAAAAAAGTTTTGTAAGTCAATCGCCGTTTTTCATGCTTTTTCTTAGGCCAAGGGTCAGAAAAGTTAAGATAGAGCTGCGCTATTTCCCCAGCCTCAAAATAGTCAGTTAAGTCTGAACCATCCACCCACAAGAGCTTAATATTGGGAACATCTGCTGCTAAAACCTTGTCCAGAGCGTAGCTAAGTACCGTTTTTTGAATATCAATCCCAATGTAATTAATATCCGGGTGAAGTTTTGCCATACCGGTTATAAAACCACCCTTGCCACTGCCAACTTCAATGTGGATAGGATTGTCATTGCCAAACAAATCCCGCCATTTCCCTTTAGCAGTCGCTGGTTCTAACACGACATACTGAGGGTTGCTTTCAAGGAGTTCACTGGCACCTTTTCGATTTCTTACTCTCATTTCACCTTTCCATACTTATCACGGAAGCTGCGCAAAGCTGCAATCTCGCGATTGACATTTTCTAAGTCATTATTTTCATAATACTTGGTAATTTGACAAAGGTAAGAATACTGGCTAAACCAGTAAAGTTTTTGCAAAACCTTGTCATTATACTTATAACCATAGTAAGTCAACCAATCTTTCCAGCGTGAATCTGGAATGTAGTGGCTGAGAATATGAGCCACATCAAACATGCGATCCGTCAAACGAACCGAATCCCAATCGACCAAATAAATCATCCCACTGTCTGTCTCAATCCAGTTGCTATGACGAACATCTCCGTGAACAATCGTTGCATGATCCTCACGAAATTCTGGTGTCGTATTGCGTAATTCACTGATCACAGACTGTAGATATTTATTACGCCGCAATTGGTTAGAGGCACTCTCCTGCCAAGCTGTTAGGAGGGCTGCTGGCGTTTCCATAGTGTAGCCAAGCTTTGCCAACTGGGTCATTAATGGTCGTGAACGATGTAGACGCGCTAAAATACTGACAATCTGCTTTTTAGACATTTCATGTGGGGCCAAGATGTGTCCTGACAGCCACTCTTGTCCGCTCATGACATTCCCGTCTGGCATGCGGCGGCTCCACAGCAACTGTGGTGCAATCTGTTCCCGCGCCAATCCTGCCAAAATAGGACTAGTATTCATCTTGACAAACACGCGCCCGCCATCCGGATAGGTTCCCATATAGGCTTTGCCACTTTTCCCCTGTATGGGAATTAAAGTTAGCTCCTTATCATCTTTCATTTGAATTTCTCCTTGAACAAACTTCTTTTTATTTTACTAATTTTAGAAACTTTCGTCAACCAAACTTTTTACCTTAAAAGGTAAGTACAGATACAACAAAGCTAGACTTCCTACAAACAGGACAAGGACGGCCTGAAACTCTTTATAGATAAAAAGAGCGAGCACCATCTCCAAAAGAAGGACTGAGCCACCAACCAGACGTAAAACCGCTAGAAGTCCACTTATTTTAAATTTTTTATCTAAAGGAAAGAGCAGGGTTAATTGTTGGTAATCAAAGGCTCCATAGAGAGCTAGTAATTGAAACAGTAGCAGGTAGTTCATCAACAAAGTCAAACCCACGCCAACCCAAACTTGAGGAATAAGTGCAAGTCCGATGAGGGAAATTCCTAAAAGTCGCAAAGTCAGAGGAAAGAGATCTCCGTTACGGAAATAAGACCGTAAAAAGAGGTGCTTCCAAGTATTTTCTTGTTTTTTAGCAAAAATAGTCAAGAAACCGTCTAAATATTTTCTACGTTTAATGCTGTTTGAAATACCTTTTACATTTGTAAAAAGGGCAAAGAAACGCAAAATACTCTGCTGACGTTTTTCTTCCCGTAAAAGCGCTACGTCCCAATTGATACCAATCTTTGTCAGTAGTTCTTTCTTGCGATAATTCAGATAAACCACGCGTACTGCTATAAAGATGAACAGTAGACCAATGATGAAAACAACAGGCATGCCCAAACTAAGCATCAGTGGTAAAACAAGTAACCAACCCAAAGCTTGAATAATTCCCCCAAAAAGCAGAGAAGAAATCGTTTGCTGCTGGATAATTTGTCCTATCTCTTTCTCTTTGGTTAAAAGGAAATACTTGTCTGGTCGCTCCAGATAAGTCGCAATATTTCCAATAAAAAGCAGAGCTATTAAAAATAGAAAAACTCCCAAATATAGGGCTAGGCGATTTTCTGGGATATTTTTTGATAGCTGGCTGTACTGAACTGCCAAAAAACCGATAAAGACTAGTAAAAATAAAACAAAATGGTCATTCAATACATAGCGCAAGTACTTGAGACACCGCTCTATAAAACGATGTTTGCGCTGTTTAAACAAATCACTCATCACTAGACCTCTTTCGTCAAAGCAAGATAGATCTCATTGAGACTAGCAGTTGGCAAGTCAAACTGGCTTCTCAATTCGTCCAAACTTCCTTGAGCTCTGATCTCGCCCTGATGAAGAATGACAAAGGAATCACACATTTTTTCTGCCGAGTCAAGCACATGAGTGCTCATCAAAATGGATTTCCCACGTTTTTTCTCTTCGTCTAGTAACTCAATCAAGTCTGCAATAGCAACCGGATCCAGACCTAAAAATGGTTCATCTACAATAAACAAACTTGGATTCACCAAAAAGGCGCAGATGATCATCACTTTTTGCTTCATTCCTTTGGAAAAATTAACTGGAAACCAGTCTAATTTATCTGCCAAACGAAATTTTTCTAAAAGTGGCTGCACTGCTTCTATAGCCGAGTCTACATCCAAATCATAAGCCATAGCCACTGTCTCTAAATGCTCACGCAGGGGCAACTCTTCGTATAGGCTGGGGGTTTCAGGGATATACCCAATCTTGCTGCGATAGTTGCTCGGATTTTCAGCTAAAGTCATGCCATCAATGCGAATTTCTCCTTGATAAGGAGTCAAAAGACCGATAATTTCGTTGATGGTGGTTGACTTTCCAGCACCGTTGAGACCGATCAAACCTACTAACTGACCACTAGGAATTGTAAAGCTAATATTTTTCAAAACAGGGATATTGATGTAGCCCCCTGTCAAGTTCTTAATTTCTAACATATTTGCTCCGTTTTTGGTATAATGTTCTTAACCATTATATCAAATTTTAAAGCAAGAGGTGAACTTTATGGCAGATTGTATTTTTTGCAAAATCATCGCAGGTGAAATTCCATCATCAAAGGTCTATGAAGATGAGCATGTTTTAGCTTTTTTAGATATTTCACAAGTTACTCCAGGACATACTTTGGTCATTCCTAAAGAGCATTATCGTACTATTTTAGATATGAACGCAGAAAGTGCTAGTCATCTTTTTGCCAAAGTACCTGAAATTGCCAATAAAATCATGCGAGCAACTGGTGCCAAAGGGATGAATATTATGAACAATACCGAGGAAATTGCCGGACAGAGCGTTTTTCACACGCATGTGCATCTGGCACCACGCTATAGCACTGACGATGATCTAAACATTTCCTTTGTGGCGCACGAGCCGGATTTTGAGAAGTTAGCAGACTTAGCCGCAAAAATCGCAAGGGCTTAAGGAGGTACTATGAAATTAGGAAATCTACTACTTTTTGCTGGTAGTGCAGCGCTTGCCTATCAAGTTATCAAAAATCGGGAAAAAATTACCGAAGAGATGGTAGAAACAAGCGACCTTGCAAAGAATTTTCAGGATCAGTCTGCACGTTTTAAAAATAGTTTGACACGCATCCAAATCGAAAGCGATCATTTGCAGAATGTTATTGATGACATCAGCTATGAAATCTCCGTTTTCAGCAAAGTCGCAAATGCTCGTTTAAAAGAGATTCAAGACATCTGGAATGCGGATACGAATCAGTGATATATTTTGCATATCAAAAGAGGTTGGAGAAAATTCCAGCCTCTTTTCTTGTTTTATTTCCAAGCAAGAGAAAAATTGCCCTTATTTAAAAATAGGAATCTGACTTAAACTTTCTCTCAAACGAATCGCGTTCCAAGGCAAATGCTCAGCAATCGTCAAGCCTACTATCTCGGCTTTTGAATGAACATCGTTCAAAATTCGGACGATTTGCTCCAAAGTCAGCTCTCCGACCGCTGCAGGAAAATCTTCCAAGCGGGTATGAGGTTCTGCGGGATAAATAGAACGAAAATCCATTGGAGATAATACATCCAAATCAAAATGAATCGCTAAAAATTCAAGCTGGTTAGCTTCAATCCAATTTAAAATCACTTGCGAGTCCTGGAGCAAATCTTCATGATTTGCAAAACGAATGTGATGACGCCATACTCCGTCATCTATTGGGCGTAATTCTTTTTCAATTAGTCCCCCATACATCACTTTTTCTGGAGCTATTGGTTGCTTGACCTGCTCAGCAAAGGCTGGATTTCCTTCGCCTATTAAATTGCCCAGAACCATTTCATGCAAGTGAGAGGACTGGTCAGCCCTTGCTATATCCGGATGAGCATCCAACCAGAGAATGCCCAATTTTTCCCCATATTTTTCAAGAAGGTAGGAAAAGGGAGCTTGTGAGACGGAGCAATCTCCACCAAAAGTGATAATTTTATCAGGTTGTTTTCTCTCCAAAATCTGCCTTGTCGCAACTAGTTGATTCATCAAATCTTGATAACGGTCAACTCCCTTTTCTGTTTGCAAGCCCTTATCAAAATCTTTCTTGACATCAACTGTCACGGTCTCAGCTTTGTCCGAAGGTGGAGCAATCAGCGCTAGTAATTCTGCCCCTAAAACATAGTGAGGGTTCATTCCTCCTTGCCATTGCGGCAATAGTAAACGTAAGGTTGTCATTTTTTCCTCCTAGAATGTTGAAAATCCTCCTGCATTAGGCAGGAGGTCTTTTTATTTATAGGACGCCATAGCGATAAAGCCGAGTTTTTCCTTGTTTTTCTTGAAGGTTTTAAACATGTTGAAAAACATCGGACGATTTTCTTTTTTGAGGGCATTTTTGACAATTTTCAGCGTGCCCGCAAAGCCCTCGTCATAAATCATGCCCTTAGGGCTCATGAGGGTCATGTCCCCCGCGAAAGTTTCCACCTTCTTAAATTGGTGACCACGTGCCAGCTGAATCCAACCGCCTTCGGTCAAGGGACCGACATTGACATGAATTGCCTTGGACAATTCCTGCCGCACCGCCTCGTCCTGTCTTTTGAGCATGACGTCGTGCGTAAGGAGAACGCCGCCCGGCTTCAAGACACGGTAGTATTCGTCCAGGCACTTATTTTTGCCTTTTTCCGTCTGCATGGTCAGCATGGCTTCATTGATGACGATGTCAAAGCTATCATCCTCGTAGGGCAATTTCATGGCGTTGGCTTTTTCAAAAATCACTAGCTCAGACACACCAGCCTTGCCTGCATTGGCACGCGCTTGTTCTAATGCCTTTTCGTCCAAGTCAATAGCTGTAATCTGGCAGCCATAGCGCTTTGCCAACTCAACCGTCGTCGTCCCCATATTGCAGGCTACTTCCAGCACTTTTTTATCGCTCGAAAAATGCCCCTGCTCAATCAGCCAGTCCGTCGCCAATTTGCCACCGGGACGCAGCCGTTTTTTCCCCAATTTCGCTAAAAATGTGTGTCCTGCTTCCGCCATATTGTCACCTCTTTTGATTGATAAGATAAGTATATCATATTTTTAAAAATTTCTGACAATTCTTAGAAAATAAATCGCAAAAATGCAATGAGAAAAACACCGAAGAGCACTGTTCCAACTAAGTTTCGATAGCGAAAGGCAACATAAGTTGTCGGCAAAAGTGCCAGCAAGTCTAAGACTTTGAAAGCTGGTAAATGTCCGACTTGTGGCCTTGTAATACCTGACAGAATCAGAGCAAAAATAATAGACACAGGTAGATATTGTAAAAAGCGCTCCACTTTGGGAGGAAGACCTTTGTATTTGACCAAGATGAAAGGTAAAACCCTTGGAATCCAGGTCACTAGGGCACAGGCGATAATTACTCCTAAAATATATCCGTTAATCATTAATCATCACCCCCACTGTACAGCCAATCAAAGTCGCAAAAAGAACCGCTAAAGATTTCGATACAAACATTGTTAAAATAAAAAATGTGAAGCCCACGACCAACAAAATCGTTAGCAACTTTTTCAGCTTAATACGATGCAACATGGCATAAAATTGAGAAGCAAAGATCCCAACAAACATCCCAACTAGGGCAAAATCTAAACCGAAGTTTTCTGGATTCGGCAAGAGACCGCCTAGAATCGTCCCAATAACTGTACCTAACGCCCATGCTAAGTAACTGATCACATTATTTCCATGCATCCAACTAGGCGATATATAATCCTGATGAACTCGCTCTCCCATAAGCACTCCGTAAGTCTCATCGGTTAAGAGTGAACCAAGCCCGATATTTTGCCAAATCGTCTCCTTACGGAAAATGGTTGAAGCGTGCAGACTCAAAAGTCCGAGGCGTAGATTGATCAAAAATACCGTCAAAGCAATGTCTACAACAGATGCCTGCACGGCAATCAAAGACAGCATAGCAAACTGGGCGCTACCTGCGTAAACCAAAAAGCTCATCAGCCCCATTTCCAGAGGATTGAGGTAGGGCGCCGCAATAATCCCGCAAGCCAGACCAATACTTATATAACCAAGGGCAGTCGGCATCGCTGCCTGCACACCCTCACGAAAACTTTTTCCCTTGTTCATAACTTTCTTTGCTGTTCCTACTTCTCTAAAGTATCAAAAGCAAGACTAGGTTTTGCATTAAGATCCCAGCCCGCAAAATTTCCCTTGTTCCACTCGCTGACGCTGGCATAGGCAATCATACCGGCATTATCACCACAGAGCCGCAAAGGCGGAATAATTACTTGAACATCCTTGATTTCTGCCGCTAGGCGCTCGCGCAAGCCTTTATTAGCCGCAACACCGCCTGCCACAACCAAGGTCTTGACCGGGTATTTGCTAAGTGCTTTCTTGGTCTTAGCCAGTAAAATATCCATGACAGCCGCTTGAAAACTCGCAGACAAATCTGCCTTGGATAGCTCTTCCCCACGCTGCTCGGCATTGTGATAGAGATTGATAAAGGCTGATTTGAGCCCCGAAAATGAAAATTCCAGATTATCTTCTTTGATCATAGCCCGCGGAAAATCATAGACATCCTGCCCTTGGTGAGCCAAGTCGTCAATTTCGCGTCCAGCTGGATAGGTCAAGCCCATGACGCGCCCGACCTTGTCATAAGCCTCACCGACCGCATCGTCCCGCGTCTCGCCTACAATCTTGTAATCACCAGCCTCGCTGACATAGACAAGCTCAGTGTGCCCACCGCTGACTAGAAGTGCCAGAAGCGGAAACTCCAGCTCCGCCACGCTTTGCGCCGCCATTAAATGCCCTGCCATATGATTGACCGGAATGAGCGGCAGTCCATGTGCCCAAGCAAAGCTCTTGGCTGCTGCTAGGCCGACCAGCAAAGCTCCAACCAGCCCCGGGCCATAAGTCACCGCCACTGCTGTAATGTCCGCCTCGCCAATCCCCGCCTCAGCCAAAGCCTCCTCAATGCAAACCGTCACCACCTCCACATGGTGGCGACTAGCCACTTCGGGCACCACGCCGCCAAAGCGCTTGTGGCTCTCGATCTGGCTGGCAATGACATTGGACAAGAGCTCCTGCTCATTTTTCAGCACCGCAACACTAGTCTCGTCGCACGATGTCTCAAAAGCTAAAATATATCTATCTTTCATTGGTCTCTCTTTTCATGATAATCGCGTCCTCCACCGGCTCATGGTAGTAGCTCTTGCGCCGGGCGATTTCCTTAAATTTCTCCTTTTGGTAAAATAGCAGAGCTGGACTGTTGGACTGCCTGACTTCTAGAAAAAGTTCCTTGTCAGCAGGCAAGTGCTCAAATAAAGCTGTCGCAATCCCCTGTCCTTGATAGGCACGCTTGATTGCAATCTGCAAAATTTCCGCCTCAAAATCCGAAGACAAAATCGCGAGAAAACCAACCAGGTTTTCCGCCTCCCAAGCCAGAAAGTAGGAAGAATAAGGCGCCGTCAAATCACGAGCCAGCTGCTCCTTGGTCCATGGACTGACCTCATAAACATCCGTCATGACTTGATAAATCTTGTCCGCTATTTGTTCGACTTGGTCGTTTGGCTCATATTTTTCAATCTTTATCATAGGCGCTTGATGTAGGAACCCTTTGATTCCGTGTGGTTTTTCAGCCAGTTTTCCTCGGCTTCGACCCGCTTGAGATAATTGGGCACAAAGTCATGCACCGATTGAGCAGGCAGGCTTAAGCCCGCTTTGCCAATTAAGTAGGCATTAGGCAGGCTGGGTTCAATCCTCGCTTGAGGCAATCTTTCTTCTATCTGCTCGCTAAAAGCCTCAACTTCGCCGACAAAAGTCACTTCTTCAAAGCCCGCTGCAAAATCCAGCACTTGCTCAAAAGGCAGGTGCGCTTCTGGCTGGACAGCTCTGCCCTGTTCATAAAAACCCGCGTAAACGTTGTTGCGGCGCGCATCTATCAAGGGAATAACCAAGCCCGTGCTTTTCTCTGGCACGAGAGCAAAGAGGCTCGACACCCCCACCAAATCAATCTTGAGAGTCTGCGCCAGAGTCTTAGCTGTAGCCACCGCAATCCGCAAGCCCGTGTAGCTCCCAGGACCTTCCGCCACCACAATCCGCTCCAAATCGTCCGGCTGCCAACCTACACTCGCTAGTAAAAAATCAATAGTCGGCAATAAGGTTATACTGTGATTTTTTTTTATCGTCAGGGTCACTTGCCCAACTAATTTTTCATCTTCCAACAAGGCCACGGCCAAGGTTTGTGCAGAAGTATCCATGGATAAGATTTTCATTTTTTCAAACTTTTCTTTCCTTACTTGATCATACCTCTTATTTTATGATATAATTTTAATAATTGCAAACGAATCACGGTCAAATTTATTACTCATAGAATTGAATATTACAAACAACTAACCCTTAGTTGCTTCTTTTTCTATTTATTGACCTAGAAAATGAAAGGAACCTTATGATTTACAAAATTTTTTATCAAGAAACAAAAGAACGGAGCCCGCAGCGCGAAAAAACATTAGCATTATATTTGGATATTGATGCAGAAAATGAACTTGAAGGGCGCATCAGGGCACGTAAACTTGTTGAAGAAAATACACCTTACAATATCGAATTGATCAAACTTCTGTCTGACAAGCACCTCGCCTACGAAAAAGAATCAGGCGTCTTTGAGATTACGGAGTTCTAAACATGACCTATACCTTAAAACCCGAAGAGGTTGGCGTCTTTGCCATCGGTGGCCTGGGGGAGATTGGGAAAAATACTTATGGTATTGAGTATCAAGATGAGATTATCATTGTTGATGCCGGAATTAAGTTCCCAGAAGATGACCTTTTAGGGATTGACTATGTTATCCCAGACTACTCTTACATCGTTGAAAATATTGACCGCATCAAGGGAGTGCTCATCACCCATGGTCACGAAGATCACATCGGTGGGATTCCTTTTCTGCTCAAGCAAGCTAATGTCCCTATTTATGCAGGACCTTTGGCTCTTGCCCTCATTCGTGGTAAGCTGGAAGAGCACGGTCTCTTGCGCGACGCCAAACTCTACGAAATCAATCAAAATACCGAACTCAAGTTTAAAAACTTGAGAGCAACTTTCTTCCGCACCACCCACTCAATTCCAGAGCCTTTGGGAATTGTCATCCATACACCGCAAGGCAAGATTGTTTGTACGGGTGACTTCAAGTTTGATTTCACTCCTGTTGGACAACCAGCAGATCTGCAACGAATGGCTGCTCTCGGAGCTGATGGTGTTTTAGCCTTGCTTTCCGATTCCACAAATGCAGAAATCCCGACCTTTACGAACTCAGAAAAAATTGTTGGTCAGTCAATCATGAAAATAATTGGAGGCATTCACGGACGGATCATCTTCGCCTCTTTTGCCTCTAACATTTTCCGCTTGCAACAAGCTGCTGAAGCAGCTGTCAAATCCGGGCGAAAAATCGTCGTTTTTGGACGCTCTATGGAAAAAGCTATTGCCAATGGGATTGAACTAGGCTACATCAAGGTACCAGACGGGACTTTTATTGAGCCAAGTGAGATCAAAGACTATCCAGCTGGTGAAATCCTCATTATGTGTACAGGAAGTCAAGGAGAGCCAATGGCGGCTTTATCACGAATTGCAAATGGTACTCACCGCCAAGTCCAACTCCAACCAGGCGACACGGTCATTTTCTCATCTAGCCCAATTCCTGGAAATACAACTAGTGTAAATAAACTGATTAATACTATTTCCGAAGCAGGGGTCGACGTTATTCACGGGAAGATTAACAATATCCACACCTCTGGACACGGTGGGCAACAAGAGCAAAAACTCATGCTTAGCTTAATTCAACCAAAATACTTCATGCCTGTCCATGGAGAATATCGCATGCAAAAAATCCATGCTGGACTTGCAGCAGATATTGGTATTCCAAAAGAAAACATCTTTATCATGAGCAATGGCGATGTTCTTGCCTTAACTAAAAATTCTGCTCGTATTGCAGGAAGCTTCAATGCCCAAGATATCTATGTCGACGGAAACCGTATCGGAGAAGTCGGTGCTGCCGTGCTTCGCGACCGTAAAGATCTGTCTGAAGATGGTGTTGTACTTGCTGTCGCAACCGTTGACTTCAACTCCAAGATGATCCTCGCTGGGCCAGATATTCTCAGCCGCGGTTTTGTCTACATGCGAGAGTCAGGTGATCTTATTCGCCAAAGCCAGCGCATCCTTTTCAATGCTATTCGTATCGCCCTTAAAAATAAAGATGCCAGCATCCAGTCAGTTAATGGTGCAATTGTTAACGCTTTAAGACCTTTCCTTTATGAAAATACAGAACGTGAACCCATTATCATTCCAATGCTTTTAACGCCTGATGATGAATAAAATAATGTCCTAAACTTTCAGTTTCACTAAAACTGAAAAATAAACAAAGTTGCCATTGACTGCTGCGCTTTTGTAACATCTTGAATAAAAACAAGCGAGACTGGAAACATCCAGTCTCATTTTTTCCTTGACAAGTTCCTTAAACTATCGTACAATAGGAGAAATTAAATACTACTTTAAGACATGTTCCGTGAGACATGAAAGTCACCCAATAGAAGATTAGTTTAGCTAGTCTCTCATTTTAGTGTAACCTTATGAGCTCAGGAAGTCCTGAGCTTTTTGACTGTTAAAGTGTATTCAATTAATAAAGTTAGCCTGTGAGCTAGCATTAAAAGGAGAACCTTATGTCAACTAAATTTTCCCTAGACAAAAATAACAAGCGTGCCCTTGTTGCTGCTATTGTCGCTTCAGGTACGGATGACCTCAACGTCATGTTCCTTGCCTTTTCCATGTCTTCCATTATTAGCGAGCTAGGAATATCTGGGGCACAGGGTGGCTTGATTGCCACTATTACCAACCTCGGTATGCTAGTCGGAGGACTAATCTTTGGACTTTTAGCAGACCGCTATCATAAATTTAAGGTCTTCAAATGGACTATTGTTCTCTTTTCATTAGCAACAGGGTTGATCTTCTTTGCCAAAGATATTAATTATATCTACCTTATGCGCTTTATAGCAGGACTTGGTGTCGGTGGTGAGTACGGTGTTGCCATTGCCATTATGGCTGGAATTGTTCCTCCTAATAAAATGGGACGCATCTCCTCACTCAATGGGATTGCTGGACAAGTAGGTTCGATCAGTTCAGCTCTTCTGGCTGGATGGTTAGCACCAGCTCTTGGCTGGCGCGGGCTCTTCCTCTTTGGACTTGCTCCAATCGCTCTTGTCCTCTGGATGGTTCTTGCTATTGACGACGACAACATTAGAGATAATGCGGGTCTACATGTCCAAGAAGAAAGTAGCCAACCTGTTAAAATCAGTCAACTCTTTAAGACGCCAGCCCTCACTGCACAAACGGTTGCTCTTATGATTATGACAACCGTACAAATCGCGGGTTACTTTGGTATGATGAATTGGCTTCCAACGATCATCCAAACCAGCCTTCATATTTCTGTGAAAGATTCCTCTCTCTGGATGGTTGCAACCATTCTTGGTATGTGCTTGGGAATGCTGACCTTCGGCCAAATCCTTGATAAATGGGGACCACGTCTGGTCTATTCCATTTTCCTCCTTGCTTCTTCCATCTGCGTTTATCTCTTTCAATTCGCTAATTCCATGCCTAGTATGATTATTGGTGGAGCCATCGTTGGTTTCTTTGTCAATGGTATGTTTGCAGGCTACGGTGCCATGATTACTCGTCTTTATCCACACCATATCCGCTCCACTGCCAACAATGTTATTCTTAATGTTGGACGTGCCATCGGTGGTTTCTCTTCCGTCATCATCGGAAAAATTCTTGACGTGTCAAGCACTTCTATGGTGATGATCTTCCTAGCAAGTCTCTACTTAGTTAGTTTTGCCGCCCTTTGGACTATTAAAAATCTTAAAACTAGCACTTATTTCAATCTTGAAAAAGACCTATCAGCAGAGTAAAATACTAATGTAATTTGGTATTGAAGATAATTTTTCACATATAAAAAGCGCCGTAGAGCGCTTTTTATTTAGGCTCTATAATTTCTGTAGTGGGTAAAATCACTTTAGGGATTATGGAGCTTATTTTGTTGTAGAAAAAAAGTCCCATATGACCTATAATGAAAAGCGACCAAACCATCATTAGAAAGACTCATATGGAACAATTAAATTTTATCACAAACTTACTGGAAATCAAAGACCCTAACATTACGATTTTGGATGTTCTAGATGCTGGAACGCATAAAGAAATCATCGCGAAGTTGGATTATTCTGCTCCTAAATGCTACAGCTGTCATGGTCAGATGGCTAAA
>NZ_KB904377.1 GCF_000380065.1 Streptococcus massiliensis DSM 18628 | reverse complement strand
GCTTTTATCTCCCCAAGGTAGACAGATTTTCGCTCAACGCAAGATTGATGTGGAACCTGTCTTTGGGCAGATAAAGGCTTGTTTGGGTTACAAGAGATGTAATCTGAGAGGGAAGCGTCAAGTGAGAATTGACATGGGATTGGTACTTATGGCCAATAACCTCCTAAAATACAATAAGAGAACGACTCAAAATTAAAAAGCTAGAGTTCCGCAATTGGGAAGCTCTAGCTTTTTTTGTGGCTGAGAATTATTTTGTCCCAGGCTCTTTTTTGTTATAATGAATAGGAACCTATTTGAAGGAGTTTTTCATGATTGATGTTGAAGAGATTTTAGCTAAAATGAATCCTAATCAGAAAACCAACTATGACCGCGTCATGCAGCAGATGGTTAAGGTTTGGCAAAAGGAAGAACAGCGCCCGACTGTGCTCATGCATGTTTGTTGTGCGCCGTGCGGAACCTATACATTAGAGTATTTGAGCCAGTATGCTGATGTAACGATTTATTTTGCTAATTCAAATATTCATCCTAAAATAGAATATGAGCGCAGAGCTTATGAGACCAAACGATTTGTCCATGAATTTAATGCCAATACGGGTTACCATGTCCAGTTTATTGAGGCACCTTATGAGCCAAATGAGTATAAAAAATTGACTCGTGGCTTGGAGCAAGAGCCAGAAGGTGGCGATCGTTGCAAGGTTTGTTACGATTATCGTCTTGATAAGACAGCCGATAAGGCGGTGGAGTTGGGCTTTGACTACTTTGGCAGCGCCTTGACTATTAGCCCACATAAAAATTCTCAGGTAATCAACAGCATCGGGATTGATGTTCAAAAGCTTTATGCGACCCACTATTTACCGAGCGACCTCAAGAAAAATCAGGGTTATCTGCGTTCGGTCGAAATGAGTGAAGAATACGATATTTACCGCCAATGTTACTGTGGTTGTGTCTATGCAGCACAAGCGCAAGGAATTGATTTGGTTCAAATAAAAAAAGATGCAACAGCCTTTATGGAAAATAAAGATCTGATGCATGATTATTCGAATGTTGTCTTTCGAGTTGACGGAGTGGAAATATAAGAAGCTAAAAACGGCTGCTTGTCAGCCGTTTTTACTTGTTTACATATTTTTGGAAATCCCCAGCTGAAAACTCTCCGAGCTGGCCTCGATACGGATTGTTTCGAGGGTGAAGGGGTGAGTGAAGGTCAGGCGGTGGGCGTGGAGCATGAGGCGGTTTGCCTGTTTAGGATTGTAGAGAGGGTCGCCGATGATCGGGTGTCCATGGTGGGCGAGGTGAACACGGATTTGGTGGGTGCGTCCGGTCTTGAGTTGGCATTTGACTAGCGAGCGGTCGGTGAAATTTTTCAGTCTTGTCACGCGCGTTTCGGCATACTGACCATGGCGCTTATCAACTAGCCGCTTTCTGCGGTCATGGCGGTCACGACCGATTTTATCTGTAAAGGTCTGTTCTTTTTTGTCTATTCTTCCTTGCACCAGTGCCCAATATTCGCGGCTAATTTGCCGCTTTTCCAGCAGCCGATTGAGAATGGGCAGCACGAAAGGATTTTTGGCGAAAAGGACGGCGCCACTGGTCTCCTTATCCAAACGATGAACGACATAGCAGGTTGCGCCAACATAAGCAGAGACATGGTTGAGTAGAGCGACCTCGCCTGGCTCATTAGCGTGCGTTTTCATACCCTCGGGCTTATTGACAATGATGATGTGCTCATCTTGGTAGAGCTCTTGGACAAGGTCAGGATTTCCCCAGAGGAGGTCCTTTTTTGGATAATCCTCTTGGTCAAATACCAGAGTGATTTCGTCGAGAGCCCTAATGGTACTTTGCCAGTTAATGGTTTCTTGATTGACCCAGACGTGTTTTTTGGTGCGCAAAAAATGCCGAATTTTACGCGGAATCAAAAAATAATCTTCTAAAAGTTCCTTGACGGTCATCTGAGGTAATTTCTCAGGCAGGATAAAGCTAAATTTCATAAATTTATTGTAGCAAAAAGTGGGCAAGATAGGAATAAAAAAATCAGTCTTGCGACCTATTTTTCTTAAAACTTCCTAAAAGTAAAAGCCTAATCGGGGTACTTTCTTGTCTCTCCAAATAGAAGGTGATAAAATAGGGGGTATGAAGAAAGTAAATGAAATTTTTGAACAACTTATCAATCATTTTAAAAAAGAAGAGCCGCAGCGTGGGAATCGCAGTGAGGCGGATGAGGACAAGGAGCCGAGTCTTAGCCGTTCTGGCAAGGGTGGTCATAAAAAACTATCTCAGAATCCCTTTCGTCGTTTTTGGCGCAAGTATCATCTGACTAAGATTATCCTGATTTTGGGTCTGGGTTTTAGTTTGTTGGTAGGGGGCTACCTATTTTATATAGCTAAGTCAACCAATGTCAAAGATTTGCAAAATGCTCTGAAAGCGACAACCGTTATTTATGATCGCGAAAACAAGGAAGCAGGAACTTTGACTGGGCAGAAAGGTACCTATGTAGAGCTGGATGCGATTAGTAAGGACTTGCAAAATGCCGTTATTGCAACGGAGGACCGTTCCTTTTATAAAAATAGCGGGATTAACTATGGACGCTTTCTTTTGGCGATCTTGACAGCGGGGCGCTCGGGCGGTGGCTCGACCATTACCCAGCAGCTGGCAAAGAATGCTTATTTGTCGCAGGATCAGACTATTGAACGCAAGGCCAAGGAGTTTTTCTTAGCCTTGGAAATAACCAAGAAATACAGTAAAAAGCAGATTTTGACCATGTATCTTAACAATTCCTACTTTGGGAATGGGGTTTGGGGTGTGGAGGACGCTAGTAAGAAATACTTCGGCGTTTCAGCAAGTCAACTTTCGCTTGACCAATCAGCCACTCTAGCTGGGATGCTCAAAGGGCCTGAACTCTACAACCCCATTGCTTCGGTAAAAAATGCGACCAATCGTCGCAATACTGTTCTGCAAAATATGATGGCGGCAGGCTACATTGATAAAACGACGGCAGATCAGGCGGCAGCAATTGGCTTGGGCGGGCAGCTTGTAGATGCCTATACTGGTAAATCTGAGGATTACCGTTATCCGTCCTATTTTGACGCAGTCATCAATGAGGCGGCAGCAAACTATGGGCTTTCAGAAGCAGAAATTGTCAATAACGGCTATAAAATCTATACTGAATTAGACCAAAATTATCAAGCCAGCATGCAAGTCATCTACGACAATGAATCCCTTTTTCCAGTCGCAGAATCTGATGGTACGCGTGCCCAAGGAGGAAGTGTAGCACTGGATCCAAAGACGGGGGGAGTACGTGCCTTGGTCGGTCGGGTCAATAGTGATCAGAATGCTGCCTTTCGTAGTTTCAATTATGCAACTCAGTCAGGTCGCAGCCCCGGTTCAACAATTAAGCCCTTGGTTGCTTACAGTCCAGCAATAGCAGCTGGCTGGGCAGTTGACAAGTTGTTAGATAATAACACAACTTCATATGGAAACTATAAAGTTGATAACTATGCAGGAATTAAATCATCACCGACGGTTCCTATGTATCAGGCTTTGGCAGAATCACTCAATATTCCCGCAGTTGCTACAGTCAATGAATTGGGTCTCAAAAAGGCGTTTGAATATGGTAAAAAATTTGGACTGAATATGGACAAGGTGGATCAAACACTTGGGGTCGCTCTGGGTAGCGGTGTCACAACCAACCCACTTCAAATGGCACAAGCCTACTCAACTTTTGCTAATGGTGGCGTCATGAATGATGCTCACTTGATTACCAAGATTGAAAATGCTAGTGGTCAGGTGATCAAAAGCCACAAACAGACTTCCACACGTGTTCTTAGTCAGGCAAACACAGATAAAATGACTGAAATGATGTTAGGAACGTTCACTAACGGTACAGGGGTGTATGCTGCACCATACGGTTATAATATGGCAGGGAAAACTGGAACAACGGAGACGGACTTTAACCCAGACGTATCAGGAGACCAATGGGTGATTGGCTACACGCCAGATGTGGTCATTAGTCAGTGGCTAGGATTTGAAAAGACTGATGAAAATCACTATCTAACAGGTACCAGTGCTAATGAAGCGTCAGCCATTTTCCGAGCGACGGCAAACAGCATTCTGCCTTACACCGAAGGAACTAAGTTTGAAGACAAGAGCACTTATGCACAAAATGGGATTGCCCCTGTTAATACTTATGATACAGGAGAGGACAATACACAAAATCAAAGTCAGTCCAAGGATTTCTTACAAGATATTCAAGATAGGGCCAAAAATCTGGTTGACGATGCTAAGAAAGCGATTGATCGTTATCAAATCCCAGAAAAAGCAAAAAGTCTTTGGGATGGAATTACTAGTTTATTTCAATAGAATAGCCGAAGAAAGTAGTTTTCCGACTACTTTTTTCTTAGCTTATACTCCGACTAGTTTTGAAATATGTTATAATGACAGTGGAGGTTTTCTATGAAAAAAGGATATATTTTAGTTGCTATAAGTCTGATGTTTTTAGTGGCTTGTAGCGCAAAAAAATCAGCTGAAAAAAACAATCATTCAACTGAAACATTAACATCAGCAGCTCCCGTTTGGAATAAGACAGAAGAAGAAAGAAATCAACTTGTCACAAAGAAAATCATTTTTCCTGAAAAAGAGGGAGTTACTCAAACACAAATTGTGACCTATCAGGGCAAGGAATGGGTCAGTCTAACAATGGAACAGGTGCAGCCCGCAAATGATGAAATTAAAAATGCCCTTGCAGAAGTTGGTGCGGAAGAAACGCAAAAGGCTTTAGATGAAGCGCTGGAAAAGGATGAGAAATATCAGCAAGCCAAAAATTTGGCAGGATTTAGTTACAAAATAGAGTTAACTCCTGAACAGCAACTTAAGTTCACAACAACCTATGATTTGAAAAAACTCAAACTTGATGAAATGGATAAGCTAGAATATTTCAAAGGATCTAATTTGCGTAGTATTTTAGAGTTCACACCAGCAAAATACATAGAAACCCGTGAAGATGCTGGAGCGAAAATAGAGTAGCGAAGGTGAAAGAATAACTCGTACAAGTCCTAAAAATTAAACATACAGCACTAATCCTACTGACAAAAAGAAAATTATACTGTAGTTGATTTGACTCAAACGGATGTTAAAGAATTAAAAAATTATCAGGTGTTAGAGGAGCTGTTGCCAGTTTGGGTATTTTTACTGCTAAGCAAGTTTTCGCTTCTGTGACTTGTCCGATTTTACAAAAGTGCAATAATATCTAAGTAGGCATTAATGTTGTGAGAATGCTGTTATTATGCTATAATAATAAGTAGATTAAGGAAAGAGGGTGTAAATGTGGGATTTACAGATGAAACAGTACGCTTCAATCTCGATGATGCGAATAAAAAAGAAATCAGCGAAACTTTGGTTAATGTCTATACTTCCTTGAACGAAAAGGGTTATAATCCTATCAACCAAATCGTAGGCTATGTTCTCAGTGGAGATCCTGCCTATGTACCTCGCTATAATGATGCGCGCAATCAAATCCGGAAGTATGAGCGTGATGAGATCGTTGAAGAATTGGTTCGTTACTATCTGAAAGGGCAAGGTCTAGATCTCTAATGAGAATTATGGGGTTAGATGTCGGTTCAAAGACGGTTGGTGTCGCCATTAGCGACCCGCTTGGCTTTACAGCGCAGGGTTTGGAAATCATTCCAATCAATGAGGACAAAAACGAGTTTGGTCTTGACCGTTTGGGCGAGCTGGTAAAGGAATACAAGGTTGAGAAATTTGTTCTGGGCTTGCCTAAAAATATGAATAATACCAGCGGCCCTCGCGTGGAAGCCAGTCGAGCCTATGGAGCAAAGCTTGAAGAGCTTTTTGATCTGCCAGTTGAGTATCAGGATGAACGTTTGACGACAGTGGCTGCTGAGCGTATGCTGATCGAGCAGGCGGATATTAGTCGTAGTAAGCGCAAAAAAGTGATTGATAAGTTGGCGGCTCAGCTTATTTTACAGAATTACCTAGATCGAAATTTTTAAAAATAAAGGAGAAACCATGGCACACGAACACAATCATGACCATGACCACGCAGAGCGTGACTTAATTACATTAGTAGATGAGAATGGCAACGAAACTCTATTTGAAATCCTTTTGACGATTGATGGCATGGAAGAGTTTGGAAAGAACTATGTTCTTCTTATGCCAGTTCATGCAGAGGAAGACGAAAATGGTGAGGTGGAAATCCAAGCTTACTCTTATGTAGAAAATGAAGATGGTACTGAGGGCGACTTAGAGCCTATTCCAGAAGACTCTGATAACGAGTGGGACATGATCGAAGAAGTTTTCAACAGTTTCATGGAAGAAGCTGAGTAAAAGCAAATAGGCAAAAAGGCTGGACTTTGTCCAGCTTTTTTAGAATTGAATGTGGGCTAAGAATTGCTCTTTATGTGGAAAGGATTGTATGCAGGAAATTTTGAACTGGCTAAATAGTCGAATAGGGCTCAATTTTCGTTCGGGATTGGAGCGCGTGCGAGTTGCTGCTTGGCTTTTAGGCAACCCGCAGGAAGCTTATCCTATTATTCATGTGACCGGAACCAATGGAAAAGGTTCGACCATTGCTTTTATGAGAGAACTGTTTCAAGCGCAGGGAAAGAAAGTAGCGACTTTTACTTCGCCGCATATGGTTAGTATTCATGATCGGATTTGCATCAACGCTCAGCCAATTTCAGATGAGGATTTTGTTCGCTTAGCAAAGGATATTCAGATTATGGAGAAAAAGTTGGTTAAAACTCAAGCTCCATTATCGTATTTTGAAATTTTGACCCTGCTTGCATGGCTGTATTTTCGTGAACAAAAGGTGGATCTTTGCTTGCTTGAAGTAGGAATTGGTGGTCTTCTTGACACAACCAATATTGTTACAGGGGAGATTGCTGTTATTACTTCAGTTGGACTGGATCATCAAGAGACCCTAGGTACTACTGTTGAAGAAATTGCAGCACAGAAAGCTGGAATTTTCAAAGCTGGTAAAAAAGCAGTCGTTGGTCCCTTGCCTAAGTTAGCCTTGCAAGTTTGTGAGGAATGTGCCAAAAAACTTGGTACGGAACTTCTGGTTTATGGTAAAGATTTTTCTATGATAAATGCTAGGGATTTTGTGATAGAAGACTTTTATTTGCCTGACCTTGATTTGGGTTTATCAGGTGCTTATCAGGCAGAAAATGCGGCTGTGGCTCTGGAAGCTTTTCTGTTATTTATCCACAATCTAGGAGAAACTGTGGATAACTCTCTCATCCGCCAGGCTCTGTCAGCTACTCGTTGGGCTGGACGTTTGGAATCCTTTGGCGAGCAGATAATCCTTGATGGAGCACACAATCTTCCTGCCATGAAAGGTTTGGTTGATTTTATCAAGCAAGAGAAAAATCGCTCTATTACAGTCCTTTTTGGAGCTCTTAAGCGCAAAGATTACAGCCAGATGTTGGATTATTTGCAGAGAGAACTGCCTGACGTGAACCTTTTTGTTACGACTTTTTCCTACGATGGCTCTTTGGAAAAGGCAGATGTAAAAAAATTGACATTTGTGGAAAACTATGAAAAATTTGTGGAAAACTATTTAGAAAATCGCAAGAAAGAAGATTTACTTTTCATTACGGGTTCCCTATATTTCATTGCTGAAGTAAGAAAGTGGCTGCTGAACCAGTCATTTTAGCAGTTGTCTGTTATGTTGCATTTTTTTAAAATTACGATATACTAAGAGAAATAGAAAGTAATCAAATTTCTGAGCGCATTTGTTTTTGTATAAGAGCATGATAAACGAAGAGGGAGAAACGCGTGCGAAAAATTCGATTGTTGATGTCCAAATATGGCTTTAGTATTATCATTATGCTAATTGAACTATTCTTAGCTTTTTGGTTTTTCTTTTATCTAGGAAAGTTAGTCCCGGGGCTCTGGGAAGTCGTTGTCATTATTATGTCGATTTCGACTATTTTGGCAATTGTCAATCGTTCAATGGCGCCCGACAGTAAAGTGACTTGGCTGCTGCTTGCGACTATTCCGGTCGTAGGTCCTTTGATTTACCTTATGTTTGGCGAGCGTCGCCTGTCTAAGAAAGAAATTCAGCAGCTGGAAAATATGGATTCCATGAAATTTCGTGAGGATAATAGTTATGATTTACGGGTACAACTGAAGAAAGAAAACAAGGTTGCCTATGGAGTAATAAAATCCCTACTCAAGATGGATAATAATGCCGATGTCTATGACAAAACCGCTTCGGAGTTTTATTCTTTGGGCGAGGATATGTTTAAACAGATGTTGCTTGATCTTCGTGGCGCTAAAAAATTCATTTTTATAGAATACTATATAATTGATGAGGGGCTTATGTGGGATCAGATCTTGACCATTCTTAAAGAAAAAGCTGCTCAAGGAGTTGAAGTCAAGCTACTTTATGATGATATTGGCTGTATGGCTACTTTACCTGGAAATTATACTAAAATCCTACAAGGTTTTGGAATTGATGCCCATAAGTTTAACAAGGTGATTCCTCGTTTGACAGTTGCTTACAATAACCGTTCGCACCGTAAAATTTTGGTAATTGATGGTCAGGTGGGTTACACAGGTGGTGTTAATTTAGCAGATGAGTATATCAATCATATTGAACGCTTTGGTCATTGGAAAGATACGGGCATTCGTTTAGATGGACATGCTGTCAAGGCTCTGACACGTCTTTTTCTCATGAATTGGTACATTAATCGTGGGGAAATTACTGATTTTGATCAGTACCATTTAAGTAATGAAGCAACGCAAGGTCAGGGGCTTTACGTACCTTATGGATCCGGTCCCAAGCCCATGTACAAAAGTCAGGTCGGAAAGACAGTTTATCAAAATTTAATTAATCAGGCGACAGACTATGTCTATATCACGACGCCGTATCTGATCATTGACTATGATTTGACCGAAGATATACGTAATGCAGCCTTGCGGGGAGTTGATGTGCGCATTGTGACTCCGTTTATTCCAGACAAAAGATTAATTCAACTCATCACACGGGGAGCCTATCCCGCACTTTTAGATGCAGGTGTGCGAATTTTTGAGTACACCCCTGGTTTCATTCATAGTAAGCAAGTTCTAGTAGATGATGATTTAGGAGTTGTCGGTAGCATTAATTTTGACTATCGAAGTTTGGTTCACCACTATGAAAATGCGGTATTGCTTTACAAGACACCTTCTTTAGCCCAAATAAAAGAAGATTTCAACCAACTTTTCCAAGTATCGCAGGAAATCCATTCTCATACCATTCAGCTCAAATGGTACCAACGTTTGTTGAAGGAAGTGGTACAATTATTTGCACCGATGTTGTAAATTTTAAGCCTTTTGCGAATAAAAAAGTAAAAGGCTTTTTTGTATGAATAAAGAACTGACTCGAGAAGAGGAAAAATTTTTGCAGGCTTATCAGGAAAAGGTGCTGCACAGTTTTCGAGAAATTGAGCGTTATGCTAACCTTTTGCTAAAGAAAAAGTACTTTTAGTAAGGAAAGTAAATTTTCAAGTGTCTGCTTTAAGCTGCTGACAGATGGAAGATATTTTGATATACTAGGGAACGTAATGTTGTGGGAAATCTAATAAAAATGCTGGAAGCAGAAAAGGGTCAAAATAGTCTGTTTTATTTTGGTGATCATTTCCCACCTAGTCAGGAGTATTTTTTATGAATGAAGATCTACAGAATGAGTCTGTTCAGGCACAAAATGGTGAGCGGTACCAAGAAGAATTAGCTACAGAATCATCTGAAGAAAAAGCAACTGGTTTCTATTCTTATCAAGGAGCAGCACCGATCTTTTTAACTCTGTTATGGAGTTTATTATTAAGTGCGCTTAGTGTGGCAAATCCTTTCTTGAGTAGCTTCGCGACGAATTTACAGTCGCAAAACCTTTATGCAGGCTGGGCCATGGCTCAAGGGCAGGTTGCCTATGCAAATATCTATGGCACAAGTGGTCTGTTGTTTTACTTGGCTGCTTGGGCAGGGAATTTAGCTTTAGGATCTATACTTCTAGCTGCATTTCAGGCGTTGGCTCTTTTGTTTAGTGGCTTACAGGTTTATCAACTTACTTACCGCTTGTCAGGACAAGCAAGTTTTTCTAGTCAGTTAGTCAACTTGTTCTATTTATTCGTTTTAGTATTGGGCTTTGGTGGTCTATATGCAGGCATTTTTGTGCTCCCATTTCTGTTTTGGAGTCTCAATCACCTTGTACGTTATTTGGCTGGTGAAATCAAGGATGAGCGCTTTATTCTTTATGGCGCTGTCGCCGCTGTCGCTTTTATGGTAGAGCCTTTTTCAACGATTATTTTCTACGGTACAGCTTTTATAGTATTCTTCTTTTATAATATCGCAAAAAAACGCTGGGCGCGTGGCTTTTATCAACTTTTAGGCACGCTTTTAGGGTATTCGTTAGTCTTTTATCCTTTAGGGTATTGGACGGTCTTTAACGGTACCTTTGGTTTGGCGATTAGTCAAGTTCTCTACCCGCTAGAAAGTTTAGGTCTGCATCATTATCTTTTGCAAAATGGGCTATTTTATGGCGCACTTTTTGTAGCACTAGGATTTCTGTTTGCAATTGTGGCTAACCTTTTTTCAAGTAGTAAAGCAGGAACAGCTAGTTTACGTGCTTTAGGAATTTTAGGCGTGCTCTTAGTCTTTCTTGTAGCAGTTTTTCAGGCTGATCAAGGAAGTTATCAGTTGTTGCCAGCAGTGCCTTTTGTAATATTACTGTTTGCCCTTTGGTTTATGAAAGAGCAACAGAGAGGAAGTCATGCGCGTCATAGTCGACTTAAACGTAAACATCCTAGTTCGGTTTGGCAGCAATATTTCAAAGGGACTTATTTCCTGTCAGTATTAGCAGGACTTTATTTGCTTGGTATGCCTTTAGTGGAACCCTTGATCCTTTCTCGTCAGGTGAGTGCAGAGCGAACAGAAGTAGCTAATTATATTCAGGAGCATGCTGATGCCAAGGATACAGTCTATGCTTGGGATACAAATGCTAGCTTGTATCAGGCGAGTAATCATTTATCCGCAGCTTCTATTTTGAGTCCGACTCTTTATCAACAAACGGCTGAAAATCAGCTTGGCTTAGTCAATCAACTGCAAAATAAGCCGCCTCATTATATTTTGGTTAATAGTAAAGTTCCGCTTACAGACCAGATGAAGCGTTTGTTAGAAAGTAATTATAAGAAAAATTCTCTTGAGCTAAAGCATTTCACCCTCTATCGATACAAATAAATATAATCAATATCTTGTGCTTTTTCTAAAATTTTAGAAAAAATGGCACAAGATATTGATTTTTTCTTTTCAGAGTGATAGAATAATTCTTATATGAAAGAGAGGAAAAATGAATGATTAAGTTTGATGAAGAAGTGAGCCCTTCTGTTATAGCTAATTTGACAGTATTAAAACGTGACGGTCGCCGTGTGGCTTTTGATCGGGAGAAAATAGAGAAGGCTTTGGTTAAGGCGAGTTTAGCAGTAGCTCCTATGACCCCGCTGATGGAACAAAAACTGTCAGGGATTGTGGATCGTATTTTAGCTGAAATCTTTAGCCGTTTTCATGAGGATATCAAAATTTATGAAATCCAAAATATTGTTGAGCACGAACTTCTACAAGCCAATGAATACGCTTTGGCTGAGGAGTATATCAATTATCGCACTCAGCGTGATTTTGCGCGCTCTAAAGCGACTGACATCAATTTTACCATTCATAAACTTCTTCACAAGGATCAGTCTGTGGTCAATGAAAATGCCAATAAGGACAGTGATGTGTTCAATACCCAGCGCGATTTGACGGCGGGGATTGTCGGCAAGTCCATCGGGCTCAAGATGCTGCCTGCTCATGTTGCCAATGCCCACCAAAAAGGGGATATTCACTATCATGACCTTGATTATAGCCCTTATACGCCCATGACCAACTGCTGCTTGATTGATTTTAAGGGCATGCTGGAAAACGGCTTTAAGATTGGCAATGCCGAGGTGGAAAGTCCCAAGTCTATCCAGACAGCGACGGCACAGATTTCGCAAATCATCGCTAATGTCGCTTCCAGCCAATATGGCGGCTGTTCGGCTGACCGTATCGATGAAGTTTTGGCACCTTATGCTGAAAAGAATTATCAAAAGCATTTGAAAGATGCTGCTGAATGGGTCGTTCCTGATAAGCGGGAAGATTACGCTTGGGAGAAGACTAAGAAAGACATCTACGACGCTATGCAGTCCTTGGAGTATGAGATTAACACCCTCTTTACCTCCAATGGGCAAACGCCTTTCACTTCGCTGGGCTTTGGTCTGGGAACAAACCGTTTTGAACGCGAAATTCAAAAAGCTATTCTGCAAATTCGGATCACAGGGCTGGGGTCTGAGCATCGTACAGCTATCTTCCCAAAACTCATCTTCACACTTAAGCGCGGGCTCAATTTAGAAGCGGATAGCCCTAACTATGACATTAAGCAATTGGCACTGGAATGTGCAACCAAACGCATGTACCCTGATGTCTTATCTTACGACAAGATTATTGATTTGACTGGCTCTTTCAAGGTACCAATGGGTTGTCGCTCTTTCCTACAAGGCTGGAAAGATGAAAATGGAGTGGAGGTCAACTCGGGTCGGATGAATTTGGGCGTTGTCACGGTCAATTTACCGCGGATTGCCTTAGAATCTGACGGAGATTTAGATAAGTTTTGGACACTTTTTGATGAACGAATGAACCTTGCAGAAGATGCACTGGTTTATCGGGTTAATCGCGTAAAAGAAGCAACGCCTGCTAATGCACCAATTCTTTACCAATATGGAGCTTTTGGCAAACGTTTGGAGAAGACTGACAGTGTTGATAAACTTTTCAGACATCGTCGAGCTACAGTTTCTCTGGGCTATATCGGTCTTTACGAAGTAGCAACGGTCTTTTACGGTAGTGACTGGGAGCACAATCCTGAGGCTAAAGCTTTCACAGTAAATATTGTCAAGGATATGAAACGTCGCTGTGAAGAATGGTCGGATTATTACGATTATCATTTTTCTGTCTATTCAACGCCATCTGAAAGTCTGACAGATCGTTTCTGCCGTTTGGACATCGAGAAATTTGGCATTGTGCCGGACATCACGGACAAGGAATACTACACCAACTCTTTCCACTACGATGTCCGCAAAAATCCGACACCGTTTGAGAAGCTAGATTTTGAAAAGGTTTATCCAGAAGCTGGGGCGTCAGGTGGCTTCATTCACTACTGTGAGTATCCGGTTCTTCAGCAAAATCCTAAGGCGCTTGAAGCGGTCTGGGACTATGCTTACGACCGCGTAGGCTACCTGGGGACCAACACCCCGATTGATCACTGCTACAAGTGCGGTTTTGAGGGGGATTTCACACCGACTGAGCGTGGCTTTAGATGTCCAAATTGTGGCAATAGTGACCCTAAGACGGTTGATGTAGTCAAGCGGACTTGCGGCTATCTGGGCAATCCACAGGCGCGGCCAATGGTCAATGGACGTCATAAGGAAATTTCCGCGCGGGTCAAACACATGAATGGATCAACCATTAAATTTTCGGGAAAAAGCAAAGACTAGTTAGAGAGGACTGTATGGGCAAATACCAACTAGACGACAAAGGAAAAGCGCAGGTTCGGCGTTTTCATGAGAAAAATTCCAAGGGAGCCAGCAACAAAAAAGAGCGTCTGGCTAAGCTGCGTCAGCAATTTTTAAAAAAAGGACAGCAGACACATGCAGCTAAGACGACCGACTGAAGCAGACAAGACGGCGATTCTTGATATGGTGGCGGAGTTTCGGGCGGCAAAGAGTGCAGATGACGGCTTCTTTGGTGAAGAGAATTTCATCTATGAAGACTGGCTTGAGACCATTCAAGCGGCGGAGCTAGGTCTGGGATTGTCAGCGGGCTTTGTCCCCTATATCCAGTTTGTCGCTTTTGATGAAAATGGACGGGCGCTGGGCTTTCTCAATCTCCGTCTGCGGCTCAATGAAGCGCTTTTTGAGCGTGGCGGGCACATCGGCTATTCAATTCGTCCGACTGAGTGCCAGAAAGGCTATGCCAAAGAAGTGCTGCGGCAAGGTTTACTGGAAGCTAGAGAGAAAAATATCAAGTCGGTTCTAGTGACTTGCTCGCCTGATAATGAAGCCAGTCGCCGGACGATTTTAGCCAACGGTGGCGTCTACGAAGATAAGCGTCAAGAAGGAGAACGTTACTGGATAAACTTGGAGGGGCTATGAACAATCCAAAACCACAAGAATGGAAAAGCGAAGAACTGAGCGAGGGACGCATCATCGACTACAAGGCTTTCAACTTTGTGGACGGGGAAGGCGTGCGCAATTCTCTTTATGTCAGTGGTTGTATGTTTCATTGCGAAGGTTGCTACAATGCGGCGACCTGGTCCTTCAAGGCGGGCATTCCTTACACAAAAGAGCTAGAAGAGCAGATTATGGAGGATTTAGCGCAGCCCTATGTGCAGGGCTTGACCCTGCTGGGCGGCGAGCCTTTTCTCAATACGGGCATTCTCTTGCCCTTGATTAAGCGCATTCGCAAGGAATTGCCTCAAAAAGACATCTGGTCTTGGACGGGCTATACTTGGGAAGAAATGATGCTGGAGACGCCAGATAAGTTGGAAATGCTGGGCTTGATCGATATTCTGGTCGACGGTCGCTTTGATATTACGAAGAAAAATCTCATGCTGCAATTTCGTGGTTCGTCCAATCAGCGAATCATCGATGTACAAAAATCGCTCAAGGAAGGGCGCGTGGTCATTTGGGACAAGCTCAATGACGGCACGGAGAATTTTGAACAAGTTAAACGGGAAACATTAATCTAGGAGGAATAATAATGGACAGTATAGAAAACCCACTAGGAGCCGTACTGTTGGTGCTCCTACTAATTACTTTTGCAGGACTTAAACGTTTGATGTTGCGCTATAAGCAACACCAACGCGCTCGTCAAGAGGCAGAAGACGATTTGCTTATTGCCTATATCACATGGCTTCAGGAACAAGACCTGCGAGCTAGACAAGAACAAATGGCGCAAGCGCGTAAACATAGCACACCAAGTTTTCAGAATTTTGATTTGACTTGTTTACCACATGAGGGTAGGTTATTAATAAATAACAGATAAATAGAGCCGAAAGGGCTCTTTTTTAGTTGAAAAATGCAGGCATAGGAATTTCGGATGTATCTTCGCAACTAGTTTATATATGTACATGCGTTTTTCAAAAAAAAATGAAAAACTTATAAATTTTATGCTATAATAGAACGTGATACAGTTATTAAAAGCGAGGGACGTATGCCTAAAAGTCGAAAATCTTCTAAAAGATTTAATTTAACAATTTTTAATAGCGCTTTGTGGATACTAGTGTTTCTACTGGTTGCTATCATACTTTATAACCTTTTCACTTATCATCTATTAGCTTTTCACCATGTAAATATTATCCTAACCATTTTACTGGGATTATTTCTGTTGGGGACAGCTTTACTTATTTTTTTAAAAAAATTACAAGTGACAACCACAATCTTCTTGGTTTTAGCGCTTCTTTTAGGTGGAGGTGCGATGTATGCTGTTCAGGAAGTTGTCAATTTATCTAAAGGTTTGAGTGCAACCACAAATTATTCTGAGCTTGAAATGAGCGTTGCTGTCGCAGCAGATAGTAATATTAAAGATATCAGCCAGCTAACAAATGTTTTGGCACCGACAGCGACAGATAAGGACAATATTCAAGCGCTAACTGAACAAGTTACAAAAGCAAAAAAAGTGACTTTGACAGTTGATTCAGCGACTTCCTACCTTGAAGCTTATAATAAACTTCAGTCAGGCGAGACAAAAGCGATTGTCTTAAATAGTGTGTTTGAAAGTATTATTGAGGCAGAACATCCAGATTATGCTTCAAAGATTAAGAAAATTTACACTTACAAGGTTAGGAAAAAGGTCGAAAGCGCTAAAAGTCAGCAGTTGCGTCAAGGGCAAGCTTTTAATGTTTATGTCAGTGGGATTGACACCTACGGGCCGATTTCTTCGGTTTCTCGTTCAGATGTGAATATCGTTATGACCGTCAATCCATCTAGCAAAAAAGTCCTTTTGACGACAACACCGCGTGATGCCTATGTGCCAATCGCTGATGGCGGAAATAATCAAAATGATAAGCTGACACATGCAGGGATTTATGGAGTAGATGCCTCCATCCATACTTTGGAAAATCTCTACGGCATTAAGATGAATTACTATGTGCGACTGAACTTTACTTCTTTTCTCAAGTTGATTGACTTGGTCGGCGGGATTGATGTGATTAATGATCAGGCCTTCACAGCAGGGGGTAATGATTATCCTGTCGGAACTCTTCATCTGGATTCTAATCAAGCTCTAGCCTTCGTTCGTGAGCGTTATTCACTCCAGGGTGGAGATAATGATCGGGGACGCAATCAAGAAAAAGTCATTGCAGCACTGATTAAAAAGTTGAGTTCAGCTGATGCCTTAAAAAATTACAACCAAATTATCTCTGACCTCAAAGATTCTGTCCAAACCAACATGGATACCCAAACCATTGTGAATTTGGTCAACAACCAACTTGAGTCTGCAGGTAGCTATGTCGTTGAGTCGCAAGCTGTAACAGGTGAAGGACATATGGATTTGCCTTCTTATGCGATGCCAGGTAGTCAACTGTATGTAATGCAATTAGATGCCGCTAGTGTGGAAGCAGCTAAGAAAAAAATTCAAGAAACTTTGGAGGGACGATAAACATGATTGATATTCATTCGCATATCGTCTTTGATGTGGATGATGGACCAAAAACGATTGAAGATAGTAGAGCGCTTTTAGAAGAAGCTTATCGACAGGGAGTGAGAACCATTATCTCGACTTCCCATCGACGCAAGGGAATGTTTGAGACGCCTGAGGAAAAGATTGCGACCAATTTTGCTCGCGTACAAGAACTGGCACGAGAGGTAGCAGATGATTTGACCATTCTTTATGGAGCAGAGATTTACTATACAAGCGATATTTTAGATAAATTAGAACAGCGTATTATTCCTACTTTGGGTGGGACACACTATGCGCTCATTGAGTTTAGCATGAGTACACCTTATAGAGACATTTATAATGCTCTGGGCAATGTTCTAAGGTTAGGAGTGACACCAGTCGTTGCACATATTGAGCGTTATCATTGTTTAGAAAATGAAGAAAAGAAAGTCCGCGATTTGATACAAATGGGCTGTTATCTACAGATTAACAGTTCTAGCGTTTTAAAGCCAAGGTTATTTGGTGACAAATATAAATATATGAAAAAGCGTGCACGATTTTTTATGGAGCATGATCTCGTTCATTTTGTTGCAAGTGATATGCACAATCTAGGACCACGCCCGCCATATATGAAAGAAGCATATGAGTTGATTCAAAAAGAATATGGTCAATCATATGCTAATGCCTTATTTAGGGATAACCAAGAAATCCTTATTCGAGATGAAATGATTTAAATATATTAGGAGATGAAATGAATAAGCAAGATAATCAGACAGTGGAAGTAGATATTTTAGGACTTCTACGCGTTTTGTGGAGAAAGAAATTTCTTATCGTTCTTGTAGCGATAGTAACAGCAATTTTGGCTCTGGGCTACAGCCTTTTTATAGCCAAACCAAGTTATCAAAGTACAACACGGCTCTACGTAGTAAGTCGCCAACAGGCTGAAACAGGTGGTTTGACAAATCAAGATCTGCAAGCAGGGGCGTATTTGGTAAAAGACTACAAGGAAATTATTCTATCACAAGATGTTTTGGCTAAAGCAATCGAAACTCTTGACCTTAAGGAAACGCCGGCAGAGCTTGCCAAAAAAATCAGTGTAGTCGTTCCAACAGACACTCGTATTGTTTCTATCACCGTTAAGGATAATGATCCAGCTGAGGCTGCACGTATTGCCAATGGTGTACGTGAGGCGGCTGCCCAAAAGATTATAGATGTGACAAAAGTGTCGGACGTAACCACTTTGGAAGAAGGAAAAGCGCCGAGCCAACCCTCTTCACCAAATGTTCATCGTAATGTTTTGTTGGGGTTGCTTGCAGGCGGTGTAGTAACGTCAATCATCGTTTTGTCACTTGAGATTTTAGATGACCGCGTTAAACGTCCAGAAGATATTGAAGAAGTCTTGGGCCTTCCTTTACTAGGAGTTGTCCCAAATATGACTAAGTTGAAATAGGAGAAGGGTATGCCTAGATTAGAAATTGCAAATAGTAAACGTAAAGAACTTGAAAAGGTTGAAGAGTATTACAATGCCCTCTGTACCAATATCCAGCTTTCTGGAGAACATATCAAAGTCATAGCTGTTTCTTCTGTCAACCCAAATGAAGGAAAATCAACAACTTCATTTCATTTGGGGGCAGCCTTTGCGCGTGCAGGTTACAATACCTTACTTTTAGACGCAGATATTCGAAATTCTGTTATTTCTGGAACATTTCATGCCAAAGAGCGCCTAACAGGACTAACAGATTACTTGTCTGGCAACGCGGATTTATCACAAGGTCTGTGTGAAACAGATTTAGAGCATTTGTTTGTCATCGAGTCAGGCCCTAAATCACCAAATCCAACTGCCCTTCTTCAAGGGCCGACATTTGCAAAGATGTTAGACACGTTGAAACGATATTATGACTACATCGTGGTAGATACTGCCCCTATTGGGCTGGTTATTGATGCAGCCATTATTGCCCAAAATTGTGATGCAAGTATCCTTGTCACAGAAACTGGTTCGGTTAAACGCAAAGCTTTGAAAAAAGCTCAAGAACAATTTGAGCAGACAGGAACACCTTTTTTAGGGGTTGTCCTCAACAAGTATGACCGTCAGCTAGATGCCTATGGATCTTATGGCTCTTACGGCGATTATGGCAATTATGGGAAGAAATAGATAATTAGGGAAAAGGAAAATCATGGAGCTAACAAGAACCTACAAACGTTTTATACTGATGATAATAGATGTTTGTATGATTTATATTAGCGGAGGCGTGTCTTACTATTTTTTGTCGGAGTACATTGATATTTCTGACAACCGTTTAATAATCACTTTAGCAATAGTTTCACTTCTGTACATTAGCCTAGGTGCAATGACAAAAGTATTTTCGATTATTAATCGCTATACAGATTATCAAACTTTGGCTAAAATAGCGGTCATTTTGTTGGGAAGTCATGCCATTTTACTATTAGGAGAAGCATTTTCACTCATTCATACAGGATATCGCTTTATTCTACTGAATTGCGTATTCACAATTCTTTTCACAGTTTTAGTACGGCTTTTTTGGAGAATTATTTACGGTATCGCCAACAGCAGACTTACTAGTCATAAACACGAAGCAAAAGTTTACAGGACGCTTGTTGTAGGTGCAGGGGATGGTGGAAATTTATTTTTACAAACTGTACTAAAAGATTCAAGCGACTTGAAAGTCGTAGCACTCGTTGATGCAGATAGGCGGAAGCTAGGTTCCTTCCTACATGGAGTAAAGGTAGTTGGCTTAGATACTCAAATTCCTGAGGTTGTTGCAGATTATGAAATTGAGCAAATTGTCATTGCCATTCCGTCGCTTCATCCAAGAGAGTTAGAAAATATCCTTAATTTATGTCGTAAGACGGGAGTTAAGGTAAGTACAATGCCCAAGTATGAAGATGTAATACAAGGGCACCTTAGTGTAAGTAAGTTAAGAGAAATTGAAATTGCAGATTTGTTGGGACGTAAAGAAGTTGTTCTAAATCGTGATAGTTTGGTTAATAATATCCAAGGTAAGACGATTATGGTAACAGGGGCTGGTGGCTCCATTGGTTCCGAAATTTGTCGTCAGTTAGCCAAGTTTAACCCAGAGAGGATTGTCTTATTAGGACACGGGGAAAATTCTATCTACCTCATCCATAAAGAACTAACGAATCTTTATAAAGGAAAAATTGAGTTGGTGCCCGTTATTGCTGATATACAAGATCGTGAACGAATTTTTTCAGTTATGAAAGAGTATCGTCCTAGCCGTGTCTACCATGCGGCAGCACATAAACACGTACCTTTAATGGAGTATAATCCCACTGAAGCCGTAAAGAATAATATTTATGGGACAAGAAATGTAGCCGAGGCGGCTAAAGAGGCAGGTGTTGAAAAGTTTGTTATGATCTCTACCGACAAGGCAGTCAATCCACCTAACGTCATGGGAGCGACTAAGCGTGTCGCTGAGATGATTGTAACAAGTCTCAATGAAGAAGGAAAGACCTTGTTTTCTGCCGTTCGCTTTGGAAATGTTCTGGGAAGCCGTGGTAGTGTAGTACCACTCTTTAAAGAGCAGATCGCAAAGGGTGGTCCAGTTACAGTAACGGACTTTCGGATGACCCGTTATTTTATGACTATTCCAGAAGCTAGCCGTTTAGTCATTCAAGCAGGTGCACTTATGAAAGGAGGAGAGATCTTCGTCCTTGATATGGGTGAGCCTGTGAAAATTCTTGACCTTGCTAAGAAAATGATTTCACTTAGTGGTTATACGGAAGAAGAAATCGAAATTGTCGAAAGTGGTATTCGTCCTGGTGAAAAGCTTTACGAGGTCCTTCTCTCATCTGCTGAAAAAACGGATGAGCAGGTCTATGAAAAGATTTTCGTTGGTAAGGTCAATCACTTATCCGAGCAAGAAATTCGCGATTTTGTAACAAGCCTATCACCACTTAGTGGGCAAGGACTCAAAGAAAAACTAGTCGCATTTGCGCAGCAATAATTAATTCAGATTGTTAAAAATATGAGGAGTATAAAGTGACCCAAAAATTCGAAAGGGAAGAAAATTTTCACCCTTTTACAAATAAAATATGGTTATCATCTCCAACTATGCATGGGGATGAACTAGAGTTTATAAAAGATGCTTATGAGACCAATTGGATGTCAACGGTTGGTAAAAATATTACTGAAGTTGAGAAAGTAAGTTGCCAAAAATCGGGCTGCCAATATGCAGTTGCCCTTTCTACAGGTACAGCAGCTTTACATATGGCAATTAAACTTGCAGGTGTTAAGGCAGGAGACAGGGTGTTTTGTTCAAGTTTGACTTTTAGTGCAACTGTTAATCCCGTTGTATACGAGGGTGGAGTGCCGGTATTTATTGATAGTGAATATGATACTTGGAATATGGATCCAGTTGCATTGGAACAAGCTTTTCAAATATATCCTGATACAAAAGTGGTTATTTTGGTTCATTTGTATGGTACACCAGCTAAGCTTGATGAAATTAGAAAAATTTGCCAGAAGTATGGTGCAATTTTAATTGAGGATGCAGCAGAATCATTAGGGGCAACCTACAAAGGTCAGCAAACAGGCTCTTTTGGTTCTTTTAATGCAATTTCTTTTAATGGGAATAAGATTATTACTGGATCATCAGGAGGCGTACTATTAACTAATGATATAGAGGCCGCAAATCAGGTAAGAAAATGGTCAACACAAGCGCGAGAGAATGCTCCGTGGTATCAACATGAAGAAATCGGTTATAATTACCGTATGAGTAATGTGATTGCTGGAGTTGTACGTGGACAATATTCGTATTTAGATAAACATATTGCACAAAAGAAAGCAATTTACTTCCGTTACAAAGAAGGGCTTAAAGATTTACCTATTCAAATGAGTCCTTATAGTAAAGAAAGTGAACCAAATTTTTGGTTGAGTTGTATGCTTTTGAATCCAGATGCCATGTGTAAACAAGTTCGTGGTGAAAAAGAAAGTCTTTATATTTCTGAACATGGGAAGACTTGTCCAACAGAAATTTTAGAATATTTAGCAAGTTACAATGTAGAAGGACGCCCAATTTGGAAGCCAATGCATATGCAACCAATTTTTAGAAATCATGATTTCGCCACACGTGAAGGAAATGGTAGAGCGAAAACTAATGCATATGTTCAAGGGGGAGATAAAGGGAAGGATGGTTACCCTCTTGATATAAGTATGGATATTTTCCGTAGGGGATTGTGTTTACCGAGCGATAATAAAATGACAGAAGAAGAACAAGAAGTCATTATTGATATGATAAAGTATTGTTTTAATTAATTAACGGGGAATATAGTGAAAAATAAAAAGGTAAAACAAGGGTTATATGCAAGGTATTTAAAGAGAGCACTTGATTTAATTTGTTCGTTATCAGCTATTATTCTGTTTTCTTGGCTTTATTTGATAATTGCTTTATTAGTAAGATTAAAATTAGGATCACCAGTTCTTTTTAAACAACCACGTCCGGGTAAAGATGAAAAAATTTTTAATATGTATAAATTTCGTACAATGACAGATGAACGCGATACAGAAGGAAAGTTACTTCCAGACGAAAAACGCTTAACTTCATTTGGCAAATGGTTACGAAGTACTAGCCTTGATGAGTTGCCTGAACTATTTAATATTTTAAAAGGCGACATGAGTTTGGTGGGTCCCAGGCCACTTCTTGTTAGAGACATGGTATTTATGACTGAATTCCAAAGGAAACGCCATTCAGTTAGACAAGGTCTAACTGGCTTAGCTCAGGTGAATGGACGTAACGATATTAAATGGGAAGATAAGTTAAATCTTGATCTTAAATATATTGAAAGGATAACTTTTTGTGGTGATGTAAAAATTTTATTTCAAACGATTAAAAAGGCATTCATAACACGAGAAGGGATTACAGAAGGAAATTTAGCAACCGCTCAAGATTTTGGCGATTATTTACTGGGTGGTAACTTTATTGGGAAAGAGTTTTATTTTAAAAAGCAAGAGGAAGCTAAAAAAATATTAGAAAAATCATATTTACAATGACAGATATCTAGTGTATTTTTGATACGGTTTTGTATTTTAATACAAATAGAAGAGTTAAGATGATGTAAAAATTTTCTTTTGTTTTTATAGTATTATTAAAAATCACTGAATTTTGTTTCTTTAGCTATATGTAAGACTATACAAATATTTTTATATAAGTGATTGGGGGATTCTTCCCAGTTGTTGTTGAATAGCAATGCTTACTATTAGCTACAATTAACTGTTTTTAGGTATAATAAGGAGGATGTCTTATGACAGACCTAGTTTCTATTATAACTCCTACATTTAATTGTGGGGAATATATAGGAGAAACAATTGAATCTGTATGTAATCAAACATATAAAAAATGGGAAATGATTATTGTAGATGACTGCTCAACGGATAATACAAGTAAAGTTGTTGAGAAATATTTAAAAGATGATTCTAGAATTAAATATTACAGATTAACAAGAAATTCTGGGGCAGCAATAGCACGAACAAAAGCTATAGATCTATCTACAGGTAATTTTATTGCTTTTTTAGATTCAGATGATTTGTGGTCTCCAGATAAATTGGAGAAACAATTAACTTTTATGAAGGAGAATAACATCCCTTTTTCTTGTACATCCTATGAACAGATTTCTGATTCAGGAAGATTACTTGATAGAACAGTTACTACCATTCCTAGAATAGATTATAATCGAATTTTATTAGATTGTCCGGTTGGAAATTCGACAGTTATGTATAATGTAGAGATATTAGGAAAATTTGAAGTACCTAATATACCTAAGGGAAACGATGACGCTCTCTGGTTAAAGATGCTTAAAAAAACAGAGTACATTTATGGATTGGATGAAGTCCTAATGCAGTATCGAGTTCGTTCAGGGTCATTGTCAAGAAATAAGTTTAAAGTAATTAAGTATCATTGGATTTTATATAGGAAAATTGAAAAATTAAGTATTGCCAGAAGCTTATTTCATATAGGTTATTGGGGTATTATAAAGGTATTTAGGCTAAAATAGTAGTTTGTTTATTGGAGTGCGCATGAAAAGAGAAGACTTAGATATAGTATTTATTGGTTTTGATGGTTACAAGGATTTGTGGGATGATTGTATGAATTTATATAATCATTTTTGGGAAGACAGGCCATATAAAACCTATTTCGTTAATAATGTAGAAGAGGTTGCATATGAGGATGTCACAGTTTTGCATGCAGGAAGTGATGCAGAATGGAGCAAAAAAGTCCAGATAGCACTAGCCAATACAACGGCACAGTACATATGTTTGTTATTGGAAGATTTTTTTGTTGGAAAGAAAATAGATAATAAGTTAATAGCTACTACTTTAGAATTAATTAGAGATAATGATCTCCGTTATTTTAAATTGACAAATATGTCTCGTGCAGTTAAAAATAGTGACCCGCTATACAAGAATTATGATTATCTACATGTTATCCCAGAATCAGATGATTATGGGGTTAGTCTACAGGCTGCAATATGGGAAAGAAGCTTTTTAGAGGAATTGGTAGGGAAAGAAAATTATAATGCGTGGATCTTTGAATTTAATCAAGTAAAAAAAGCGCAAGGGAAGTCAGACAAACCACTTGAAGGTTGTGTATTTGACGAACGAAATATATTAAATTTAAAGCATGGAGTTGTCCAAGGAAAATATATTCCAAGTACTGTAGCGTATTTTCAAGAACTTGGGATGCCATTACATATTAAGAGAGAAGTTCTGAGTGAATATCAGTATTTGAAAATTATGATGAGATCGAAGGTGAAATTTATGTTACCTAAGCGGATGAGGAAACCTGTGAAAAAAATAGCCGAGAAATTAGGAATGAAGTTTGTGTCAACAATAAGGGATAAAGAATAGTGGGTGATTAAATGAAAATATTAGTTACAGGAGCAAATGGTTACCTTGGCCAGGGGGTTGTGAAACAATTATTAGATTTTGGACATAGCGTGGTTGCTGCAGATTTTTCTACTGAGAATGTAGACGAACGTGCTATTTCTGTAAAATGTGATATATTTGATTTATTAGATCCGTATGACTCACTTGAGAAACCAGATATACTTCTTCATATGGCTTGGAGAAATGGATTTGTACATAATGATGCCAGCCATTTATTAGATCTACCAAAACATTATCGTTTTATTGAGAGAATGGTATTAGGTGGAGTGAAACAGATTGCAGTTTTAGGAACAATGCATGAAGTTGGTTTTTATGAAGGAAGTATAGGCGAAGATACTGCTACATGGCCATTAAGTATGTATGGTATTGCCAAAGACGCCTTGAGAAATGCAGTAAAACTAATTTGTAATGAGCATCAGGTGGTTTATCAGTGGATTCGGGCGTATTATATTGTAGGGAATTCAAGTTTTGGTTCGTCTATCTTCTCGAAGATAACTGCTGCAGAAATGAAAGGTGATAAAACCTTTCCTTTCACTCTAGGACAGAATCAATGGGATTTCATTGATTATTCTGATTTTTGTAAACAAATTAATGCTATTGTCTCACAAGATGAGGTTACTGGAATCATAAATGCATGTTCTGGAAGACCAGAAAAATTAGCAGATAGAGTAGAAAGATTTATAAAAGAAAATCATTATAGTATTAAATTAGAGTATGGAGTTTTTCCTGATAGAAAATATGATTCAAAAGCCGTTTGGGGAAATAATGATAAAATTTTAAAGATTCTTGAGGCTTAATTTAAGGAGAAAAGTATGTATTTGGCATATATTAAAAAGAAAATACGAGTATTTTTTTCTTTTATGAATAATCCTATTCTATTTTTGGTGTTTTTGAAACAAGGCGTTAAAAAAATTATTATTGGGAAGCGAACACAAATAAATTCCTTCAAATATTTTAATATATCCAACAATTTGAGTATAGGAAATGATTGCAGGTTTACCTTTATAGAGGAATTTGGAGGTTGTCACTATAACCCATTATTAATTATAAAAGAAAATGTTTCGATGTGTAATCGATGTTCTATCCTATGTGCAGATACTGTCCAAATTGGCAAAGATACTTTGATTGCCAGCGATGTATTAATTACTTCAGAAAATCATGGTGTTGATTTATCATTAAAGGCTAGCTACAGAGACCAACCCTTAATAGTTAAAGGTGTTCAGATTGGAGATAATTGTTGGATAGGTGAGAAAGTAACTATTCTTCCGGGGGTTTCTTTGGGAGATAATACGATTGTAGGAGCCCATTCAGTGGTTACTAAATCTTTTCCAAAAAATTCTATGATTGCTGGAATTCCGGCTGTAATGATTAAAAGATATGATGAGAGAAGGGAAGAATGGATAAAAATCAAAAGGTAATAAAAAATATTTTTGTAGTTTTAACCTATAGGAATTACGAAGATTTACAAGATTTTATTGATTCAGTTAATGATAGAGTTAAAAATTATAAAATTATTGTTGTTAACAGTTTTTTTGATGATGATAGTATGGAAATTATTAAAAATATTGCCCTTTCCAATAATTGTGAATTTTTAAATATCCCAAATAAAGGGTATAGTTTTGGAAATAATGTGGGTGTTCGTTATGCGCTAGAAAATTTTAGATTTGAGCATCTGGTTATTTCAAATGCTGATATTATTGTTCAAAATTTTGATACAAGTCAATTAGAGCAGGGAAATATTTATTGCGGTGAGTTAATCACATTAAGGGGGAATAACCAGAATCCTATGATAATTTACGATAATAAAATTTCAGATTGGCTTATCTATAAAGGGTATAAAAAAAATAAAAAGTTTTTTCTGACTTTGGGTATTGGTATTAATAAAATTGTTCGAGAGACTTTTAGATTTTTTACAAGTTCAAAAAAACAAATTCAAATATTTCAACCTCATGGGGCTTTTATAGTATTTACTAGGGAATCAATTAAGCAATTAAGAGATGTTTTTGATGAGAAAGTATTTCTTTTTGGTGAAGAAGGAATTCTTGCTAAGCGTGCCCGTTCCAAGGGAATTAGAATTTTTTATACAAAATATTTTTCATGTCTTCATAAAGAGGACGGTTCAGTTGGTCTATTTAAAGGAAATATTTCTCAGGAGTACAAGAAAGCAATTATTTACTATTATGAAAATTATTGTCAGAATAAAGTGGAGGGGAAATAAGAGTTGGGGTTTACACTGTTTCTAATATTAGTATGTATTTTACTAATGTTAATTTTTAGAATACGATTCATGGAACCAGCAGGGCTATTTGCAGTGCTTTGGATAGGATTTGTTCTAGGAAGTGTTTTATTTTTACATAATCGATTTTACTTTCCATATTCGGGAGTGATATGGCTCCTTTTAGTTGTATGTTTATTTCTACTTGTAGCTGTTGCTTTTCCTAAGCATAAAAAAGAAAATATTGAACCAATATCTCTTCCTACTATACCGTGGTTCCTTTTATTATTAATTATCCTTTTAGGTTTTTTTAGTGTCTTTTATAATATGAAGAACAAAGGAGTGGGAGTTGATATTTTTACAAATTTTAGTGCTTTACAAAGTGTGAGTCATAATGCAGCAGTTTCACGCTACTCAGGTGGAGAGGCAGAAAATTCTATTATTTCTCAAATTTTGAATACGTTTATTTACTTGCCGGCTCTTTGTTCAGGATACAGTGTCGTTTATGCTAGTCGAAAGAAAGAACAACTGATTTGTTATTTGAGTTTTTTTCCAGCCCTGTTTTCTATGTTATTGACATCAGCTAAACTTGCTGTGGTTTCTTTTATATTATTATTTTTTATAGGTTGGTATATATCCTATATTGTTCGTTATAAGTCGCTTCCAATAATTGGATTGAAGAAGATCATATCCTCTGCTTTTATTACTGCATTTTTGTATGCTTTGTTTTATTTCAGTTTTATTCTCAGAATTGGTAAGACAAGTGAAAATTTATTTCAAGTTATTACAAACAAGTTATCAATTTATGCTTTTGGTCACATACAGGGCTTTGATATTTGGTTTCAGCAATTTGGTTGGAACTGGTCAGATTATGGATTTGGTAGTCAGACATTTTTAGCTATTTCTTCAAGATTAGGATGGTCTGAGAAAAAACAAGGTGTTTATGATTTGATTTCTGGTTCAAGTACGAATGTTTATACTCAGTTTAGACCTTTAATTGAGGATTACGGTGCAATCTTTTCTTTAGTAATTTTTATAATATTAGGTATCTTTACTTATTACTTATTTAATTTGTTACTAAGAACTTCTTCAGTTAATTTATTTGCACAAGTATTTTTGGCTGCTTTATATTATTACTATTACTATTTTATAACATCTCCATGGATCTATTCCACCTATTTTCTTGTTTTTATATTATTTTATGTATATTTGTATATTTCATATCAAGTCAGATTTATTTATAAAAGGCGGTAGTGTATGAAAAAAGATTACCGAAAGAAAATTTCTGAGGGTTTTTATAAAGATTTATTTATCACATTTTTGGGCCAGATTGTAGTAATGGTGTTATCTTTTGTTTTAAATAAAATTATCAGTAACCAATATTCTGTCAGTGACTTCGGAATTTATAATTTGCTAAAAAGACAGATTTCTGTTATAACTTTTGTCATGTTGATGGCTATGGGAATTACAATACCTAAGTATATTTCAGAAGCCTTAGCAAAAAAATCAAATTTATTATTAAAAAAGTATTTAGTTTCTTCTTTAGGAATTATACTAGTAGTTTCAGTACTAATATCCCTAGTATCTATTATATGGAGGAATGAATTATCTTATTTAATTTTTGCTGATACATCATTTAGAAACTACATGATCCCAAGTCTTTTGTATTCATTTGGAAGTGCTCTGATTGCATATTCTTTTTCATACTATAGGGGAATAAATAATTTTGTAAGATATGCAATTATAAATATTATTATGCAAATATTTTTAATTGTACCTACTATTTTATTTCGACTTGATTTGTTTAATATTCATTTTACTTGGGGAATTATTCTTGTGGTATACGGGTTAAGTGAGGTGATTGTTATTTTTTACAAAAATAAGCTTCATTTTGGTCTATTATCTAAATCATGTTTAGAGATTAAGGAATTGTGGACCTATTCTTGGCCTCGTGTACCTGGGGAATTTGTCCTTTTTGCCTTCAATTTAGTTCCCTTAATGGTCATTGGAGGTAAATTTGGTGCAGAACAAGTAGGGTATTTTTCGGCAGCTATTTCTATAAATTCGCTCATTACTCCTTTTTTTGGATTAGTGGGAACAATATTGCTTCCTTTAGTCAGTCGAAGTAAGTTCGATAATACAGAGAAAGAAGTAAATCAGAAAATTAAAATTTTAGGATATATTTATGTTGGAATAAGTATATTAGCTATTTTATTTGTAACTATATTTGGAAAATATATTTTAATTATACTATTGAATCATAACTATATAAAGAGTATGACGATTGTGAAACTCACAATTTTTTCAATATTACCCAATTCTATATATTTACTTTTAAGAAATCCTATTGACGCAAAATCAAAGTTTCCATATAACACTATTATTTTGATATTTACTTTTGTTATTTATACCATTGCTTTATTATTAGCACCCAGCATTGAAATGAGTGGAGTAGCAATGACAATTGCGTATATATTTTTAGGGGGTGCCTCTATATTCATATGGATAAAAATGAATAAAACAATAGAATAATTTTTTAAGGGAAAGGAAAAGAATATGAAAATAGCAGTAGCAGGTACAGGTTACGTTGGGTTGTCAATTGCAGTTTTGTTATCGCAGCATCATCAGGTTACAGCAGTAGATATTATTCCTGAAAAGGTGGAATTGATTAATAATAAAATTTCTCCTATTCAAGATGACTGTATCGAAAAATATCTTGCAGAAGAAAAGTTAGATTTGGTAGCAACTTTAGATGCTCAATTAGCCTACAAAGATGCAGATTTTGTTGTAATTGCTGCTCCGACAAATTATGATCCGCAAAAAAATTTTTTTGATACTTCTGCAGTGGAATCTGTCATTGAGCAAGTATTAGAATATAATTCACAGGCCATTATGGTCATTAAAAGCACAGTCCCTGTAGGCTATACTCAATCCGTTCGTGAAAAGTACCAAGCTAAGAACATTTTGTTCAGCCCAGAGTTTCTGCGTGAATCTAAGGCTCTTTATGATAACCTTTATCCTAGTCGAATTATACTTGGAACAGACATGACGGATGATTATTTGGTAAATGCGGCTGAAGTTTTTGCGAAACTTTTACAAGAAGGCGCATTGAAAAACGAAATAGATACTCTCTATATGGGGTTTACGGAAGCAGAAGCAGTAAAATTATTTGCTAATACATATCTTGCTTTACGCGTTTCGTATTTTAATGAGCTGGATACCTACTCAGAGATGAAACATTTAGATACTCAAGCCATTATTAATGGAGTTTGTTTAGATCCGCGTATAGGCACTCATTATAATAATCCTTCTTTTGGCTACGGTGGTTATTGTCTCCCGAAAGATACAAAACAGCTACTGGCTAATTATTCTGATGTCCCTCAGGATATGATGACAGCGATTGTGCAAAGTAATCGAACGAGAAAAGATTATATTGCTGATCGTATTTTGGAGCTTGCAGGTGCTTATAAAGGAAATGATTCGTATGAGCCAACCAAGGAACACGAAGTCGTAGTGGGAGTTTACCGACTGACTATGAAGAGCGATTCTGATAATTTTAGGCAATCTTCTATTCAAGGAGTTATGAAGCGACTAAAATCTAAAGGTGTGACAATTATTATTTATGAACCAACGCTTGAGGACGGGGTAACCTTTTTCGGAAGTCATGTAATTAATGATCTTGACAAGTTTAAAAATCTGAGTCAGGTAATTGTTGCGAATCGCTTTGATGCTACTCTAGATGATGTAAAGGAAAAAGTCTATACCAGAGATTTATTTAGAAGAGATTAAAATAAGTGATATATATTTTCTATGAAATTATGTTATGTAGAAAAAGCCAACCAGTTGGTACCAGCAGAGCAGTGATTTAAGTTCGATTACGAAACGTAAAAGAAGCGTCAACAACTACTATTCCGTAATTAGTGGGATAGTAGTTATGTTGGCTCTTTGTCAACTGTAGTGGGTTAACGCAAAGTCATACCCTGGAGAGAACCGAATTGGTTCTCTCCTTTTTGATATTTGGCTCTTTGTCAACTGTAGTGGGTTGATGTCAGCTAAGATCTGGAGAGAACCGAATTGGTTCTCTCCTTTTTGATATTTAAAGCGATGAGAATTCTAGTTTTAAAGTTGTCAAAGTTCCGAAAGCCGAAAGCGTTGCGCTTGATAACCTTGATAAGGTTGTTAGTGGCCTCTAGCTTAGCATTTGAGTAGGGAAGTTCCAAAGCATTGATAATCTTGTCCCTCTCTTTCAAAAAAGTCTTAAAAACAGTCTGAAAGATAGGGTTTACAGAAGAAATTGTATCTTCG
>NZ_KB904376.1 GCF_000380065.1 Streptococcus massiliensis DSM 18628 | reverse complement strand
CTAAAGAATGTCAGGCGCTTTTATCTCCCCAAGGTAGACAGATTTTCGCTCAACGCAAGATTGATGTGGAACCTGTCTTTGGGCAGATAAAGGCTTGTTTGGGTTACAAGAGATGTAATCTGAGAGGGAAGCGTCAAGTGAGAATTGACATGGGATTGGTACTTATGGCCAATAACCTCCTAAAATACAATAAGAGAACGACTCAAAATTAAAAAGCTAGAGTTCCGCAATTGGGAAGCTCTAGCTTTTTTTGTGGCTGAGAATTATTTTGTCCCAGGCTCTTCTTCAATTTTCTTTTGGATTTCACTCAGACTAGTATCACTGGTAGGATACGTCAAACTTTCATTGATGAGATAATTGATTTGCTCTAACTCCTGCGATGAAAGACCCGCTTGAATACTTGACACAGCCCCCGTCATCATAGCGTCAAGCCTTTCAGCAGTTAGAGAGTCGGCACCAAAATCATCTGCTTTTAGTAAGTTACTGGTTGCTGGGCTTTTCATAACGCTAGGTAAAACAGACATCCCTTGAGATTTTTCAAACAATTCACCTTGAGTTTTTTCGTCCAAGCAGAGAAGTTTCAAAAACTCTTTCACTTCTGCTAAATGATTCGCCCTGCTAGATATTGCAAAAAGCGAAGTTGAAACCTGTGTTGCATTGCTACCAGCCTTATCACTAGGCATAGGAATACAAGTCCAAGAAAAACTAGAATACTTGCTAATATGATAGGGATAAGGTTTGTAAGTACGATATTGAGCCAAGGTCATGGGATAGAAAGCAACCTTTCCTTCATCAAAATCCTTTGAGTTGACTTGATATTTTTGATTCAGCTGCGTTAATCGACTGACAAAAGTACGACTGCGACGCATTTCTGGACTGTCAAGCATGAGGTGTCCATTCTTGAGTAGACTTCCCCCATATGCAACTAAAGCCTCTTGCCAGGTGTAGTCTGTACTTCCATATTGATCCAATACTCCATCGCCATTGGTGTCCTTAGTCAATTGCTGGCTGAGCCGATAAAAATCGTCCAGAGTCCAGCCAGCTTGAGGCACGGGAATCCCATTTTTTTCTAAAAGATCCTTATTGACACACATCATCACAGGATTGCTCTCAAATGGTAAGGCATAGGAGTGCCCTTGGTAAGTCCCAGCGGCCAGAGCAGCTCCATAAAAATCCTTGGAAGAATGTTCAAGCAGATCATCTAGGGGAAGGAGAGCATGACTATTAGCAAGGAGAGAAAAATCCTCCTCAGGTACCATAAAAATATCTGGCTGCTCACCCTTAACTACACGATCCGCCAGCCAATTTGAATAATTTTCTTTCGGAATTCCTGTTTCATAACTAATTTTCACATTTGGATGACTTTTTTCAAAACGCTGGATCGCATGCTCTAAAACCCGATTAGAACGACTGTTAGGCACAGACCAACTAGAACCTGCATAAATACCTAGACGAATCATCTTCGGCTGCCCTTTTCGCCACAGCCAAAAAGCGGACAGAGCTAGTAAAATCACTAGGCAAGCCAGCCCTGCTTTTAGTTCTTTTCCTCTCACAATTTGTCACCTTCACTAAAATCTCGCCTTGTCACACCTGTTTGCACTGCCCAAATTGCTAATTGAGTCCGATCGCGCAAGTCCAATTTAGACAAAATAGCTGACAAATAATTACGAATTGTCCCCTCCGACAAAAAGAGGCGCGCAGCAATTTCCTTATTAGAAATACCGAAGCCAACCTGCTGGATAATCCGCCACTCAGTTTGACTGAGGTCATCTACCTGATTTTCCTCCACCGATATCGCAAAATTAGACTGAGCCATTTGCGAAAAGAGCTTGAAAACTTTAGTGGCAATATTGGGATTAATCATGGCTCCGCCCTTATGAACGGTCAAGATAGCCTGATACAATTCTTCAGTTGAGGCTCCTTTTAAAATATAACCTGAAGCTCCATACTTGAGTGCAGAGAAAATAAAATCATCGTCATCAAAAGTCGTCAAAATGATAATCTTAACATTTGGATACTTTTCTTTGACACTTTTTGTACACAATACACCGTCAAGCCGCGGCATCCGAATATCCATAATGATGATGTCTGGTAGGCTGCTTTTAAGAAAATCAAGAACTTCCTCTCCGTCTCCAACTGTCCCTACTACCTCAATATCTTGGTGAGCGGAAAGGATAATTTGCAAAGATTCCCGAATGAGTGCTTGGTCATCAGCAATTAAAACTTTGATCATGGTTTACTCCTCATATTTAATAGCTTCATTAGTTGTTCTTGGGTAAACGAATTTCTGTGTAAAATCCCGCTCGGTTTTCAAAGCAGACATTTCCTCCGATAATCGCCAAACGTTCTTGCATCTGCTTAAGTCCATAGCCATAATCCAATTTTTCAAAGCCGATTCCATTATCTTGAATCGTCATAGACAGATGATCCTGCTCTATCCGACAAGCTAGAAAAATTTGATCTGCGTGCCCGTGACGAACCGAATTGGTCAGTGACTCCTGAATTACACGAAAAATCACATCTTCCTGCATAATATCCAAGTCCACATCATCCCATCCATAGTCAAGGTCAATCGTTAAGCTAGAAATATTTTCATATTCCGAAAGGAGCTTGTTTAGTGCTTCTTTAAAAGTTTGATTTTCCAAAGCACCTGGTCGAAGTTTCTGAAGTGAGCCACGCACATCTTGAATCCCCTCACGAACAACTCCAGAAATATTTTTCAGTTGTTCCTTAGCTTGTTTGGCATCAATATCCACCAAAACCTGCACAGCATCAATCCCCGCAGAAATGCCTGTCAAGGCATGTCCTAGTGTATCATGGATTTCTCTTGCAATCCGCTTACGCTCCCGATCTTCAGCAATTTTTTCTGACAAGGCAAGATAACTATTTAGCTCCGTATTGGTTCGCGCAGCAAGGAGTAATTCTTCTTCAATTCGATGACGTTCCGTAATGGTCTGCATAAGATAAAAAAGTAGCGAAGCGATAAAAACAATAATATTAAGAGAGGTCAAAAAATTTTTGAAAAAAAGAATCGGTACGCGTAAATTTTCAGGATAAAAACTAACATAAGTTTCAAGAGAAGGAAGTGCCCAAATGAGTGATAAAATTCCATAATCAGTCAAGAGCAACACTCCAAAGCTTAAACCGATGAAGGCGACCCAATACCGCTTATCACGCTTACTGTGAAATTCCTGTGATCCGTAAAAAATATCTGCAAAAACCAGCAAAAGAAGCCCATTGTAAGAGAAATGGAGAACATTCAAGATGAGAAAAGTTAAAAAAATCTCTAACAAAGAAATGCTATCAAAAATCGAAAACTGATTTGGATGATTACTGCGGTAATACATCACTAAAAGTAAAATACCATACAGCAAAAGCGATAAAATAAATAATTGTTGTGGTTCACTCGGAATCGTAGCTAGGCGTTCCAAAAGTCGGTGACTAAAGCCACGCGCTACGATATACTGACTTGAAAAAAGATAAAGTGCTGCCGTATAGACTAAGGCAAAGAGGTTAATAACCATTAAGATAATACGACTGTAGCGTACACTGTTGGATACCTTCATTATTGCCAACCTCCTATTTCATAGTTAGCAATGTTCCCCTTATCAAGCAAGGTAACCGGTGTGAGGTACTCCTTTTTGTAGCCTTTCCCTTGACGAATCATTTGAATGACCTCAGCTGATTTTTCTCCCATTTCTTGAGGAGACTGAGCTACGGTCGCTTGAATATCACCTGTCGTTGCCAGAAGAGCCTTAATGTCAGGGGAGCCATCTACTCCATAAATAAGAACTTTATTAGGCAGAGAAGCCTCCTTGATGGCTGCCAAAGCTCCTAGAGCCGAACGGTCATTTAAGGACATAACAACATCAAAAGTAGTTCCTTGACTAAGAACTTGCTTAACCTGCGCCATACTTTCTTCGGTTTGTCCCAGCGTATCTCGCCTAGAAACAATATGATAGCCCGGAACCCCTTCTATCGTTTCTCGAAATCCCCTTATCCGGTCAACAGCAGATAAGGCTGTCGCATGTTCAAGGAGTAAAATATTTGCGCTTGTCCGCCGCTTCATCATGTCTTTGGCAATCAAAACCCCTGCACGATAGTTATCTGACAAAATGGTTGTATCTGCTATTCCCTTTTCAGCAAAGGAGGTATCTACTGCGATGATCTTTATTCCTGCTTTTTTAGCGGCTTTTAGTGACTTGATGACCATTTTACTGTCACTAGTAACGGGATTGATAACAATGACATTGACCTTATCTCTGACAAAAGCATCAATCTGCTGGCTTTGTTTGTATTCATCAAGCTCTGGGTCTCGAACAATCAATTCGTCCCCTCTTTGACTTAAATTTTTCTCCAGTTCACGATTGAGGTTTTTGTAAAAATCGTTGTTCATGGTCATATAAGTTGCACCAACTCGTAATTGTCGAGGGAAAATCGGCAAATAAGCTCCACGAATAAAAATGACCACAATCGCAAAGAAAACCAGTCCAATGAGCATCCAAAAAACCGTTTTTCGATAAGACATTACATCAACTCCTCTAATACCAAAGCAATCCCATCATGGTTGTGATCTGCTGTGAGATGCTCAAATTGTTCCTTAACCCCTAAAGGAGCATTGCCCATTACATAACCTTCCTTAACCGTTTTTAACATAGCCACATCATTAAAATTATCCCCAAAGGCCATAGTTTTAGCCAAATCTTTTTGATAATAAGCGACCAAGTCGCGCACCGCCTGCCCCTTTTCGATCCCTTGAGCCATTACCTCTATATAATAGGGGAGTGATTTAGCGATGGATAGTTCTGGAAACACCTCTTTGAGCCGAGGTTCTAAATGATCCATGATCTCAGGCTCACCCATCAAGAGAAGTTTATGCACTTGATCTATCTGATTCACCTGCTCAGCCTTTATCTGACTTGACTGTAAATTCACAACCTCTTCTTCACGATGAATCCAATAATTTCTACGATCCTCTGAATACCATTTTTCAAAAGTATAGACATTCCAGGCTACGTCCGACCAATTTTGTTCTAGATACTGACAAATAGTAGCTGCTACCGCTCCAGACAAGGTCTTTGAAGCCACTGTCTTACCCAAATGATCCTGCACAAGCGCCCCATTGTAGGAAATAATCGGATAAGAAATTCCTAATACATCTACAATCGGCTTAATCGCCGCCGGCATCCGAGCCGAAACTGGTATAAAAAGAGTTCCTCGAGCTGCCTGTGCTCGAATCGCTGTCTGTGTTCGTGGACTAATGACCAGATCCTCCGTAATCAAAGTCCCATCAATATCACTAAAAATCATTTCTGGAATCATGATGAACTCCCTTCATAGCTTCGTTCTCGATAAATAGCATATATATTCATTATACCATTTTCCAAAATAGATTAAAAAAGAAAACGAAAGGGAGTGGGACAGAACTACTTCCTGTAAAGGAATAGTTCGTTGTCCCACCCCCGCGATGCCTATTAGGGTTGTGCGGAGTCTGTAAAGACGAACAAAGCTTCAAGGCATTCGATGAATGACTTGAAAAAAGGAAGAGACCTGAAGCAGGAAGCTCACGAAGATTGAGTGAGCGTTTAGCGTAAGGATCTCTGACGCGGCTACCGTGTCTTGCAGATAATCCGAATTAATTTTAGAGGCTGAGAACTATTGTCCCAGCCTCTCTTACTTAATCAAAAGGGTAATTCTTCCTCTTCTAAAACGAGATCCGCTAGATCGGCACCTGCGTTATTCTCACGTAGAGCACGCTGGGCACGGCTTTCCAAAAGCTGGAAGCCGTTGACCAAGACTTCTGTCACATAGCGATTTTGTCCATCTTTTTCATAACGACGAGTACGAATCTCCCCCTCAATGGAAAGAAGACTCCCCTTGGTCGCATAACTGGCTAGCGTTTCAGCTAACTTGCCCCAGATGACCAGAGACAAGAAATCTGCTTCACGTTCACCATTTGCATCCTTATACTTGCGATTTACCGCTAATGTAGCGCGAGCGACACTCTTGTCATTTGCCGTTTTTTGAAGTTCTGGGGTCGCTGTCAAGCGCCCGATTGCAATTACTTTATTATACATTTCATTTACCTCCTATCTATCTATTCGTAGGCAAGGAGGAAAAAATAGAATTTTTGATTATTATTTTGCAGAAGTTACATAAACTTGGATCGAATCAGATACGTACTGGGTTACATCTTGACCGAATTTATCGAGATTCTTGCGAAATTCTGGATTTTCAACATAACCATGACCGATTGCACCAAAAACTTCCAGTGAGCAATCAAAACCATAAGTGTTAATCAAGTCGTGCAAGTCTTGTGCTAACTTTTGATTCTCAACCGCTTCTACTGACAAGCCTGCTTCTTTTTGCTCTGCAAATGTCTGAAAGATGAAGTTGAAAGCCGCTGTCACTTCATCTTCTTTCCCCGCCTGACGTGCCTGAGCTTCTTCAATCACTTCTGAGCCGTAAGTAGCGATCGCTTGGTCTTGATAAGCCTTATGATCTTTGTAAGTAAATCCTTGAAATTTTTCTTCTATTGTCATTAAAATTTCTCCTTTTTGTGCTTGAATTGTTTTTTGTAAAGTATGAATCAGAGTGGCCAAACGCCCACTTTCCTGCTCTAATAAACTCAACTGTTTCTCTAAATGAGGCAAGAGATCTTCATCAGAACTTGATAATAAGTGCGAAATTTCTGCCAATGAAAAGCCTAGAAGTTTGTAAAACAGAACTAGTTGCAATCGCTCTAAATCTGCATCACTATAATACCGATAGGCATTTTCATCCTTATGAGGGACCAAAAGTCCAATTTTATCATAGTGCCGTAAAGTCTTGATTGAAACGCCGGCAAGCTGCGCAGCTTGTTTGATTGTATACATCTGAAACCTCCTTACAAGATCAGTTTACACTATGCCCTAAGGGGAAGGTCAAGCATTTTTGAGAAATTATTTAAAAAAGTGACCTTTTCGATCACTTAAAATAAAATTTATTTACCCCAATGTTTATCGGCATCAAAGGGGGTGCCGACGGTTGCTGCGGCTGAGAGTTCGATGATACCGCGTTTTTGAGGAGCGTTAGGCAGTTGCAATTCGCGCGGACTGCACATCATGCCAAAGCTCTTTTCACCGCGTAGCTCGCCCGGAAAAATCAGATTGCCCTTAGGCATCATAGCACCTGGAAGCGCCACAATGGTTTTGAGCCCCACGCGTGCATTAGGTGCGCCAGCGACGATTTGTAGCACCTTATCTGCCGCCACCTTCACTTGGCAAATGTTGAGGTGGTCGCTATCTGGATGAGCCTTCATCTCGACAATCTCACCCACGACAAATTTTGGCTCGGTGTCATTGACCAATTTTTCCGAAAAGCCAGCTTGAGCCAAGGCTTGATTGAGGCTAGCCACCTGTTCATCTGTCAGCATCACTTGACCGCGCCCTTCAATTTCCAGCCAATTTGATACCTCAAAAATATTCCAAGCGACTGTTTCTGCATTGTCCAGACGGTAAATGCGAGCTACATTTCCTTTGCGCTCCGCAGCCAACTTAGCCGCTCCGCTGTCTGCCACGATAACCATGAGCACATCGCCCACAAACTCTTTATTATATGTAAAAATCATCTTTTTCCTCATTTCATTTTTTCTAAAAAGGCTTGAATTTCAGCCTTGTTTTTTCGATTTTTGCTGACAAAGCGTCCGATTTCTTGCCCATTTTCCAGCAGGATAAGACTAGGAATGCCGAAAATATCCCATTTCTTCGTCAAATCGATAAAGGCATCTCTATCCACCAAAATAAAGGTAAATTCTGGATTTTCTGCCTCAATCTCTGGCAAGAAGGGCTTGATGTAGCGACAATCGCCGCACCATTCCGCAGAAAAAAAGAGCACTTGCCTACCAGATTTCTCCAGCAAAGAAGCAAGTTCCTCAAAATTCTTAGGAGCAATCATCCTCGCGCCTCCTCGTAAGACAGCTCGCCATTTTCATAAAGGAAGGTGAAATGCCGCTCATCCTCAAAAACCACGCCGCCAACCAAGCGCTCGTCGCTTGACTCATAGAGCTGCACATAGACCGTGGCAATCTCGCCCATATCCGCAAAAAAGTCGCGAACCACTTGAACAATCTCCTCGCGGTCTGCCAATCGTCTCTGCTCTTGCACCAATTTGTTGGCTCCATAAGCCAGAGCCCCCGCGCCCAAAAGCACTGTCGTCGTTAAAATAATCTTTTTAGCTTTCATGAGAATATTTTAACACAAAAGCCAGCCAGCGCCAAACTATATTAACAATTTATTTTCTCTATTCTATTTTCCTGCAAAAAATGGTAAAATAGGGGCAGAAAGAAGGTACTTTTATGACAGAATTATTTTCAAAAATCAAGGAAGTGACGGAAATTTCAGCGATTTCTGGTCATGAAGCGCCTGTGCGCGATTATCTGCGAGAAAAAATCACCCCTCATGTAGATGAGCTGGTGACCGACGGGCTGGGCAGCCTCTTTGGGGTCAGACATTCTAAAGAGGCAAATGCTCCTCGGATCATGGTGGCGGCGCACATGGATGAGGTCGGCTTTATGGTCAGCCAAATCAAGCCTGACGGCACGCTTCGCGTCGTTGAAATCGGCGGCTGGAACCCGCTCAGCGTCAGCAGTCAGCGTTTCAAGCTCTTCACATGCGCAGGTCAAGAAATCCCTGTCATCTCTGGCTCTGTACCGCCACATTTGACTCGTGGCAAAGGCGGTGCGCCAAGTCTTCCTGCTGTCAGCGACATTGTCTTTGACGGCGGCTTTAGCGACAAGGCTGAAGCCGAAAGCTACGGCGTACGGCCAGGCGATGTGATTGTCCCTGAAAGCTCCGCTATTTTGACGGCTAATGGTAAGAATGTCATCTCCAAGGCTTGGGACAATCGCTACGGCGTGCTTATGGTTAGTGAGCTTTTGCAACATATCTCAGGTACTGAGCTAGGCAGCGACCTCTATGCTGGCGCGACCGTTCAAGAAGAAGTGGGGCTGCGCGGCGCTCATACCTCTACAACCAAGTTTGACCCCGAACTTTTCTTTGCAGTCGACTGTTCACCAGCTGGGGACGTCTATGGCGACCAAGGCGCGATCGGTGAGGGAACCTTGCTGCGTTTCTTTGACCCAGGTCATCTCATGCTGCCAAACATGAAAGACTTCCTCTTGACCACAGCCGAAGAAGCGGGTATCAAATATCAATATTACTGCGCAAAAGGCGGAACAGACGCTGGTGTGGCTCACCTCAAAAATGGCGGTGTCCCTTCAACAACAATCGGCGTCTGCGCTCGCTATATCCACTCCCACCAAACCCTTTACGCTATGGACGATTTCCTGCAAGCCCAAGCCTTCCTACAAGCGCTGGTTAAAAAACTGGACCGCTCTACGGTGGATTTGATAAAGAAATATTAAAAAATTAAGAAGCCAAAAGGCTTCTTAATTTTTTATACTTAACTCTACACACGCACCATCTGTTGACGGATTGAAAAGTTTGAGATTTCCATCATGCAAAAGCGCCACCTGTTTAGAAAAAGCAAGACCAATGCCATAATGGGACTTATCCGAATTACGACTTTTATCACTCTGGTAAAACAGCCGGTCGGCATTATTTAAAAGTTCTTGCGAAAAAGGGAGCCCATCATTCCAAATAGAAAAAACTAACTGCTTCTCTCGCTTAATAATGCGAACCGTAACCTTTTGTGACGCATAGTCAAGTGCATTTAAGATAATATTTAAGAGTGCTCGCTTCAGATAATCCAAATGAGCCTGCATTTTTAATTCTTCATGAACTTGGCAATTAATCACTACTTTGCCCTCTTTGTCATAGAGAGAAACCTCCTCTTTAAGCTGGTCATAAAAAGATTGCAAACTTACCTCGTCAAAAGTTTCTTTTTCTACTTTAAATGTCTTGCTATAATCAATCAGAGAAGCACAATAACTCGACATCTTCTGGCTAGCTTTTAGAATTTCTGCCACATATTCTGCCTGCTGGTCGGGCAAAGTCTCCATGCCAAGGAGCTCTGCATTGCCTTGGATAACAGTCAGAGGTGTTTTCAAGTCATGGGAAGTAGCTGACAGCTGTAGAACCAAATCAGCATTTCTTTTTTGCTCACGCGCTAACAAGGACTCCACTTCTTTTCTGGTTGCCCACAAATCTTGATAGGTTAGCAAAAATTCTTTAATTTTAAAATGTAAACTTTGCTCTGATTTTGCTAGATTTTTGCTAGATAGCAGCTGGATTTCTCTATCTATCTCTTTCAACAAGCGATAAATTTGATAAAAGGTGACAAGAAGTAATCCTCCTATCCAAAAAAGAAGGCGGTAAAAAGAGAAATCTTTGTTTGAGGTGGTAAATTGAGAAATGTCAAAACCAATAAAACCAAAAATAAAAGTATAACAACCTACAATTTTTAAAGTCGTTTTCCAAACTAATCCCCTGAAGCGAATGGTTCTAACAGCCATCTATATCCAACTCCTCTCACTGTTGCAATCACGCGTAGATTTTCTTGTTTAAACTTTTGTCGAACTTGATAGATATACTCTGAAATAGAACGGAGCTGAGTCTCCGAACTCTCAGGATAGAGTAGTTGATACAGACCTTCAACAGTAAAAACTTGCTGAGGATGAGATGCCAATAGTTTTAACAACTTAAACTCACGCTCAGATAACTTCAAATTTTTTCCGTAGCAGACGAGCTCATATCGTTCAGGATAGAACAAGCAGTTCCCTTCGGTTATTTGTTGTTCTTGATATCGCTCTTCACGCCTAATATGCGCTTTAATGCGTGCTGACAACTCCTTAGCTGAAAAAGGCTTAACAATATAATCATCAGCGCCACAATAAAGTCCCTCAACTTTATCTTCTTCCAATTCCTTAGCTGTTAAAAAAATAATTGGCTTGCTTACATGAGGTCTGATATAGGAACAAAGCTCGAAACCATTGATTGGCTCCATCATGACATCTAGTAAAATAAGGTCATAGCCGACGAAATCAGCAAGCTCTAGACCACTCACGCTATTTCGCGTAGTTACTAGATAACTCTCACGCTCTAGAATATTTCTTACCAACTTCAAAATACTTTCATCATCGTCAACGACTAAAATAGTATGTGTCTTCATGCTTTTCATTATAACATATTCCTTTCAGCGCACATCTCTTTTTAAAGTTAGGAAAATGGCAGAGCCTACAATCAAGCAAAGCCAGAGGACTTGGATACCCAGACCACTCAGTTCAATCTTCTCAGCAACTTCCTTATAATCAAATAAAGAAAGAGTTGCTAAATCCGGCAGATATTTCGCTTCTCTAAAAAAAGTAAGCAGCAAGTGACTGAGACCTAATAGCAGGGGAAATAGGATAGCAGTAGCCACCCTCCAAGACTGAAAAATGAGAGTCAGCCCTGCGGCTAAAAAGGCAAAAACAAAATTGCTTATAAGTGCTGGAATGACTTGCCTGCCAACATTGAGCAAAAGAGGCATGGTCAAATTCAATTTAAAATAAAAGATAATAAGCAAAAGGCAGAGCAGTAAAGCAAGAAAATAAAGAAAGAAGAGGAGCAAAAAGAAAAAGATGAATTTAGCTAGTAGCCATTTTTTGCGCTTAGGTACCGCTAAACAATTCGTTCGAAAAGAAGATTTAACAAATTCCTGACCAAAATGAAATGACGCAAAAATAATGATAGCTATTTGCGCCAAGTAGAGAGCATGTAACAATTCACTCATTACTCTCTTTTCTAACCCAACATTTTTGACATCATCTAAACTTAGCATCAAAAAAGGAAGAAGAACGACAAAAATAATTGCCAAACCTACACTCATGTAATCACTACGAAATTTTATCCATTCGCTGCATAGTAATTTCTTCATCAATAGTGTCCTCCCAAGTCATTTCTGGAAAAGCGAACATAAGCGAATAAAGCTGCGGTTAAGAGCCAAATCAATAAAATAGTTAATCCTTTTAAATGATTTTCACGATAAAAGGAATAAGGTTCTGCAAGAAGAAAATTAGTCGCCGCCACTGGAAGATAATTGCCAAAAGCAGTATGCTGTGCCAAATAATCCCCAAGGTTATAAATTTGAGGGACTAAAAAGATAAGAGGAAGCAGCATGGTTCGAGCCAAAAATCCTAATAAGAAAGCTAAAATCCCTATCATACTCAAGGCCAACACCCTGAAGAAAATATGCTCCCAAGCGGCTGTATTGAGGAAAATAGGATTTAACCCTTCTTTTCCCAAAGCTAGGTGCATGGCTATATAACTAAAATAAGTTGACAAAAAAGATAAACTCAACAAAGTTAAACTAACTGTCATAACTTTCCCACAAAAGAATTGCAGACGATGATTACATGTTAAAAGACTTGTTCGTAATTGATGACCCTGAAATTCCATTCCTCCGATAAAGCCGGCAAATATGGTAAGCACCATTGTACTGAGACCTGTTGCCGACAACCCCAAATAATCCAAAGGAGCAATCGGAGCTAGCAACTGTGGATTTGTAGCAGGGCTAGCATCTAAACCAAGGGATAAATATTGGCGACCTTCGAGGTAAGAAAAAATTGGAACAACTATTAGAACAAGTAACCAAGTATTTCTCAAGGCGGTACTTGTTTTTAATTTTAACCACTCAGATTTCAGCAAGTTTATCTGTCCTCTCATGATAAAGCCTCCTCTGTCATATTAAAGAAGAGCTCTTCTAGAGTGTCTACACCTTGCATCACATCTGTCATTTGGCCTTGTTCAATAATTTTTCCATGGTTGATTAGGACTAAATCATCTGCTATCATTTCGATTTCCGAGAGGATGTGCGAAGATAACAAAACTGTCTTTCCTTGGTCAGCCTGCTGACGAATAAATTTGCGAAACCACTTGATACCGCTGGGATCTAGTCCATTAGTTGGCTCATCCAAAACCAAAAATTGAGGATCGCCGAGCAAAGCTACCGCTAAGCCTAAACGTTGCCCTTCACCTAAGGACAAATCTCCCAACCGAGCCCTTGACTTATGAGGAATTCCTGTAAGTTCTAGCACCTCATCAATACGAGATTTTGTAATTCCATTGCTGGCTGCAATGATTTGAAGATGATGATAGACTTTCCGCGTAGGTAGACCAGCAAGCCCGTCAAAAGAAGCACCTACTAGCAATAAAGGTTGAGAAAGAGTTCGATATTCCTTATCATCAAAGCTGGCTTCCCCAGAATTAGCCCGGTCAAGCCCCAATAAAATTCTCAAAGTTGAACTTTTACCTGCACCATTTGGACCCAAAAAGGCAGTAATGCGGCCACCTTTAGCAGTGAAAGTGATATTTTGTAAAATCTTTTTACCACCGCGCTTCTTGCAAACATTTTTTAACTTTATTAAATGTTCCATACTAAAATCCTCATTTCTAATGTTTATAGATTTACTATACAATAGGAAGTTCAGATTTTTTTCAGACTAAAAAAGAAAAGATCTGACCAGAAAACTAATCAAATCTTTTCTCGCTTTACTTATTGATCATATTAGATTTCAGCTTTTACTTTGTTTCCATTTGTTTTAGCGCAACACGTTCAGAAATCTTCAAAAATGGAATATAGAAAGCAGTGGTAGCAATAATAATGATAATTTGAACAAATACAACTTTCAAATCTCCAGCACTAGCTAAATATCCACTAATAATAGGCGGTGTTGTCCATGGAATGTAAACGGATAATGGTTGAACAAAACCAATAAAAGTTGCAAAATAACCAATCAGAGCTCCGATAACTGGAGATAACACAAATGGTATCATCATTGGAATGTTAAACACAATCGGCAATCCAAAAATAATCGGTTCATTGATTTCAAAAATCCCAGGAGCTGCACCTAATTTTGCCACTTCTCGGTAAGGTTTAAATTTAATAAACAATAATACTGCAAGAATTAAGGCGATAGTGCCACCTGTACCACCCATTTGAGTATATACAGTCACAAAATTACTATTTATAATATGTTTTGGAACTTCTCCAGCATTAACTGCTGCCATATTTTCGTTCATATTAACTAAAAGCAGCGGATCCAGCAATGACCCATTAATAACTGTTTGGTGAATACCCAGAGTAAATAGGAAATTCCCTGTTGAATAAATAAGGATAAAGCCCAATAAAGAGGTATTAACTCGTCTCAATGGTTCTTGAATAATGGCAGAAATAATGGAAATTAAATCTGTATTAAATACACTAGCCAATACAGCAGAAACAATAGCAAAAATGGATAAAGTAATCATAGTTGGTAGCATAACACTAAAACTGCGCCCAACTGCAGGAGGAATATTTTCTCCCAGATTGATTTGTAAGAATTTTAATTTTGCTAGAAACATATAAAGTTCTGTAGCCAATAAACCAACGATAATCCCCGCAAACATTCCTTGCGTTCCTAAATTTGTATAGGAAAGAACACCAGAAACAGTTACAGCTTCTTTGGCATCGATTGGAGTTACTGTAATCTTTATCGCCATCATAACAATGAGCGTGGCTAAAGCAACAGGAACTGTTGAGATCGGATTTTCAAAATTTTTGTTTTTAGATAGACAATAGGCAATCGTTGCAGCTATCAAAATACTAGAAACATTCAAGGTACCGTTGACAATGACATTACCAAAAACCTGAAATTTTGTTAACGTATCCCCTGTTAAAAACCAAGGGAAAATAACATTATTAACAAGAACTGCTAGCCCAGCTAAAATAAACATGGGCATTATTGTTGAAAATGCATCACGAAGGCTTCTAAGATGAACTTGATTCCCAACTCTGGCAGAAATCTCTGTAAATTTGTCTAAAAATGACTGATTTTGGCTCATAAATTTGACCTCCTTATATTGCTTCCGTTTGAACGGATAACTTCTTTAAACCAATAATAACTTTTTTTGGGAATACGTTTCATATCTCTTAAATCATGGTTCCCTCTGTTAACATATACGAGTCCATATCGTTTTTCCATATCCCCTTGTGAGCTAAGAATATCAATTAAACCCCAGCCCAAATATCCAATAACCTCCACTCCATCGCATTCCATGGCCTTGTACATCGCTTTCAAATGCTCTTGGTGATAGTTAATTCGATAATCATCTTGAATCGGTGTTTCTCCATCCCAACTTTCGCGAACACCAATTCCATTTTCTAAAATAAACAAGGGAACTCGATAACGTTGGTACATCTTATTAAGAACATCTCTTAATCCCAGCGGATCAATTTGCCAACCCCACTCGGTTGAAGGAATAAATGGATTTATTTGATGACCTATTTGGTTAAAATAATTAGGAGAATCTGTTTCAAAATTGATCTTTTCAGCAGAAACGGCAGAAGAAGCATAATAACTAAAGGAAATAAAATCGCTGTATTGAGACCCTATTATTTCCATCTCACCGTCTAAAACATTCATTTCTATCCCTTTAGATGCAACATAGGACATCATTTCTTGTGAATAGCCCTTCCCTGTATAAGCATCCAAGAGTGTATAATTTAAAAACTCATCAATCTTTCTTGCTGCTAGAATATCTCTAGGATTGCAAGTTGCTGGATAGACCTCTGAATAAGCTAGCATTCCCCCTATTTGACAATCACTGCTTGTTTCATGAACATAATTTGTAATCGCAGCATGGCATACCATCACATTATGAATGATTTTATACAAATCATCTTCAGAACGTTCACCTTTCAAATAGCCAGAAATATTAAAGGCTTCGGCAGAATGATAAAGATTTTGCTCATTAAAAGTGATCCAATATTTTACTTTATTAGAAAATTCGTCAACAACCTTTTTCCCATATCTGATAAAAGCATCTTTCACCTCTTTGGCAACAAAACCATTATAACGTTCTGCCAAAGAAAGAGGCATATCAAAATGATAAAGGCAAATCATTGGCTCAATACCACGAGCTAACAATGCATCAATAACAGCATGGTAGTAGTTTATTCCTTCTTCGTTAAACTCTCCATCACCGTCCGGTACAATTCTACTCCAAGATGTCTGGATTCGATAACAATTCATTCCCAAATCTTTTATTAAGTCAAAGTCCTCCTCATAGTGGTGATAGTTATCATTTGCAAAATGCCAATCCGAAGTGTTTTCACTCGCAGGACGAATATCATAAACAGATAATCCTTTCCCACCTTCATTCCAACCGCCTTCTGTTTGCATACTTGAAACGGAATTTCCCCAGAGAAATTTTTTTCTAATTTTTTCCATTCACTTCTCCTTCCACTCTCGTTAGCTCTCTGTAAACATCAACTACTTCTTTTGCCAAATCAATAAATGTAATAGCATTCATTAAGTGATCTTGTCCATGAACCATCAGGAGACTTACCGAAATCCCTTGACCTGCCGCTTCTTTTGCAAGTTGTTCTGTTTGAGACTGGTGTGCGAGTAAAAGAGATTGGTTTGCTTCTTGTAATTTTTTCTCTGCAAGTTCAAAATTTCGTCCCTTGGCAGCTTTTATGGCTTCTATGGCTTTCCCTTTCGCATCACCCCCATGCATGATCAGTCCCATAATTGATTCCAGATTGCTTTCATCCATAATGCAACCTCCTTTATGTTTTAACTCAAAAGTTCCAATGCCGTAGCCAATACTTTGTCACCACGCATCATGCCGTAGTCTTGCATATTAATAACATCTACCTTAATACCTTTTGGTTCATACTTTTCTTTGAAGTCTGACAAAAGAAATTTCACTTGTGGTCCTAAAAGAATAATGTCAATCTTTTTAGAATTGACCTCTTGATCTGCCAAAGCAGTAGGAACTGCAAATATTTCAAGCTCTTGATCAGCATAAGAGGTTTGAGCGCTACTTTGCATTTTTGTTACCAACATACTGGTAGACATTCCAGCATTACAAGCTAACATAATTCTAGTCATAATGTTTCCTCCATTATTTTTATCTAATTTATCCAAAGTATAATTCATTATAAATAAAAATCCAAATATGATTTGTTTTTTAAAAAGAGAAAAAATAAACACTGATAAAATAATTTATACAGTGTCCATGATTTATTCAAAAATTAAGTAGGTTAAATCTAGATTGGGAATTTATCGCCACAAAATCGGTTAGAAAATTTATACACTAGCAAAACAATTAAACACTTCTTTTTTTAATTAAATTTCTTTAATTGTTCGGATCATGCTCGCATATTCTGCTTCAGGAATTTCAATTTCAAATTCGCACTCAATTTCAAAGCAAATCTCTCGTAATTGATGATACAAGCGTTTATGTTTTGCAATAATGGTATCAACATTAGGTAATTCTGGGTAAGACCTTCCTTGTTGTAAGTGGCTAATCAAACAAGCCATATGTACAAATAAACCCACTTCTTGAGATTGTGTAAAGCCTTCTTCAAGTTTTTTTATTTTTCTCACAACCCTTGGTAAAACTTCTTTTACCCTAGAAATATTTATAGAAGGTTGTTGTTCTTTCAAATATTTATAAATCTCAGAATAATCCATACTTCCCTCGGACATTACTTTGTCTTTGTAAAATAATTGAGCTAATTGTTCAGTTGAAGAACCGTAAAGCTGACTGGCTGAAATAAATCGATACCCGTTTATTTTGGGATTGTAAGTCCCTACAATAGCAATAATTTTATGAAGTTGACTAATCTCTTTAATCTTCTTTCTTAAATATATTTTGTCACTCCCAGCCATTGGTATGATATCCAAGTTTGTTGTATCCAAGTTTTTATCAATATAATCTTTCATAGAAAGTGCAGCACCTTTACCAGACACGCATAGAGTTAGGATAACTTGGTGATGAGTTGCTCTATTATATAAGTGTGTATTAAAATGAAAACCTTGCTCAATCAAAGCAGTTACATTTTGGTGAAGTTCCTTAAGAGAGACCGATCCATCAATCATGCGAACAGATTCCAATGCAACAAGTGTAACTGGAATCTCAATTGCTTTAATTTGAATTCCTGTTTCCTGACTAATGGTCTCTGCCATTGTCTTTATTGAGCCCATATCGTATAAAAGAAGAATTCCTTTCCCTTGCTCAATATTTAATATCTGAAATTTTAATTCTTCATAGACAACTCTTAGATCCTTGTCTAAATTTAAGTCATAAGCATAAATAGAACTTGTTCTAATCAAAGAAGTTACGACTCTTGAGATAGAAGTTGCCGTAGCATTACCATGCATAGCGATCAAAACTTGAACCGTATTTGAACTTTTTTCTTTTTCGTAAAATTGTGCAATCAATAAAGTCAGGCTGTTAGCCTCATCCTCTCTTAATTGCCAAGCGAATGTTTGATTCAAATACGAGATAAAAGAACAAGCTAATTGCCACAGTTCAGGATAGTCTGTTACAGACTGAGACGCCGCCAATGTGGGAAGGGGAGTTTCAAATTTTCTTTCGACTGCTGCCCAAAGGTGCAACACTATGGCAGAAAGCAAATCAGTAGAGTACTTTTGATTGAGCAAAATTTCACATTGTTGTATAAACTTTTCAGTTTCAGTGACAAACTCTTCTCCAACAACCTTAATAAGAGCATTTTTATCCAAGTTGTTTTTCTTACCTATTTCCTTAAACTGCTCGTCTAATTCTTCGGAAACAATCGTATGAACCTCATTTTTTGATCGTCCTTCATTTCGAAGAGAGAGAACTCGATCGTCTATTACTTGATAGATAGATTTATCGTATCGCTTACTTGTCTCTGACTGTGATAGTCCTTCCGCTGTAAAAGTATAATTAAATTTTTGTGAGATAAGATGCTCAATTTCATCTCTAAAATCTGGATAAAAAATAAAGCCCTTTCGCACATTCGCTGTAAAATCCTGCAGATAAAGGGTTAAATTTTTAGTTTTTACCTCAAAATCTCTCAAGTAAGCTGTAGCACAAGCAATGCGAATATCTTTCTTTAACTCCTTAATGTTATTCTCACAGTTATAAAGCAATAAATCACGAAGGATTTCAGCATTTAAGTGAATATCTTTTCCCAAACGTGCAGCTTCATTTTTGAAAAAATGAGTAATCAACTCTAAGCGCTCAGATAAAGAGCGTTCAGATAAGCTAGGTAACTTTAATACTACAGGAAATTTAGAAGTTATAAAATCATAAAGTCCATTGTCTGCTTCATAATCCATAGCACAAACAAGGGAAAAGATACGATTTTGTTGATCAATTTTACTTAAAACAATATCTCTTGCTTCAAGATCTAATACTTCTAAATGATCAATAAATACAAAATCTTTACTAGCCTGATTTAACAAGTCACTCAGCTGAGTCGCCGCAGTTTTTTTATCTGAGAGAATTAAGTGGCGGCAGTTTATTTTCTTAAATTTTTCCTTTCCAGAAAGGATGCCTTCTTCTGTTGCAAAGCGATACATTAGTTGTGCCAGATAACTTTTACCTGTACCACTGCTTCCCACAATTAAACTAGCGAGTCTGTGTTCTGGATAAACCAAGCTTGCTTTAGAGAGACTGACTATATTTTTTAAAATATTATCATTCCCAACCAAATACTTAAATGCTGAAAGCTCCTGTTGTTTTTCACTTGCTAGCCAATATTTAACTGGTCTCGTCTCTTCTTTTAAGAGTTTTCCTTCACGAGTTAGCGTATTTAATAGTGCTGAAACATTACTTCGTTGCATGTTTAAACGATTTGCTAAGTCAATAGTAATGATTCCTTCATTAAAATCTTCACTATGATCGTTTATATAATCAAGAAGGATATCTTTTGTGTATCGCATATTATTTTTCCTCACTAATCTCCTTCATTATGGGTATAAATAATAATGATGATATGATTTAAAACTTTAAAGATCGTAGCTTTGAAAAGGTGGGCTAAAGTTTTAACTTAGGTTTCTTTTCACCCCCGCAAGCAGCTGCCGCATGCTTTTGCCATTTCTAGGATCAATAAAGTGGGGAGCGATTTCAGCCAAGGACTCAAGGACGAACGCCCGCTCAGCCACATAAGGGTGGGGCACGATGAGGTCCGGACTATAAATCTTCTCCTGCTCAATATAGAGGACATCAAGATCTATGATACGCGGCCCCCACTTGATGTCGCGAACCCGTCCCAGGTCTGCCTCAATAGCAAGCATAGTTTCTAGCAGCTCCTGCGGTGTCAGCCAGGTCTCAATTTCAGCTACCTGATTGAGAAAATTCTCCTGCTCAACGCCACCCCAAGGCTCGGTCTCAATTCGGCTGGAGGTCTGCAAAAGCTCAATGCCTTGCTTTTGGATTTTTTCCAGAGCTGCATCCAAATTCTCAGCTTTCTTGCCTTGATTGCTTCCCAAACCAATAAAAGCATGGCGTTTGGTCCGCTCTAGCTTCACCGAGCAAGTGTCCAAGGGCAGAGGAATAGGCGCCCAGGGCTTTTTGACCTCTAGACTTACCCGCCGAACCAAGGGATAGGTCTGAAAAATCTGCTCAATCAAACTATGAGCCAAGGTCTCAATCAAATCTTCCTTGCTGGCCTGACACCAGTGGGTCAAGTGCTGCGCTAGCTCACCATAGTGAATTGAAGCCGTCAAATCCCGCGTCCGTGCTGCCTTGGTCATATCGTAGTCCAAGATGACATCAAAGACAAAGCGTTGCCCCAGCTCTTTTTCTGCTCCAAAAAGACCATGATAGGCATACACTTCCAAATTTTTAATCCTTAGCTGGTCCATGATTCTCCTTTCTGCTCTGGCCTAGCGGTTCATCATTCTGTAGGCTTCATTTTTCAAGTCTTTATCCGTCGCTAAAATTCCTCGCGCAGCCGTAGTCACCGTCTCCGTTCCTGGCTTTCTCACACCGCGCATATTCATGCACATGTGCTCGGCCTCTACCCAGACTAAGGCTCCTTGCGCTCCAAGATAGGTCATCAAGGCGTCCGCAATTTCCACTGTCAATCGCTCTTGGATTTGTGGTTTTTTGGCATAAACCTCCACCGTCCGTGCTAATTTTGACAAGCCAGCCACGCGCCCATTGGGCACATAAGCGATGTGCACCTTGCCATAAAAAGGTAGGAAATGATGCTCGCACATAGAGTGAAAGAAAATATCCTTTTCAACTACCAGATTATTATCAACGATTTCAAAGGACTTAGCCAAGTGCTCCTCTGCCGTCTGACCCAGCCCCGAGAAAATCTCCTCATACATCTTGGCAATCCGTTCGGGCGTCTCCTGCAAGCCCTCACGATTTTCATCCTCCCCAACAGCCTCAATAATCATCTTCACTGCTGCTTCAATTTTTTTCGTGTCCATACCTACTCCTGTTTATCTTCTAATTTTGTTAGCAAAAAGTGTCTGACCTGCGCCAAGAAATAGAGCGACCCCGTAATCACCAGCACTTCTGCCTTGGGCTGTTCCTGCCCCAGATATTCTTCTAAAAATGCTTGCCAATCCTTATAGGGCAAGGATTCTTTTTCAGCCAGTTGCTGCATTTTTTGGCGGGAAATGGCTCGTGCGTCCGAAAAAGAGGTCAAGGTCAGCTGGCTGCCTTTAAGCTGCCTTAATTGAGCCAGCATCTCATCTACCGCCTTGGTCTCAATGCAGGTAAACAAGACCTGCTTATGAAAATCCCCGTAGCGCTCTTTCAAGGTCGCAAGCAAAGTTTCCATAGCCTGTGGATTGTGAGCGCCGTCTAGAAATATCAAGGGCTTGGGACAAATTCTCTCCATACGCCCCGCCCAAGTTGTGGCTGATAAGGCCTCCTGCACTTGACTCTTTGTCAGCAAGGACAGCTTTTTCAAACGACAATATTGGTCGCACAATTCCAAGGCTAAAGCAGCATTGTCCACCTGATGCAAGCCCAACAGCGGCGTCTCAAAAAGCTCCTTTTTTCTCGTTTCATTACTAAAACAAAAGCGCTCTCCTTGTGGCAGACTCGCCTGCCAAGCGGACTGATAAGCCTGCCCATAGGACAAAAGCTGCGCTGATTTTTCTTGCGCTATTCTCTCCACAACCGTCAAGGCCTCTGCTGGAAGTTTGCCTGTCACCACAGGCACGTTTTCCTTGATAATACCTGCTTTCTGCTCTGCTATTGCCGCCAAAGTAGAACCCAAAAGCGCCGTGTGGTCAAGGCCAATAGTCGTGATTGCCGTAAGCTCTGGCTGGCAGACATTGGTGCTGTCCAGAAGCCCGCCCATACCGACCTCAATCAAGGCGACATCGACTTTCTTCTGCGCAAAATAATCATAAGCCAAGGCCGTCATGATCTCAAACTCGGTCGCTCCCTGTAAGCTCGGATCGTCTCCGTCTTGCTCAAATAACTCTTGATAAGTCAGGAGCAGCACATTTAAGTCTTGGTTGGAAATGGCAAGCCCGTCAATGGCAATCTGCTCATTGTAGCTGACCAAGTAGGGCGAGGTGAAGGTTCCCACGCGCAGCCCGCTTGTCTTCAAGAGCTGGCGCAAATAAGCAATAGTTGACCCCTTGCCGTTTGTCCCCGCCAGATGAATGACGGACAGCTTCAAATGCGGATTGCCTCTTAAAGCCAATATCTTTTCCATGCGCTCCAATCCAAAATTCGGTTGGGCAGCTCGATAGTCTAGCAGCCAGTCCAAACCTGGCTTTTCTTCTTTTTTCATACTATTTGTATTGTCCCAAATTCAAATCTTCTGTTTTTTCTGCCAAGCGAATGGCGTCACCGATTTCTGCTGCCATTTTGTGGCTCAGCACATCGTGAACCCGCAGGATTTCAACACCGCGACTAGCCGCGATGCTGGTCAGGTGAGCCGAGGCAACATCTCGATTGCGGAAGCCTTCTGCCGTTTCAGGATTGACCTCAAAACCGTTTTCCGCCAAGAGATTGACAATGAAACGCTTGCGCGACACTCCCAGAAAAATCGGAAAACCAGCCTCGTGAATGCCGTCTAAAGCCTGTAAAAGCAGAAAGTTTTCCCGACTGGTCAAACCAAAGCCGATGCCCGGATCCACCATGATTTGCTCCTTTGCAAGACCAGCCTTTTCCGCCCGCTCCAAGGATTTTTCAAAATATACCCACATGAGTGAGACAATATCCAATTTTTCAAAGTGGCTCAAATCCACCTCTGAAAAAACAGGTTCAAAGCCAAAGGTCGGAAAGATTTTTGAGCTTGCGTGCCGAGGGCGAGCCATGACAGGGTTGAACATGAGAACAGCGGCCGCAGCATGGTCTTTCACGACTGCCGCCATATCGGGATCCCCCAGAAAACCCGTGATGTCATTGACCATATTTGCCCCTGCTTGAAGGGCGGCCTCTGCCACCTGAGATTTCCACGTATCAACGGAAATCGCTATCTGACTCTCGCGCCGAATGGCTTCGATTACAGGCACTACACGCGCAATCTCCTCCTCAATATCGACATAGTGGCTGCCTGGGCGCGTTGATTCGCCACCAATATCCAGCATGACCGCCCCTTGCTCTATCACTCGTCGTGCTTGCGCCAGAGCGGTTTCCACCGTGTCAAATTTTCCACCGTCAGAAAAAGAATCGGGCGTTACATTGATAATTGCGCACAGCCCTGTTTTCTCACTTTGTAATAAACTTCTAAATGTTTCATTTGTCATATCTGCACCTATCTAGCAAAAAAGGAACACTCTCGTGTCCCGTCATCTATCTTAAAGATAGTGATTGGTCTCACTACCCTATTTTACCACACTTTATCTATTGCACCAATCTTTAATGCAGCAAAGGTGAAAGAAGAACCATTAATAAAAAAGAAATGCCATTGATCATAAAATGCAAGCCCATTGAAGTTTCAAGACTTTTTGTTTTATAAGCCAAAGTTGTGATAACAGCACTCATACCACCATAGATAAGCCAGCTCCCCACATTGGTCGGATGATGAAGAAAGGCAAAGAAAGCTGCTCCCGCAATATAACCAAAAATTTCATAATCTTTAAACAACAACCGCGGAATGACCCCTCGACAGAGCAATTCCTCTCCAATCGGAGCTAGCAAAACAATCATTACAAAGGTCAAAGGTAACGGAAGTCGGCTTATCAAATCATTGATTGCTCCTTGATTACTTGTCGTTGCCGCCCCTTCCATATTTAAAACTAGAACCCCCAATAGATTTGTTAGCCAAATGCAACCATAACTAAGAAAGATCTTAGGCAAATGTTTGCGAATAGGAGCAAAGGATTTGCCAATCAAGTTCAATTTTTGCCCCAGCCAAATAAGAAGACTAACTATGAAAAGCATGTAAACAAAAGCTACCGACATGACTAGCATATTATTTCCCCACCACTTAGGAAATAGCAAACCTACCTGTCCTGCGAAAATAAGGGCAAAAACTCCTACAGCGACCCCAAACCATTTTAATCTCTCTAACATTATGACCTCATTCTTCCTACTAACTTGTTAAAAACTTTTTAACAAAAAGAGCGGTAAACCGCCCTCATTAAGCTTTCAAACGTTCCACATCGCGAGCAATAACCAGCTCTTCATCTGTCGGAATGACTAACACTCTCACTTTGGACTCTGGTGTGGAAATATCACCTGTTGCGCCAAAGACATTCTTTGTGAGATCCAGCTCAATACCGAACCAAGACAAGCCTTGAATAACGTCGTTTCGCATCAAGTAGCCATTTTCGCCCATACCAGCCGTAAAGACGATCGCATCTGCACCATTTAAAACAGCCAAATACTGTCCGATAAATTTCTTAATACGATCAATAAACATATTGTAAGCTAGCACTGCTTTTGGATTCTGTTCCTGAAGACCATCTTCAATATCCCGCATATCGCTAGAAATTCCCGACACCCCTAGCAAACCAGATTGCTTATTCAGCATATTGATGACATCTGCTGCATCTTTGAGTTCAGGATCTTGTTGGATCAGGTAAGGAATAATAGCTGGATCAATATCTCCAGAACGTGTTCCCATCATTGGACCTGCCAGCGGCGTGAAGCCCATAGAGGTGTCGACTGACTCACCATGATAATTAGCGGTAATAGAAACCCCGTTTCCGATATGAGCCGTAATTAACTTTAACTCACTGAGTGGTCTTCCAAGCAACTTAGCCGCTTCTTGTGCTACATAGTAATGACTGGTCCCATGTGCACCATACTTCCGAACCTTGTAATCCTCATAGTACTTAACAGGAATTGGGTAGAGATAAGTCGCCGGTTGCATGGTCGTATGGAAAGCAGTATCAAAAACCGCGACTGAAGTAATATCAGGCAAAATCTCTTTAAAAGCGCGGATACCTGCCGCATTAGCTGGATTGTGCAAAGGTGCCAACTCAGATAATTTTTCGATTTCTGCCAAAGCCTCATCATCCACTAAGGTTGACTCCTTAAAACTCTCACCACCTGCAACAACACGGTGTCCAACGCCTGTAATCTCGTTGAAGTCTGAGATGATACCCAGTTCAATCAAGTCATTTAACAAGATCTTTACAGCTTGCACATGATCTAAAATATCCAACACCAGCTGATGTTTCTTATCTCCATATTTAACCGTGGAAATAGAATCTTTCAATCCGATCCGCTCAATCAAGCCTTTAGCCACTACTTTTTCCTCTGGCATTTGATAAAGCTGCCATTTCAGACTAGAACTTCCAGCGTTGATTGCGATTGTTTTTGACATAAATTTACCTCTTCTAAGCGTTTTCATAGAACCAGTATATCAAAATTTTGTGTGAATTTCACTAATTTTGAAGCCAATTTTGAAAACTTTGGCTAAATTTGAGAATTTCCTCTTTATCCTGAAGGTTAGACAGAGGGTAGACAAAAGTTTCAATTGCTTGTTCCTGTTGCTTTTGCAGAACAAAAATAGATTTAGCCTGTTTACTTGAGGCAAAGAGATTCTCAGGCAAGGCAATCATTGCCACCAACTGGGCACGTTGATTCAGCCATGCTTTGAGCAAGTCACTCTGGGGACTTGTTAAGAGATCATTAGGAGCAAGAAAAATCGCATAGCCATCCTTTTTCAGATATTTGAATGACTGCTCCATCATAAGATGATGAGCGTAGCTATGCTCATCCCTACTTGCCACTTCAAAACGACGAGCAATCACATCATCTGGATAATAACCAACAGGTAAATCGCTGATAATAACGTCGCTCTCTTTCAAAACTTGTGGACGAACTGCATCCCCTTGAATAAAGTGGGCTTGACTATCCATGACATCTGCAATGCTAGCTGATAGATCAATCAAAAGATCATCCAACTCTAGACCCAGATAATCAATTTTCTTCTTACTATGGTTAAGAATGGTCTCAGCTAGATTTCCTGTACCGCTTCCAAATTCTAAAAGATCTAGTTCTTGGTCGACTGTCAATTCTTCCAAAATAAAGACCAAGAGAAAACCGATAGCATCCGGTGTAAACTGATGATTGGCTTGCAGAGGCTCGGTTTGATTGGCTTTGATTAAAAGAAATTGAAAACTTCTGCGCCATTCTTCCTTGCTGAGAGCTAATTGTCGCAATTTTTGATTATTCTTATCGACAAAGCTGGCATTAGAATTTGGATTCAGATAAAGCCCATTTTGTTCAATCAGAGCATCATAAAAGCTTGTCCCCAATATATTCTGGAGATTTTGGATATTTTCTAATAACAAGGCGTAAGCTTGTTCAATTTTTTCAAAATTCATATCCCTATGATACCAAAATCTACTCCTTTTGGCTATCTGTTTGAGTTGATTTCATAGATGAATCTGATTTTAGTTCTTGATTTAAGGTAAAGTTGTAAACATAAGTTGTTCCACTTTCAGTCCGAACTTGAAAGATTTGCTGCCCTTTCTTTTGACTAGAAATGACTTTTCCCTTATCAAAAGTTTGTACCGGCTGATTTTTTCCCTCTTTAGCTAACAGAGCCATCGCAAACGCCTCTTGTCGCTCTTGGTTTTGCTGTAAGATTTTAGCTGTTGCTGCTTGACGGTTCAGATAAAACTGCAAGAGCAAGCTAAACACTGCCATCATTAAAAGAGCGTAAAGAAGCACTCCTGCCTTAACTGTTTTCCTCCACACGATAGACCACCTTTCTTTCCAGCCCTTTCTCAAAAACCAAACTCAGCGTAATCATGTCCTTGTCCTTACGAATCGTTGCCTGTTTAATTCTAAAAATTATCGGCTGATAACCCTGGCCTGCACTATTGCTCTTACGAAAATCATCTTTGTTCGATTTCCCAAAAGCTATGTCTTTCCCATCTTGGTGAACATAGATCTTGTTATTCTCCACCTTTTGAAATTGACTGCGTGATAGTTCATTATCTAATTGATCTACAAACAGGAGCCAATCTCGTTGTTCCTGTTGAGTTTGATACCGAAGATCAGCAGCCAAAAGTTGACTCATTGACTGAAACAAGAGAAGCCCCCCTGAAATAACCAGTAAAGCGACCAAAGCCTCTAATAAGCTGAAAGCCCGCACATTAACGTCTTTCCACATAAAGCACCTCTTTTTCCCCTTGATAAACAATAAGTTGATTGTTGCTTTTTTCAACTCGCACAGTAATTCCGTTAAGAGTAAGCGTGTCTTTTTGAGTTTGCAAAGCCATATGTGCCACGCGCAGCACTTCCTCACGTTTCATAGTTATTGCCTGATTTTGTCTCATTATCCGGATATTTTCCAGCACAATCGTTGCAATAAAGGCAAAAATTGCCAGTGCCACCAAGGCCTCGAGAAGAATATAAGCCTTAATTTTCTGTTTTTTTAAATTTTCCATTTCCCATATAAAGTTGATAGGCTACTGTTTTCGTCCTAGTCCGAAAGATAATCTTGCCTAAAGAAGAGTTGCCTCCTCCCTTATCAAAAGTCAAGGTCTGTGGACTTGTCGAAATTCCCTTGGGTAAGCGAATTTTACTCACACCATTTGAGATTTCTTTCTCATTAATTGATAATTCCAAAGGCTGATAAGCAGCTAAACTCTGCTTTTGACTTTCAGAATAGACATGCTCAAAGTCCAAAAAGAACAAATGTTCCTCCACCGTTTGAAAACTTGAAGTGATCGTCCCCGACAAAAGCAATAAAAGAGTACTCGTTACTACTAAAACCAGTAAACTCTCTAGTAATGTAAAGGCCTTAACTGCCAACATTAGGTGTTTCAGAAGTATTTTTTGCATAGTATGCTCTATAAGCCTTAGCTTGGCTGTCTGTAATTTTCCCTTCCATCTGAAGTTTAGCAACCGTAACTGTATCATTTGGATGATCCAGAGCGTACAGCTCCGCTTGACTTTCCACAACTTTAACCACAGCAGCATTTCCCTTTTCAGTCACCGCATCTTTTTGTTTGGTTAAATTTGGTACAAAGAGCAGCATAAGTACACTGATAATGAGAAGGACGACTAACATTTCTATTAACGTAAAAGCCTTAACTGTAGATTTTTTGATTGTTAAAAATAATTTTTTCATAAATGAACCTCCATATTTTGATAAATAGGCAGCAACATTGCTGCATAAAGTAATACAATCATCAGCGCCACAAAGACAAAAACGAGGGGCTGAATGATATTCATCGCTTTGTTAACACGAGCAAAAAAATTCTCCCAAGTCTTTTCAGCATAGATTTCTAGCTCGCTTCCTAACTTTGACTTAACCTCACCGTATTCAATAATCAAAGATAACTCTTTGTGGAAAAAAGAATAAGATTGAACAGATTGAGCAAATGATTGCCCTAGCATCAGTCGCCTTTCCAAATCTGCTCCTAACTCTCGAAAGAGGCAAGAAGGTTGCTCTTTCATAAGAGTAAAAATTTGACTAAGTTCTAAGCCCTGACCAATCATCGTTCCCCATTCTCGTGCATAGTAGGCTGTTAAATAATTTTGGATAAACTTTTTTATAAAGGATATTTTTGCCAAAATGCTGAAAATCAGCATATGCGATGATCTCTTCCAATAGTAAAGTCCAATTCCAATAAACGCCAAAACGAGCAATACAAAACTAAAAAATATCTTGGGTAGGTTACTAATAACCTGAGTGGCTAAATTTTGACTTTGAAGTTGAGGCAGGAGATAATTCTTCAAGCCCAGCATGATAAGAACGAGGAAGCCTAAGAGCATCACAGGATAAGTTGCCACTTCAATTAATTTTTTGCGAACCTTAGAAATATTGCTTAAATAATCTTCAATTTTGATCAAGCTCAAACCTACATTACCATGTAACTCTGCCAAAGAGAGTTGGGTTACAACTGCGGTAGAAAAACCTAAATTTTCCATTATACTAGAAAATGGTTGCCCTAATTCAAGTCCCTGCCGCATAATCTGAATAGCAGAGCTAGGTAAGAGACGACTGCGTTCCAAAAAGGAAATCATCTCTCCTAAATGAAAGCCACTTGCAAAAAGATTATTGAAAAGAGCGACGACCTGTTCTTGCTTAGCTGTCGCCAATTTTTTCGGCTTGTCCGCCTTCCTTAGTGAGATGTCCATCTGCAACCAAGCAATCCACTTGCGCATTCCAGCGTGTGGCTTGGTGCATTTCAAAATTTCGTTCGACAAAATCTACCAGTCCTCCCCCCGCAATTAATCGTTGATAACATATTCCTTGCAAGCTATTTTTCAATTCTTCTTGCCTGACACCGAGCTCCAACAGACGCTCATAAACTCCCGGGACGCTCTTCGCGTGAATCGTTGAAAAAACAGTTACACCCGTTAAGCTAGCTCTGATAACTGCTCGTGCAGTTTCTGCATCGCGAATTTCTCCAATGATCAGCAAATCTGGACGATGCCGAAGCGATAGCTTAATTAAGTTATCATAGGTCATGCCAATCGCTTCATTAAGTTGAAGCTGTAATATATTGTCTTGTTTAAGCTCAACAGGATCTTCAATAGACATGATTTGTTGCCCTACAAAGCGTCTTTTAGCAAGCTCATGCATAAGTGTAGTCTTGCCACTTCCAACAGGACCCGAAAAAAGATACAAGCCGCGCCTATTGCATTTACTTGATAGGTTCTCTATTTCATCAAACCAGAAATGCAGTTCTCGACTTTCATCATGAAGAAGTCGAATAACCAAACTCTCCAGTCCACGATAATCCCCCACAGTCGACAGACGAAGTGACGTAACCTGCCCATCTACCAAATAATCACAAGACCCCAGCTGACTGCGACGTTTCTCACCTACATTCATACCCGCCTTAAATTTGAAATGCCCGATAACCGTAACCATCTGCTCCAAGTCATACTTGCGAATAAAAACTCGCTCATCTCCCACTCGGAAAAAAAGCTCGTAGCAGTCTTTCTTAGGCACAAAATAAATATCCTGTGCTAGTTGAGCGCGGGCTCTGGCTATCAGATCCTCAGCTATTTTTTGAACCATAATCTCCTCTCTATCTTATTCCAACAGAATAATCAGATTTTTACTTCACTTACTTATTCGTAAAATAAAGGAAAAATTATAAAAAAGAGCAATTTTTTAATTCCAATAATTTATATATGCTAGATGGTGTTTTCAAAAATAAAAAGCCTACTTGACGTAGACTTTCATCGTTTCAACTTGCATATCTTTACTTGCTGCTTAGCATTTTGTTTCTGATAACCCGGACGAAATTTACTTTTAGCCACTTGGTGATCATCCTCTAGTAAAGCAATCGAATAATATTGCTGCAAATATTCATTACACTCATCGCACCATCGCTTGTCACTCGGATTCCAAAAGATCGTCATCAAGTCACTACGACTTTGATAAAATGGTAGTTTACTCTGCCATTTTACCCAGATCGTTTTATAATATTTGAGCGCTTCATAGTAATTCTCAAATGTTCGCGTCGCAACAACGTCCTTTTCCCAATCCTCAAAAAACCACCACGGTTCTGTATCTCCATACATTTCAATCACTTTATACATATACTTCTTACCTTTGTATCAAGTATTATACAGGATTTTCAGTATTTATGAAAAGAATTTGCTTAAAAACCTCGGTTTTATCATTTTTTACTTAAAAATTTGATTGATAAGGATTAGGATGAGCCATTTACAAATGTCCTATTTCATTTTTGAGGTTGATTAGGTTCAAATTTATCCGACTAGTCCACTGACAAAGCCTTGTAAACTGTTTTTGCAAGTGCCGTTTGGTAGTCACTTAGAGAGTGGGCCTGGCTTGTTTCGACCAGGGCAGTTTGACTTGCCAAGTCAATAGTTACCTCACTTACACCTGCTAACTGTTCAAAATGCTTAGTCACATGTTTGACACAGTTTTGACAAGATAGATTTTCTAGTTTAATGGTTTGTTTCATTTGAATTCTCCTTTATAATTTTGTATAACGAAGTCGCAGGGCATTGGTCACGACAGAAACCGAGCTAAGACTCATGGCTAAGCCTGCGATCATAGGATTAAGAAGGGGACCACCCCAAAAAGTAAGTACTCCCATAGCGATAGGAATTCCAAAAACATTATAGGCAAATGCCCAAAAGAGATTTTCCTTAATATTGTGAAGCGTTGCCTGACTGAGGGTCAGAGCACGATTGACATCCATAAGATCACTGTGCATAAGGACAATATCAGCCGCCTCTAGGGCAACATCCGTCCCGGAACCGATTGCAATTCCGACGTCGGATTGAGCTAAGGCTGGCGCATCATTAATGCCATCACCAACCATAGCTACTTTACGTCCTTGAGCTTGAAAATCTTTAATCACTTGCGCTTTATCCTGTGGCAAAACTTGAGCAACAACTTCATCCACTCCAATCTGCTTGGCAATATTCTCGGCAGTCTCAAGCCGATCACCCGTCAACATAACAACTTTGATATTTCGTGCTTGAAGTGCCGTAATTGCAGCCTTGCTCGTATTTTTGATTTGATCAGCAACTGCTATAACCGCAGCAAGTTTCCCATCAATGGCGACAAGAATTGGTGTCTGCCCGTTTTTAGCAAATAGCTCCAGAGTTTTCTGTGCTTGGTCAAGTGGCACATTTTTATTGTTGAGTAGAGATTCGTTACCGATAAGAAGCTGATATTGAGCCACTTGTGCCTTCAAACCTTGACCTGAGAGATTCTCAAAATGTTGAATCTCTTCTAACTCTAACTGCTCTGCTTGTGCCGCTTCTACAAGGGCTTTAGCCAAGGGATGATTACTAGCTTGCTCGACACTCGCAACTAATTGTAAGATTTTTTGGCGATTCATTCCTCGATCAAACAAAGCCATATCTACTAGTTGAGGTCTGCCTTCAGTGATTGTTCCCGTCTTATCTAGAACGACTGTGTTCACTTGATGAGCAACCTCTAAAGCTGTCCCTGATTTAATCAGAATGCCATTTTCAGCACCCTTTCCCATGCCGACCATCATAGCCGTTGGTGTAGCCAAGCCCAGAGCACAGGGACAAGCAATAACCAAAACCGCTATAAAAATGGAAAGTGAAAAAGGAACTGACTGCCCACCAATAAAATACCAAGCCAAAGCTGCAAAAGTAGCCAAAGCCAAAACTGTCGGTACAAAATACTGAGCAATTTGGTCTGCTAGAGCTGCAATCGGAGCTTTAGATCCCTGAGCCTCTTCAACTAAATGAATAATTTGGGCTAATGTAGTATCCGCTCCCACACGCTCTGCACGATAGTCCACTGTTCCAGTTTGATTGATGGTAGCACTAGTCACATTGGAACCGACTCCTTTGACTACAGGCATGCTCTCCCCTGTCATCATGGCTTCGTCTACTGTTGTCTGACCTGCGATGACCTGACCATCTACCGGAATCCGATCACCCGGTTTCACACGAACGATATCCCCAACTACAATATCCTCAGTGGGAATTTCCATCACTTGCCCATTCCGAATCACAGTCGCCTTGCTTGGAACCAACTGCATCAATTCTTTGATAGCCTGCGAAGTCCGACCTTTGGCGCCTGCCTCTAAATATTTCCCAAGCAAAACCAAAGTGATAATCGTTGCTACAGACTCAAAATATAGCTGATGTACAAAATGAACGTGACCTTCAAGAACGTGAAGAAAGGCATAGGCACTATAGAGAAAAGCAGCGCTCGTCCCCATAGCAATCAAACTATCCATATTCGGATGTCCTTTAAACAAATTACGAAAACCTCGCGTATAGAAACCACGCCCCAAGTACATCACTGGAAGAGTGAGAAACAACTCCAGCCACACAATTAGTATGGGATTGCTCCTAGGATTTAGAAAATTAGGTAAGGGTAAACCGATCATCGACCCCATAGCAACATAAAGAAGGGGTACGGTAAAGATAACTGCCCATTTTACTGATTTTCCCAGTTTCCGACGCCTGTGCTCCTTTTCTGAAAAAGCAGCCTGACGCTCCTGATTATTCTCCTCATCTATTAATGTAGCCTCGTAACCCGCATCAGAAACAGCCTTCAAAATCGCCTGATCAGAAACAAGTCCTGTCGGCTGGAAGGTTAGTCTTTCCGTTGCTAAATTCACGGCCACATCACTTGTATTTGGAACTTCCTTGACCGCCATTTCTACTGTCAAAGCACAAGTAGCACAAGTCATTCCGGAAATTTTATAGCTTCTTTTATCCATTTCTTCCTCTTTCTAATCATGATGTGCACAGCGGCATTGCCCCTTAACGCAAGAGCAAGAAACCTCCTCAGGAGCTGTCGCACGGCGCTCTTCTAAAATTCCTATCAACCGACTAATATCTTTTTGAGATAACCGACTTTCTTCAACGAGATTTGCCAGCAGTTGTCCCTGCTTAGTATTACAAATCCCCGATAAAAGTCGCTGGCGCTCTACCGCTAGTTGTTCTTCTTCCGAAATTAAACTATTATAGTAAAATTTCCCATCAATCTTTTCCATAGAGATAAGACTTTTTCGCTTAAGCCGATTCAGCAAGGTCTTGATGGTCGCAGGCTTCCAAGAGAAATCATTCTCAAGTCGCATAATAATTTCTTGGCTTCTACTATGAGGATAAGCCCAAATGACCCGCATGACTTGCCGCTCGCTGGTCGTCATAGAGATATTTTCCATATAAAAGCCCCTCGCTCGATTACATTTGTAATCATATTTCTTATTATAGTTTACAACTGTAATCAAAAAATGTCAAGAGATATTTCTTACTTTCATAAATTAAAATTTTAATAAAATAAAAAAACACCTGCTTGCGAAATTGTTTTTTCTAAAAGCAATTTCGTAAACAAGTGTCTACTCATATCTGATGATGAGTGTTACCGCTAGGGCTTAGGTAGACCTAGCGGTAGACCAGAGCTAGACTAAGAGTACTGGATACTCCATCATCATAACACTCAACAAAAATGATGATCTTATACTAATTCGATGATTGCCATTGGGGCAGCATCACCACGACGTGGTTCAGTCTTCAGAATACGAGTGTATCCACCATTGCGTTCTGCATAGCGAGGTGCCAAGTCAGAGAACAATTTTTGAAGAGCAGTAGTTGCTGTATATTTATCATTTGCTTCATCGTAGCTTTCTGATGCAATTTCATTACGTACAAAAGCTGCTGCTTGACGACGAGCATGCAAGTCACCACGTTTACCTAAAGTGATCATTTTTTCAACTGTTTTGCGGATTTCTTTGGCACGAGCTTCAGTTGTTACAATTGATTCATTGATAATCAAATCAGTTGTCAAATCGCGAAGCATTGCTTTACGTTGTGAGCTAGTACGTCCTAGTTTACGGTAAGCCATGTAGTTTCATTCCTCCTTTATTTATCGTTTTTCAATCCAAGTCCAAGATCAGCCAATTTAATCTTAACTTCTTCCAAACTCTTGCGACCTAGATTGCGTACTTTCATCATTTCAGGCTCAGACTTCTCTGTCAAATCGTAGACGGTATTAATTCCCGCACGTTTCAAACAGTTGTAAGAGCGAACAGATAGATCTAATTCCTCAATCGTTCGTTCCATTACGCGATCATCTGAACTTGTATCAGCCTCTTTCATCACATCTGCTGTCTTAGCAATTTCAGTGAGATTTGTAAAGAGATCAAGGTGTTCAGTTAAAATTCGCGCAGAAAGACCGAGCGCATCTTCAGGAATAATCGTTCCATTTGTCATGATTTCAAGAGTTAATTTGTCAAAACCATCGTTGCTACCAACACGAGCTGGTTCAACTTGGTAATTAACTTTTTTCACCGGCGTGTAGATAGAGTCTACTGCTAGTGTTCCCACTGGTGCATCATCTTTCTTATTTTCATCAGCTGGTACATAACCACGACCTGTGTGAACAGTCATCTTGGCTCTAAGGCTAGCACCTTCACCAATCGTAAAAAGATAATGATCAGGGTTTACAATTTCGATATCACTATCTGTCAAGATATCTCCAGCAGTAATTTCTGCAGGACCTTCAACATCAAGCTCAATCATCTTTTCGTCTTGGACGTAAGATTTTACAGCAATGCCTTTAACGTTCAGAATGATTTGCATCACATCTTCACGGACACCTGGAACTGTATCAAACTCGTGCAAAACACCTTCAATATTGATAGAAGTTACTGCAGCACCTGGAAGTGAAGCGAGAAGGACACGACGAAGAGAGTTGCCAAGTGTTGTACCATAACCACGTTCTAGTGGTTCGACTACAAACATGCCATAATCTGTATTTTCATCAATTTTTGTTATATTTGGTTTTTCAAACTCAATCATTTTGCTACTCCCTCTTAAACGAAAAGCTGTGTAATGTGTTGATAATTATACACGGCGACGTTTTGGAGGACGAGCACCATTGTGTGGTACAGGAGTCACATCACGAATTGCAGTTACTTCAAGACCAGCGGCAGCAAGAGCGCGGATAGCAGACTCACGACCAGAACCTGGACCCTTAACAGTAACTTCAACTGATTTCAGACCGTGTTCTTGTGCAGATTTAGCAGCTGCTTCTGAAGCCATTTGGGCTGCAAATGGTGTAGATTTACGAGAACCTTTAAATCCAAGAGCACCAGCAGATGACCAAGCAATCGCATTACCATGCACATCAGTAATCATAACAATAGTGTTATTAAATGTTGCGTGAATATGAGCAATACCAGATTCGATATTTTTTTTCACACGACGTTTACGTGTTGGTTTAGCCAAAATTTTTACCTCCTTATATTATTTTTTCTTACCTGCAATCGCTACAGCTTTACCTTTACGAGTGCGAGCATTGTTTTTAGTGTTTTGTCCACGAACAGGAAGTCCACGACGGTGACGGATACCACGGTATGAACCGATTTCCATCAAACGTTTAATGTTCAAGTTTACTTCACGGCGAAGGTCACCTTCAACTTTGATTGCGTCAACTTCACGACGGATAGCATCTTCTTGATCAGATGTCAAATCTTTGACACGGATATCTTCAGAAACACCTGCAGCAGCAAGGATTTTCTTAGAAGTTGGAAGTCCGATACCGTATACATAAGTAAGTGATACGACTACACGTTTGTCATTTGGAATGTCAACTCCAGCAATACGAGCCATGTTTTCTCCTTTCTATTATTAACCTTGACGTTGTTTGTGTTTTGGATTTGCTGGGCAAATTACCATAACACGACCATTACGACGAATAACTTTGCAGTATTCGCAAATTGGTTTGACCGATGGTCTTACTTTCATTTCTTATCCCTCCAAGTTTTTCGACTATTTAAAGCGGTAAGTGATCCGTCCACGAGTCAAATCGTATGGACTCATCTCGACAGTAACACGGTCTCCCGCTAAAATACGAATATAATTTTTACGAATTTTACCAGAAACTGTTGCTAAAATCTGATGTCCATTTTCAAGTTCAACCGTAAACATAGCGTTTGGCATAGTATCAACTACTTTACCTTCAACTTCAATCACATCGTCTTTTGCCACGCAAAAGCACCTCCCTAAATTTCGATTAGTTCCTCTGAGCACAGAGGTAACAATTATAAGTCAGACTAACTTATTCTACCACTACTTGTCAAATATTGCAAGCACTGCAAGCCTTTTATTTCAAATTTGTCAAGACTTTTTCAATATCTGCAAAGACCGCATCAATCGCTTGATTGCCTTCTATATCGTGAACCAAACCTTGAGCACGATAATGTTCAATAATCGGTTCACCTTGCGCGATATTGACATCTAAACGGCGTTTCACCGTCTCTGGCTTGTCGTCTTCACGTTGGTAGTAATCATCTTCGTTATAGTCACCTGCTGGTGGATTGAAAACCTTATGGAAAGTTTCGCCAGTTTTCTTGTGAATGATTCGTCCACTGAGACGCTCAAGAAGAGAAGACGGATCCACTTTAATATTGATAACACCCTCAAGTTTCAAACCGAGTTCAGCGAGAGTTGCATCTAAAGCGTGAGCCTGCTCAATCGTGCGCGGATAACCATCCAGAAGGAAACCTGTTCCCTTAATATCATCTTGTGCCAGACGCTCTTTGACAATACCATTTGTCACTTCATCTGGAACTAGTTCTCCTTTAGAAATGTAAGATTTTGCAAGCAAGCCCATTTCCGTTTCATTTGCCATGGCTGCACGAAACATGTCTCCCGTTGAGATGTGAGCAATCTGAAAAGCCTCTACAATTTTTGCAGCCTGAGTTCCTTTGCCAGCACCCGGCAAGCCCATAATCAAAAGATTCATGATGAATTCTCCTTAATTTATTTTTAGATAAATCCGCTAATTTTTTTAACAAACTTATCTAAAAACAAAGAGAGGGAGTAAGACAAACTTGTCCTACCCGCTCAACTTGTTTATTCATCAACATGCATAAAGCCAACATACTTTCTCTTTAATAAGTACCCTTCCAGCTGTTTCATTCCTTCAATACCTGTCGAAATGATGATCAGGAGACTTGTTCCCCCAAAGGCAACTGCTTCAGAAAGTCCAAAGAGATCTCGCGCCAAAATTGGCAAAATAGAAATAAGTCCCAAGAAAAGAGAACCAACTGTAGCCAGGCGACGTAAGAGATGTCCCATATATTCTTCTGTTCCTTTACCCGGACGTACACCTGGAATATAAGCGCTACTCTTTTGCAGATTTTCCGCTGTTTTTTCAGGGTTAATCTGAACAAAGGTATAGAAGAATGTAAAGAGAATAATAAGCAAAGCATACATAGCAATCCCGCTCGGAGTTGTTGTTGCAAAGAGACTTTGCAAGGTACGAACCCAAGAAGCATTGTTATTTGTTGCACTCAAAAACTGCAAGATAGCCGCAGGTGCAGCCGTAATTGAACTTGCAAAGATGACTGGGATAACCCCCGCTGGGTTAACTTTCAGTGGTAGGTAAGAAGAAGACGGTGCTCCTTGTGCAACCTTAGTGTATTGAATTGGAATCTTGTATTGTGCCTGCTCAACAAAAGTTGTAAAGTAAACAATAATCAATACTGCAATGATTAAAATTCCAACAAAGATTAAGGATGAGGTCAAGCGTTCTTTTGGAACATTGACAAAGTAATCTGTGTAAATACCACCAATCGTACTTGGAATCGCTGAAACAATCCCAGCAAAGATGATCATAGATACACCATTACCGTATCCTTTGTCTGTGATCTGCTCACCCAACCAGGTTACAATCATAGAGCCTGTCGTCAGTAGAATACCAATCAGAACATAGGTCTGCCAATTTGGTGTTGCCACTAACTTGGCACTTGATAATGTGTGAAAACCTGCAGTAATCCCGATAGATTGTACAAAAGCTAAAACAAGAGCAATATAGCGCGTTGCTTGATTAAGTTTGCGCCGTCCCACTTCACCTTGCTTGCCCCATTCAACAAACTTCGGTAAAATATCCATCTGAAGCAGCTGTACAACGATAGAAGCCGTGATGTAAGGGCTCACTCCCAGTGCAAAAACTGAGAAATTTTTTAATGCATTTCCTGATACCAGACTAAGCATATTTAGGAAAGAAAGATTACTCAAACTTTCCAAGCTCTTTGCATTGATCCCTGGCACAGTGATATGTGTTCCTACACGAAAGACTAAAATAATGAAAATCGTAAAAAGGATCTTAGAGCGTACTTGCTTAACTTTTAGTGCATCTTTTAATAGTTTAAAAAACATATAGCCACCTCACTTAGATGACTTCCACTGAACCACCTTTAGCAGTGATAGCTTCTTCAGCTGATTTAGAGAATTTAGCCGCCTTAACAGTCAACTTCTTAGTCAATTCTCCGTTACCAAGGATTTTCACACCTGATTTTTCAGCTTTTACAATACCTGCTTCGATAAGTACAACTGGAGTTACTTCTGTGCCGTCTTCAAAGACATTGAGTTGGTCAAGATTAACGATTGCGTATTCTTTTGCGTTGATATTTGTAAATCCACGTTTTGGCATACGACGGAAGAGTGGAGTTTGTCCACCTTCAAAGCCAAGGCGAACACCGCCACCGCTACGAGCTTTTTGTCCTTTTTGACCACGTCCAGATGTTTTACCGTTACCAGATGAAGTACCACGACCAACACGGTTACGAACTTTACGAGAACCTTGAGCAGGTTGTAATTCATGAAGTTTCATTTTTTATTTTCTCCTTTTAATGAATGCTAGCGCTGTTACTAGGGAAAAGGTGTCCCTAGTACAACTCGCTTAACCATATATTTAGTTTTAGGGGCTGAGAATTTTCTCATCCCCTACTATTATTTTTAGTTTAACAAATCTTTTAAACTTCTTCAACAGTTACCAAGTGAGATACTGCATTGACCATTCCACGAACGGCAGCGTTATCTTCCTTAACAACTGAGCTATTTAATTTGCCAAGTCCAAGTGCTACAACAGTTTTGCGTTGTGACGGAATGCGTCCGATTGGAGACTTAGTCAAAGTAATTTTAATTTGAGCCATGATGATCTCCTTTCTTAAGCCAAGTCAGAAACTGAAATACCACGAAGGGCAGCAACTTCTTCAGCACGTTTAAGCTGTTTCAAACCTGCAACAGTTGCGCGAACAATGTTAATTGGAGTATTTGAGCCAAGCGATTTAGATGTAATATCTGCCACACCAGCCAATTCGATGACGGCACGAACAGCACCACCAGCAGCAACTCCAGCACCTTCTACGGCTGGTTTCAACAAGACACGAGCTCCACCAAATTCTGATGTTACTTCGTGAGGAATTGTTGTACCGACCATTGGTACATCAATCAAGTTTTTCTTCGCATCTTCAACTGCTTTGCGAATTGCTTCTGGTACTTCTTGGGCTTTACCAGTACCAAAGCCAACACGACCATTACGGTCACCAACAACTACAAGAGCTGCAAAACGAAGACGACGTCCACCTTTAACAACTTTTGTAACACGGTTAATCGCAACTACGCGTTCTTCAAGTTCAACTGCATTGTCTTTAAATGCCATTTTTTAGTGTCCTCCCTATTAGAATTTCAATCCGTTTTCACGAGCTGCATCAGCCAAAGCTTTTACACGTCCGTGATATAGATATCCACCGCGGTCAAACACCACTTCAGTAATACCTTTAGCAACTGCACGTTCAGCAACAAGTTTGCCGACAACAACGGCTTGTTCAGTTTTAGTTCCTTTTGAAACTTCTTTGTCAAGAGTTGAAGCGCTTGCGAGCGTTACACCCGCTACGTCATCAATTACTTGAGCGTAGATGCCTGTATTAGAACGGAATACGTTCAAACGTGGGCGATCAGCAGTTCCAGAGAGTTTTCCGCGAACGCGACGATGGCGTTTTTGGCGGACTTTATTTTTATCTGGTTTCGAAATCACAATTTTCACCTCTTAATTTTATTGTATGCCTAAGCACAAAGTTGGAAATAAATATCTTGGTTGAAAAACAACCTTATAACATTATTTACCAGTTTTACCTTCTTTACGGCGAACGAATTCACCAACGTAGCGGATACCTTTCCCTTTATATGGTTCAGGAGCACGCAAGCTACGGATATAAGCAGCAGTTTGTCCAACTACTTCTTTTGAGATTCCGTTCACAACAATAGTCGTTGGATTTGGAAGTTCAAAAGTAATACCTTCAGGAGCTTCCACTTCATCTGGATGAGATTTACCAACTGAAAGTACCAATTTTTTACCTTGAAGTTGAGCACGGTATCCAACCCCACGCATTTCAAGTTCTTTCTTGAATCCTTCTGATACACCATGAACCATGTTGTTCAAAAGAGCACGAGTTGTTCCGTGGATTGTTTTCATTTCTTTTGTATCGTTTGGACGGTGAAGAGTTACTTCTGTTCCTTCCACACGAATATCAATATCTTTAGAGAACGTGCGAGTGAGTTCTCCTTTAGGTCCTTTTACAGTAACCACATTGTCTTTGTTGCTGATTTCAACGCCAGCAGGCAAGACGATTACTTTATTACCAATACGTGACATGTTTATTTTCTCCTGTTAAATTGTCAGGCTGTAAAGCCAGTTTTCACGGGGTGTGATAACAGTTAAACTGTTTATCATGAATTTGAGTTCAGGCTAAACGCCTTCACATCATTGATTTGAACTCGCCCTATGAACTGTGCAAAATAGATAAGTTAGCTTGTTTGTAAGCAAACTGCTCTAACTTCCTAATTTTGCTTGGTTCATTACGGGCTTAGTATCATAAAATTACCATACGTATGCGATAACTTCCCCACCAACATTCTTTTGGCGTGCTTCCTTGTCAGTCAGCAAACCTTCAGATGTTGAAATGATAGCAATTCCAAGTCCGTTCAAGACTTTTGGAAGTTCATCGCGTTTTTTGTAGATACGAAGACCTGGTGTTGAAACACGTTTCAAACCAGTGATGACTTTTTCACCGTTTTGTCCGTACTTCAAGAATACACGAACGATACCTTGCTTGTCATCTTCGATGTATTCAACGTTTTTCACAAAACCTTCGCGTTTCAGAATTTCAGCAATTCCTTTTTTGATGTTTGATGCAGGAGCTTCAAGCACTTCGTGGTTGGCTTGGTTAGCGTTACGAATACGTGTCAAAAAGTCTGCAATTGGGTCAGTCATAACCATTTTTATTTTCTCCTCTTACTAGTAGTTTGAAGTTTTCACTTGCTAGTTAATTATGATACAAAGGACGTGAAAAGCAAAGTAAAAATAGGAAAATCGGTGACGGCTCGACTGAGCCTAGACGATTGACTCTTTTTTACACAGCTTTTAGTCCGTGTTCAAATCATCTTAGATGATTTTGTATCGTGAACATGATAACTTTGAGTTCAGGCTAAACGCTGGGCAAAAAAGATAAATTTATCTAGGCGCAAGCGCCGTCACTAAATTTCCTATTTTTGCTGAGCGTTTTTAACGCCTTCACATCATTCTTACCAAGATGCTTTGGTAACGCCTGGGATTTGTCCTTTGTATGCTAATTCACGGAAGCAAACACGGCAAAGTTTAAACTTGCGGTAAACTGAATGTGGACGGCCACATTTTTCACAACGAGTATAAGCTTGCGTAGAGAACTTCGCTGGGCGTTTGTTCTTAGCAATCATTGATTTTTTAGCCAATTTATTTACCTCCTAGATTATTTTGCAAAAGGCATTCCAAGGCCTGTAAGCAATGCACGTGACTCTTCGTCAGTGTTAGCAGTTGTTACGATAACGATATCAAGACCGCGAGTCTTATCAACGTCATCAAAGTTGATTTCTGGGAAGATCAATTGTTCTTTCACACCAAGTGTGTAGTTTCCGCGTCCATCAAATGATTTTGTTGGAACACCATGGAAATCACGCACACGTGGAAGTGATACAGTAACCAATTTATCCAAGAACTCATACATACGTTCGCCACGAAGGGTTACTTTAGCACCGATCGCTACACCTTCACGAAGACGGAAGCCGGCGATTGATTTTTTAGCTTTAGTGATAAGTGGTTTTTGACCTGAGATAAGAGCCAATTCTTCAGCAGCTTTTTCAAGGTTTTTAGCGTTTGAAACAGCGTCACCAACACCCATGTTCAAAACGATCTTATCTACTTTTGGCACAGCCATAACTGATGAGTAGTTAAATTTTTCTGTCAAAGCAGGAACTACTTCATTAAGATATTTTTCTTTTAAACGATTAGCCATTATACTTCTCCTTTCCTTCGTGATTAGTCAAGCACTTCGCCTGATTTTTTATTATAACGAACTTTCTTGCCGTCTACAAACTTGTAGCCAACGCGTCCTGCAACACCATTTTTATCAAGTACTTGTACGTTTGATACATGGATTGGTGCTTCTTGCTCAACAATGGCACCTTGAGGGTTTTCGTTATTTGGTTTTTGGTGTTTCTTAACGATGTTTACACCTTCAACAACAACTTTGTTTACTTTTGGAAGTGCTGTAAGAACTTTAGCTTCAACGCCTTTGTCTTTACCAGCAATCACACGAACTGTGTCGCCTTTTTTTACAAACATTGGTTTCTCCTTTTATTTCTTACGCCCTGAGGGCACCCTGAAAATAATTCAGGGGACTTGTTTGTTAGTTTTCTAAAATCTACTTAGAACTATAAATTAAAGTACTTCTGGTGCAAGTGAAACGATCTTCATAAAGCCGCCTTCACGCAGTTCGCGTGCAACTGGGCCGAAGATACGAGTTCCGCGAGGAGTTTTATCTTCACGGATAATCACCGCAGCATTTTCGTCAAACTTGATGTATGAACCATCTTTACGACGAGCACCTGATTTAGTACGAACGATAACCGCTTTTACAACGTCACCTTTTTTAACCGCACCACCAGGAGTAGCTTGTTTTACAGATGCAACAATAATATCACCGATGTTAGCGAACTTACGTTTTGAACCACCAAGAACTTTGATTGTCAAGATTTCGCGAGCACCACTGTTGTCAGCAACTTTCAAACGAGTTTCTGTTTGAATCATTTAAGTTTTCTCCTTTCCGGTTTGATTAGATGATAACCGCTTCTTCAACAACTTCTACAAGGCGGAAGCGTTTTGTAGCTGAAAGCGGACGAGTTTCCATGATACGAACGATATCGCCTTCTTTGGCAGTATTGTTCTCATCATGAGCTTTGTACTTCTTAGAGTAGTTAATACGTTTACCATAGACTGGGTGGTTACGTTTTGTTTCAACTACAACTGTGATTGTTTTGTCCATCTTGTCAGAAACGACGCGTCCAACAAGGGTTTTACGTTGATTACGTTCCATTTTTAGAAATTCTCCTTTCCCAATCTACTATTTCGTTTCAGATTGCACGGTTTTGATACGTGCAATTTGTTTTTTCACTTCGTTCAAACGAGCTGTTTGCTCTAATTGACCAGCAGCTGCTTGGAAACGAAGGTCAAACAATTCTTTTTTCAATTCATTTTCGCGCTTCGCAAGTTCTTCTTGAGAAAGACCACGAAGTTCTTTAACAAATGCTTGGATTTCTTTAAGTTTCATGTCCTCTCCTTATTCTGCTTCACGTTTCACGAATTTGCATTTCACTGGCAACTTGTGGCTAGCAAGACGAAGGGCTTCGCGAGCGATTTCTTCAGAAACGCCAGCAACTTCAAACATCACTTTACCACGTTTAACCGGTGCTACCCAACCTTCAGGTGCCCCTTTACCAGATCCCATACGTACACCGATAGCTTTAGCAGTGTATGATTTGTGTGGGAAGATTTTAATCCAAACCTTACCACCACGTTTCATGTAACGAGTCATAGCGATACGAGCAGCTTCGATTTGGCGGTTGGTAATCCAGTGGCTAGTAGTTGCTTGAAGACCGTATTCTCCAAATGCTACTTCCTTACCACCTTTAGCTTCACCACGCATTTTTCCACGAAATTCGCGACGGTGTTTAACACGTTTAGGTACTAACATTGGTTATTTACCTCCTTTAGTGTTTTTACGAGCTGGAAGAACTTCTCCACGGTAAATCCAAACTTTAACACCAAGTTTACCGTAAGTAGTATCTGCTTCTTCCCAAGCGTAATCGATGTCCGCACGAAGTGTGTGAAGTGGAACAGTTCCTTCAGAGTATCCTTCGCTACGAGCGATGTCGGCACCGTTCAAACGACCGGATACTTGAGTTTTAATTCCTTTAGCTCCTGCACGCATTGTACGTTGGATAGCTTGTTTCTGAGCGCGACGGAAAGCCACACGTTGCTCTAATTGACGAGCAATGCCTTCACCGACAAGGTGAGCGTCCAAATCTGGAGATTTAATCTCGATGATGTTGATGTGGACTTGTTTTCCAGTCAATTTGTTTAATTGTGCACGAAGTGCATCAACATTTGCTCCACCTTTACCGATAACCATACCTGGTTTTGCAGTGTGAAGACTAACATTTACTTTGTTTACTGCACGTTCGATTTCGATTGTTGAAATCGCTGCGTCAGCTAATTCTTTTTGAATGAATTTACGGATTGCAAGATCTTCATGAAGGTAATCCGCGTATTCTTTTTCAGCATACCATTTGGCATCCCAGTCACGGATGATACCGACACGCATACCTATTGGATGTACTTTTTGACCCACGATTTTACCTCCTTATTTTTCTGCGACAACCACTGTGATGTGGGATGTGCGTTTGTTGATTGGTGAAGCTGAACCTTTGGCACGTGGACGGAAACGTTTCATTGTTGGTCCTTCGTTTGCATAAGCTTCAGATACTACCAAGTTAGCTTTTTCCAAACCAAAGTTGTTTTCAGCATTAGCGATTGCAGAGTTTAACACTTTCTCGATAATGCCAGCAGCTTTGTTTGGCGTGAATTTCAAAATTGCGATTGCGTCAGCGACGTTTTTACCACGGATATTGTCCAAAACTAGACGAGATTTACGAGGTGAAACGCGCACTGTACGAGCCATTGCTTTAGCTGAAGTAATTTCTGCCATGTTCTTCTCCTCTCTTATCTACGTGTTTTCTTATCGTCAGCTGCGTGACCTTTGTAAGTACGAGTTGGTGCAAATTCACCAAGCTTGTGACCTACCATGTCTTCTTGGATGTAAACTGGTACGTGTTTACGTCCATCATAAACTGCGATTGTATATCCAATGAAACTTGGGAAAATCGTTGAACGACGTGACCAAGTTTTGATTACTTTTTTCTTTTCGTCATTTGCTTGAGCTTCAACTTTTTTCATCAAATGCTCATCGACGAAAGGTCCTTTTTTAAGACTACGTCCCATTTTGTATATTTCTCCTTTAAAATATGTACCACAGCGGCTTGCGCTGCTTACGCAGCGCTACCGAGCTGGCGGATGTGTTTGTTTAAATTATTTCTCGTTGCGACGACGAACGATAAGTTTGTCAGATTTCGCTTTTTTGTTACGAGTTTTAAGACCAAGTGCAGGTTTGCCCCATGGAGTTGACGGTGCTTTACGACCAACTGGTGCTTTACCTTCACCACCACCGTGTGGGTGATCATTCGGGTTCATTACAGAACCACGAACAGTTGGGCGGATACCTTTCCAACGGCTACGTCCTGCTTTACCAAGGTTTACAAGTCCGTGTTGCTCGTTTCCGACAACACCAACTGTCGCACGACAAGTTCCAAGAATCATGCGAACTTCGCCTGATTGCAAACGAACAAGTGTGTATTTACCTTCTTGTCCCAAAACTTGAGCAGAAGCACCAGCAGCACGAACCAATTCTCCACCGCGACCTGGTTTCAACTCGATGTTGTGGATAAGGGTACCAACTGGGATGTTAGCAAGTGGAAGAGCGTTTCCGACTTTGATATCTGCTTCTGGACCTGAAACGATGCGTTGACCTACTTCAAGACCTTTAGGAGCAATGATGTATGCCTTGACACCGTCCGTGTAGTGTACAAGAGCGATGTTTGCTGAACGGTTTGGATCATACTCGATTGTTTGAACAACTGCCTCAACAGCGTCTTTGTTCCGCTTGAAGTCAATCAAACGGTAGTGACGTTTGTGACCGCCACCTTGGTGACGAACAGTGATACGACCGTTGTTGTTACGACCAGCTTTGCTCTTGAGAGAAACGAGCAAGCTCTTTTCTGGAGTGCTAGTTGTAATTTCAGCAAAATCCAAAGAAGTCATATTACGTCGACCATTTGTAGTTGGTTTATAAACTTTAATTCCCACGTTATTTCCTCCTTAGATTATTCTGCTTCAGCAGCTCCGAACAACTCGATTGCTTTAGAATCAGATGTTAGAGTGATGATAGCTTTTTTCGTTTTGTTGGTAAAACCAGTGTAGCGACCAACGCGCTTTGCTTTTGGTTTTACGTTGATTGTGTTGACATTAGCAACCTTAACCCCTTCAAAAGCAGCTTCAACCGCTTGCTTAATCAAAAGTTTGTGAGCGCGAGTGTCCACTTCAAATACGTATTTCCCTTCTTCAAAAAGAGCCATTGACCCTTCTGTGATGATAGGTTTTTTGATTACGTCATACAAATTCATTATGCAAGAACCTCCTCGATTGTAGAGATAGCTTCTTTAGTAACAAGAAGTTTGTCGCTATGTGCGATATCAAGAACACTTGCAGTTGCTGCTGTTGCAACTTTCACGTTTGGAAGGTTACGAGCTGAAAGTGCAGCAAATTCATTTCCTTCTTCAAGAATTACAAGTACTTTTGAATCAATGCTAAGTGCTGCAAGCACTTTTGCGAACTCAGCAGTTTTTGGAGCTGTAAATGAAAGGCTTTCTACAGCTACGAATTTGTTGTCAGCAACTTTTTCAGAGTAAACTGATTTCAATGCCAATCTACGAACTTTTTGTGGAAGTTTGTAGCCATATGAACGAGGAGTTGGGCCGAATACGACACCACCACCGCGCCATTGTGGAGAGCGGATAGAACCTTGACGAGCACGTCCAGTTCCTTTTTGACGCCATGGTTTGCGTCCACCACCTGATACTGCTGAACGGTTTTTAACAGCGTGTGTTCCTTGACGAAGGCTCGCACGTTGGCTGACGATGACGTCAAATACAACCGCTTCATTTGGCTCAATACCAAATACAGCATCGTTCAGTGTTACTTCACCAGCTTCTTTACCAGTTTGGTCAAATAATTTTACGTTTGCCATTGTGACTGTTTTCCCCTTTCTTTATTATTTACCAGCTTTAACTGCTGATTTGATAGTGATAAGAGATTTCTTAGCACCAGGTACGTTTCCTTTGATGAGGATAACGTTTTTCTCTGGAACAACTTGTGCAATTTCAAGGTTTTGAATCGTCACACGGTTGCCACCCATACGTCCAGCCAAGTGTTTGTTTTTGAAAACACGGTTAGGCGCAACTGGTCCCATTGAACCAGGACGACGGTGATAACGAGAACCGTGAGCCATTGGACCACGTGATTGACCATGGCGTTTGATAACACCTTGAAAACCTTTACCTTTAGATGTTCCTGTTACATCAACCACATCTCCAGCTTCAAATGTATCGACAGTGATTTCTGCTCCTACTTCTAAGCCTTCAATGTTTTTGAATTCACGAATGAAGCGCTTAGGAGCCGTGTTAGCTTTTGCTACGTGACCTTGTGCAGGTTTGTTGCTCAATACTTCGCGAAGGTCGTCAAAACCAACTTGAACTGCGTTGTAACCGTCTGTTTCAACTGTTTTCACTTGAAGAACAACGTTTGGAGCCGCTTCAACAACAGTTACAGGAATTAGTTCGCCAGTTTCAGTGAAGATTTGAGTCATTCCCACTTTTTTCCCTAAGATTCCTTTTGTCATGAGAAAATGTTTCCTTTTCTATTTTTTATTCAAAAAGTTTTTAACGAGCGTTTTTTATGCTCAAGAAATTAAAGTTTGATTTCAACGTTCACGCCGCTTGGCAAGTCAAGTTTCATCAAAGCATCAACTGTTTTTTGAGTTGGGTTCACGATGTCAATCAGACGTTTGTGAGTACGCATCTCAAATTGTTCGCGAGAGTCTTTATATTTGTGAGTCGCACGAATGATTGTGTAGAGGCTACGTTCAGTTGGAAGTGGGATTGGACCCGCAACTTCTGCACCTGTACGAGTAGCAGTTTCTACGATTTTTGCAGCCGCTGTATCAAGTGTACGGTGTTCGTATGCTTTCAAACGGATACGGATTTTTTTGTTTGCCATCTTTTTCTCCTTTTCGTCTATTTAAGATAATAGGCTAGCTCCACAAGAAAACCGACAGCCTTGCGTGGCAATACAACCGAGCGTGTCGCAACCTCTTGCATCAAAGCTAAAGACTGTTTTTCACAGCACCATAGTATGATACCACACGCGCGGCAACATTGCAAGGGATCTGAGAAGATTTTTTCAAGTTTTTTGAAAAATCACTTTTTCAGCAAGGCAGATAACACTGTGAAAAGTAAAAACCATTGTCAACGAGGGACAATGGGGCTATTTATTTCAGTATATCCGTACATTTTTCGATTTTAAAATCATTGCCCGATTGATTGACAATAATGTCGGCTTCATTTTGATAAGATTGATAATACTCTTCGTACTGTCTTCGCCGCGCCTCATGCGCTTTCTTAATCCATTTTATTTCACGCCCGCGAACCGTGCTGTCGCATTTTAATCGGCGGCTCAACTCGGTTTCAGCATCCGTGTAAAAGCAAATAGACAAATCAAAGAGGGATTTAGGCAAGAATGCAACGGACATCCCTTCCACGATTAAAATTGGCTTAGTCGCCGAAAGACGCTGCGCAGGCAGCCAAGTCGTTTCAATCGTCATAATATCTAATCCCGACTTCAACGAAAGGATATCACGTTTGAGACTATTGAGTTCATGGACCGACGGCAAACAGGCTGTCACCTTTTGTTCAGGAAAAGCGCTCAAGCAAAGCAATTTTCGATAATCCTCTGCTATAACATAAGGGTCTGTCTCCAAAATATTTACTTGACTTTCACCAAGCCTCGACAAAAGTTTTGTTGCAAAGACCGATTTACCAGAAGCACCGTGACCGTAAATACCAATCGTATGCGGCTGCTCGTCTGACAGATAAATGCTTAGTTGGTCTAACAATCGCTCCATACCTGACATCTTGGCTCCTTTCCAGCAAACAACATTTTAAAAATTCCTCTTAGAAGAATTATAGCCGTAGCGCTCGACGAAGTCCTCGCGGAATTCCAAGAGATTGTCATTAAGAATGGCCTGACGCACTTTCTTCATTAGATTGACAAGGAAATAAAGATTGTGATAGCTGGTCAAACGCAGACCAAAAGTCTCGTCTGCCTTGAGCAAATGGCGAATGTAGGCGCGGCTGTAATGTTGACAAGTATAGCAGTCGCAGTCGTGGTCAAGGGCGGTGAAATCCTCTGCATATTGAGCATTTTTGATGACAAGGCGCCCCTCGCTGGTCATGCAGGTACCGTTTCTGGCGATACGCGTCGGCAGCACACAGTCAAACATATCAATTCCTCGAATGACACCGTTAATCAGGCTGTCTGGTGCCCCTACACCCATCAGATAGCGCGGTTTATTTTCGGGCAACATGGGCGTCGTAAAGTCCAGCACCGCATTCATCTCCTCGTGAGACTCCCCGACAGCTAGACCGCCGATGGAGTAGCCGGGGAAGTTCATACTGACCAAGTCCTGCGCAGATTGGCGACGCAAATCCTCAAAACCAGCTCCCTGCACAATGCCAAAGAGACCTTGATCATGCGGACGACGATGAGCTTTGAGCCCTCGCTCTGCCCAACGGCTGGTGCGCTCGATAGACTTTTTGACGTAGTCATAAGGCTGATAAAACTGTGGACACTCATCAAAAGACATCATAATGTCTGAGCCCAGATTATTTTGAATGGAAATCGCTTTTTCTGGTGACAAAAACATTTTGGAGCCATTGAGGTGATTTTTAAAGGTCACCCCTTCTTCGGTGATATTGCGACTGTCCGCCAAAGAATAAACCTGAAAACCACCGCTATCTGTCAAAATAGCTTGATCCCAATTCATAAACTTGTGCAGACCACCCGCCCGCGCAATCAACTCATCTCCCGGACGCAGCCATAGATGATAGGTGTTGGACAAAATAATCCCTGAACCCATTTCCTTTAATTCCTCAGGCGACTGGGTTTTAACCGTGGCTTGGGTACCGACCGGCATGAACATGGGCGTAGGAAAGGTGCCGTGCAGCGTAATAATTTCACCCAAGCGAGCCCCTGTGTGCTTTTCTTTTTTGATTAGGCGATATTGAATCGGCGAATCTGACATGTTTTACCTCCGAGACTAGGAAAGACAGTCCTAGTTTATGTTAACAGCCTATTTTACCAAAAAATACACCCGCTGTCAGTAAATTATGCTATACTAGAAAAAAGATTTTATAGTGAGGAGATTTTATGAAACCTTTGATACCATTTCCAAAAAGCAATTATTTCCGTGCTAAGGCACGACAACTATTGAGCGAGACACCCGGAATTTATGCCCTCTTTCTGATTCCAATCACAGTATCTCTGACAAACATAATCATTTTAGTCATCCACAGTCAGAAACAAGGCGCAGGGGATTCTGCAAGTATGATGAATCCAGGACAACTGTATGCTCTGTTTTTTAGAACCACTAGTTTTTCTATTGTTCTCAGTTTTGTTCTGGCGATTGCACTGGCATCTATTATTTTCCGAACGATTGAGCTTGTCCGCAAGCAAACAGAAATTGTCAGCTTTAAAGATTCTCTTCGTGGCTTTCAAAGTGATTTAATCGGGAAGGTCTTTGTAACAGTGCTTGTCAAATCGCTCCTACTTTTCCTGTGGAGCTTAATGTGGACACTGTCTATCACAGCTTTTTCCCTTGGAGTATTCATCTATGTATTAATGTGGTTTATTGTAGCAATCAATGGCGGAATCGAACACTGGGGCAGCATAGTCAGCCAATCTTTTGATCAACTCTCTAATACATTTAACAGCGATTACCTTTTCAACAACGGGTTGCTTGCCGTAGCAATCATTGCAATCATTGTTAGTATCCCGTTCGCCATTATTGGACTATCTATCTACCTGCCTAAATATTATGCTTATTCTCAAACAGAGTGGGTGCTTTACGATCAGATTGCCGAGGGACGTTATGCAGGGTCGCTTGAAGTTATTCGCGAAAGTAAACAACTAATGAAAGGATATAAGTGGAAACGGTTCAAATTGGATTTCAGTTTTATCGGCTGGTATATCCTGACAGGGCTGACCTTAGGTTTAGTAGGAATTTACGTTATCCCTTATCAAACGCTTGCCGCAACTGTTTTTTATGAAGAATTACGTTCAACAAAAGGAACGGATCTTGCATTTGAGTCTAACAGCAATAATACAGTAATCAGTAGTTCAATTGAGCAGTAAAACAAAGGGGCTGGGACAAAAGTCCTCAACCTCGAAAATCTGTTCGGAATATGTACAAGACGCGGTAGCCTCTTGGCTTCTATGCTCGCCTTTACCAGCTCCATACAAGCCTAATAGGCATCGCGGGGGTGGGACAACGAACTATTCCTTTTAAGGAATGAGTTCTGTCCCACTCCCTTTTATCATTCTATCCGCTGACATATCTGCTCAAAAGCTTGTTCCAAAGTCACATCATCTGTAAACAGGATTTCCTCTTTCCAACCGAGAACGTCTTTATCAAGCCACCAACGCTTCATGTCAGCAGGGTTAAATTCAGCTACTTTTGAACGTGTCGCATGTCGACGAACTGTTTCCTCAAAAGACAAGTCGTAGTAGTAAGTTAAAACCTTGTTGTCAAAAAGCTGCCGCAAGCGCTCCAGCATGTCACCATAAACATCCGTTTCATAAAAACCTTCAGCAATCTCCAGCAAATCATGCTCGTGACCGTAACGAGCAATCGTTTCTGTTAGAGAAATAGATAAATTATCTGGTTCCACCTTTTCCTTGAGCATCTCACGCCGGACAAGGTCTTGTGAAATCACAAGCGTCCTACGACCAAAATGATTTTGTAATTTTTTAGCTAGACTGGTTTTTCCAGAGCCTGAATTGCCCCGAATGATGACTAGTTGCGCCATTAGTCAATCTCCTTCACCAGACGATTGTACTCACGCTTGATACAACGGTTCATGACAATATGATCACGACCTGCCGTCCGTAAGAGTTCTTCTGCCTCTTGACTTTGAAGTCCCAGCTGCGCCCAAAAAATCTTGGCATCCGTCTCAATAAAATCACGCGCCACATCCGGCAAAAATTCGCTTCGCCGAAAGACATTGACAATATCCACGGAAATAGGAATATCCTGCAAACGCGCATAAGCCGCCTCCCCCAAAATCTTTTGACCCGCTAACTTAGGATTAACCGGAATGATCTGATAACCCAGCTCCTGCATAATCTTTGAAATACGATTGCTAGTCGTTTCCTCACGGTCAGAAAGTCCGACAACTGCAATCACTTTACTCGTCTCCAAATAGGTCTGAATCATGTAATCACTAGGATTTTGAAATTCGTACATAAAATACCTCACTTATTTCCTTATGACCAGTATAGCATTTTTTGAAAAAGGAGGCAGAAATTGGGGCTAGGATTTTTTTAGGAACGAATCAGCAAATATAGCTGCCAATTATGATATAATGGTTAGATAGATAAAAATATAACCATTTTATTAATAACAGAAATATTACTAACATCAAAGGGACATAATGAAAAAATTTTTTAATTTATTGACAAACTTAACGATTATAGCCGGTATCCTCATCATCAGCTACCCTGTTATTAGCCAAATTTATTACAATTACCAGACCAAACAAGAGGTTAAGGACTTTGACTCGTCTGCACAAAAATTAACTTCTGAAGATGTGACGGAACGGATAAAGCTAGCTACTGCCTACAATCGTTCTTTGCAAAATTTGGCAATAACAGATCCCTATACCAAAGAAGAAAACGCTAAGGGACAGGCGGAATATGCTCGAATGCTGACTGTTCATGAAAAAATAGGTAGAATTTCCATTCCCAAAATTGATGTTGACTTACCAATCTATGCCGGTTCAAGTGAAGAAGTTTTACAAAAAGGAGTGGGGCACTTAGAAGGGACCAGTTTGCCGATTGGCGGGCAGAACACCCACACTGTTCTAACTGCCCACACGGGCTTGCCCAACAACCGCCTTTTCACTGACTTGGATAAAATGAAGGTGGGCGATAAGTTTTTCATTCAAAATATCGCTGAAACACTTGCCTACGAGGTTGATTCCATAACGGTGATTGAGCCGACCCAGTTTGACTCTCTAAATATTGTACCTGACAAAGACTATGTGACTCTGCTGACCTGTACTCCTTATATGATTAATTCACACCGTTTACTTGTGCGGGGTCACCGTATCCCTTACAAACCAAGTGAAGAAAAAGTGAAAAGTCCGATTAGTCATATTTCTATTCCACCGCTTTATCTAGTCGTTTTCGCAATTCTATTTCTCATTTTCATTATTTTGGCTTGGAATAAGTGGAAATCGAAAAAAGCATAGAAAGATCTATCATGACAAGAAAAAAGAAAAACCAAAAATGGCTGCGACTAACCTATAAGATACTTACCATTCTGGGGTGCTTGATGATCTGTTATCCCTTTGTCAGTCAGATTTATTATCAATATGTGACTATGCAAGAAACAAAGCAATTTGACAACGAGAAGAGCAAACTAGTTGATCAAGATGTTGAAAATCGTATTGAACTCGCTAAAGCCTATAACAGCACCTTGTCCCCAGAAAAAATAGGAGATCCTTTCTCAAGCAGGAAAAAAGAGGAAGGCGTAGCCGAGTATGCTCGCATGTTGCAACTGCAAGAAAAAATTGGCTATGTCACTATCCCTTCTATCAATCAAAAAATTCCCATTCGGGCAGGGTCATCTGAAAACGTCTTGCAAAACGGAGCAGGCCACTTAGAAGGAACCAGCCTACCCGTCGGTGGAGTTAGCACCCATACGGTCATCACCGCCCACAGAGGACTTCCCACAGCTAGACTTTTCACCGACTTGGATAAGGTAAAGGTCGGAGATGTCTTTTACATCACCAATATCAAGGAAACCTTGGCTTATCAGGTAGATAAGATTTTAACTGTTGAGCCCACTGATTTCAAACCAATACTGGTTAAAGAAGGCGAAGATCGTGCCACTCTTTTGACTTGCACACCTTATATGATCAATTCTCATCGCCTACTCGTTCAAGGCAAACGCATACCTTTCCACGAAGCTGAAAAGGAGAAAAAAACAAAGATTGACTTTTTTGCCCAATACAAATGGTTTATCTTTCTTGCTGCCGGACTCATCCTCCTACTTTTAGGCTATCTACTCTTTAAAATGTTAAGAAAGAAAGGAAAAGAAACATCACTTTCATGAAAAAGAAAAAACAATTACTTGGGCTGAGCCTCCTGTTAATTGGAATTGCACTCTTCCTCTTTCCTTTTTTATCTATGATTAAAGAGGACATTTGGCAATCCAATGCTCAGCGCACCTATCAGCAGACCAGCGAGGAAACATTCCAAAAACTACGAACAGCTGTGGAACAAACCACCGTCACCGGAGCTATCCAAGATATTTTCCTAACAAAAAAAGATATTGATACCAAGCAAAAAACGCCCTACTCAGATCTGCTAGATACCAATCAAGTCGCCGGACGCATGACCATTCCTGCTTTGGGACAACAATTCGACCTCTATCTTGACGCTGACTATGATAAGCTCCTAAAGGGCGTAGCGACTCTCGTCGGAACATCTGCTCCCTTGGGTATAAAAGGACAGCGACCGATTATCGCAGGACATAGAATTAATTATAATGGCATATCTTTCTACCTTCTCCCCTCTCTCAAAAAAGGAGATAAAATTTATTTCGATATTCTTGGAAAAAATCTAGAATACGAAGTGACCGATGGCGAGGTCATCGATGAATACGAAGGCGAAAAACTTAAACCAATCGAAAACGAAGACATGGTTACGCTCATGACCTGTATGAACGAACCAAGCTATGACAAACGGCTCCTTGTCAATGCAAAAAGAGTTATTTCAGATAGTGAAAAAAAGCAAAATGTATCTACTAATCCCTTGATTCCCTTTGTTAGCAACCAACATATTAAACTTGGTTTCAAATTACAAAGGCTAGCCCCCTATTTAATTGTGATTGTCGGAACAGCGATTTTTCTCTTTTTCACCAAGCGACTATGGAATATCATAAAAAAACACTGATGAATCAGTGTTTTTTCTCGCTTTTATAAAGCTTATATCCTAGTCCGATTAAAACGATGGCAATTCCTAAAAACCAATAAATGGCTAAGGTCCCCGTTTTGATAATCGGTGTCCTTGGTGATGTCGGTGGTACCAGAGTATTGGTAATCACAGTGCCAATTTTATCTGTCATGTTTTTATAAGTCGCTGTATAGCCATTAGGAACATCTTCTTCAGCTGTGTAGGTGTAGTCTTTCCCTGCCGCATCTGCTTTTTCCAAGTTCATAAAGGTATGTTCCCAGTTATTGCTGTCATTCAACTCAATTTCATCAATGACTTGCCCATTTTGTTTGAGATGAACAGTGATACTATTTAACTTTTTACCTTTCCATTCTTTCTGAACTTTAAAGCTGGTCTTGTCCTCTCTCTGTTTTAAAACCTGTTTGGGATAGACATGGACGGCGTCATTTCCTACCGTGAAATAGCTACCGTCGGGTTTGGTCACAGGCAATTCCACTTCTAATGGAACTGGTGTCGCATCACCCAACGTCTGATTTCCTACTAACTTTGATTTTTCTTTATTAACGACGATATAGTATTTTCCAGCTTTCAAACCACTAAAGGTGAGCCGACCGCCATTTTCAGTTATCTTTGTTTGAACAAGCTCTCCGTCTGCCTTATCCTTATGGATGTCAAAGGCAACGCCATCAATGGTTGAGGCTTCACTGCCAAAATAATTCTCAATATCTAAAGGCTGCCCAGAATAACTATCTTTTCCTCCACCTTTAGGCCAACCATTCAAATCTTTTAACTTAACCAAGGTTAAAACAATATCGTAGGTTGCATCTGATGAGGCTTGATTTTCCTGAGATGAAACGGTTGTAAATGGTCGTAAAGTTACCAAAATAACAATGGTCGTGAGTATGGATAGCAGACTGCTCAATGTTCTTTTTCTTGTCATAGTATCCTCCTAAAACATAGCACTTGCACTCTTCACTAGGATATTTAACTGTTTTAAATACCCTAGTGAAGAGGTAAGGATTGTCCTTACTTCTTCATTTTATTACTTAGCTGAACGACGTTTCGCAATGAAACCTAAACCAACAACCAAGACACCAGCTGCAATCACGAGAGCTGAACCGATACCACCTGTTTGTGGAATTGTTACCTTGTTGTTGTTTACTTGGTTAATTTTACCAGTGTAAGTTGTTGATGAGATAGTGAACTCAACTGGTTGTTGCAACAAAGCATAACCATTTGGTGCTTCAACTTCGACCAATTTGTACTTAGTTTCACCAGTGGTGTTGTCATCTCCTTTTACACCATAAGGAAGCCCCTTAACTTCAAAAGTACCATTAGAAGCTGACGTGAAGACTTTCGCACCTGCAGTAACAGCAGCCTTAGCATCTGTAGCTTCAATCCACTCGTTTTTCGCAATAGTTGTTGCGGTTGCATCAGTCACTTTCAAATATTTGCCTTCTGCATTTGTAACAACAAACTTAGCCCCTGCAAGTTTAGCTGATGTCGCTTTGTCAACTTTTTCAAACTTAGCACCACCAGTGTGGAGTTCTGGTTTTTCATTAGGTTTAACTTCTTTTGTTGAATCTGGGTTAGTACCATAAGTCAACTTAACATCATTGGGGTTGGCTGCACCCATAACCGCGTCTTCATTGATGACTGCGTTATAAGTAATAGTGATAACATCTTTTGGAGATAGTGTTTTGATGTAATCTTCTTTGAAGGCAACATTGATTGTTGCGGCTTTTGTACCAGCTACAGACGTACCATCAGTTGAATAGTTAGAAGGAGCTACAACAGTGTCACCTTTTTTAACAACAAGGTTGCCTGTGTAAGTCAAACCTGCTGTGAATGTATCGGTGAATTTTAAAACTTTATAGTCTTTAATACCTTCTGGCATTGTAGAAGTGACCTTGAAGGTCTTTGTTTCACCAACAAGAGCAGTATCGTGTTTAGCGTCTTCGCTAACTACTTTGTTAATACTTGGTTTGTCAACGGTATTCTTTGGATAAACGTGAACAGCGTCAGTACCAGTTGTGTACCATCCACCTTCAGCTTTGAAGACTGGAAGATTGATTTCCACAGGAACAGCAGCTGAGTTAGCCAATTGTTCATCTGAAGTAAGTGTTGATTTTGCTTTGTTTTCAACGATATAGTATTTACCAGCTTTGAGACCGGTAAATGTAACTGTACCATCTGCTCCTGTTGCTTTTCCAGCTACAGGAGTACCTGTTGGAGTGTCTTTGTAGACATCAAACCAAACATTTGCCAATGTTTCAGTTGTACCGAAATATTTAGCGCGGTCTAGTTTTTGACCTGTGTAAGAGCTGCCATCAAGACCAGTAGTTGTTCCTGTTGGAGCATTCCATTTACTTAAGTCTGTCAATTTGACTTTAGTCAAAACAACATCATAAGTGTCGTTTTCACCCGGTGTGTTGTCTTCCGCAAAGGTTTTAACTGCTCCAAGTGCTAAAAGCACGATACTAAGAGCTGCTAAGAACGAGAGGAAATATCGTTTTACGTTTTTCATTGTTTTGCCTCCTAAAAAGCCTTTCTATTTTTTTGCATATAATGTAAAATTGCTGCCAATGTTAATGTTAAAGTTCCCATCAAAATATATGGTAGGATACCTGAGCCACCCGTATTTGGATAAGTCGGGTTCACCTTGTTCTTCACCGTCAAGGTTGCTGTTTCTCCGACATTTGCATCCGTAAAGGTTACTTTCTTTTCAGACGCATTACTGATCTCTAAGTAATACTTTGGAACAACCTCTTCAATGTAGTAGGTATAGTACTTACCGGTGGTCTTATCCTTAGGTGGGTAGCGTTTTGTAGATTCCCAGAGATATGGAGCCGCTGCAGTTCGTTCCAACTGAATTGTCTCAACAAGCTCTCCGTTTTGAGTTTGTCCGTCCGTTGTCCGGTACAACTTAACCTCTAGTTTCTTAGGTAGCTGGTCATTTGTAATCTGATTGCCGTCCTTGTCATACCAGAGCTTCTGGGTCTTGATTGACGGATACCTCGTGTTGGTGATGACAAAGCCATTCCGAGCGTCACCACTGTAATCGACATCATATTCAGGCGGAATCTCCTTTTCCCTGACCACGTATTTAAAGTCGGTGATTTTCTTCTCTGCTGCTTCTTTTTGTAATAGTTTCGTAGCAGATTCCTCATCTGGTATCGGGCTAAAGGTGTCTTTCCAGTTATTGTTTCCAGAGAGCTCTTTTTCCTCTTTAAGCTCTTCTTTTGCAACACCGTCTTCCTTCCAAGTCGCGTAGAGCTGTGCCGTTATTTTAGAATGTGTTGTTTCAGAGTCACGCCACTTCTTCTCAACCGGAATGGTAATCCGCTTGTTGACTTTATTGGTAACTACATTAGATTCACCAAATTTTGGTTCGGTATTATATTTTACTTGGAAAGTATTAACAGCCGTCTTGCCACCAACATTGTTATTCTTGTCATAAGCCGGAGCTTTCATATTTAGAATTGCATGCAAAATGGTGTACTTATGAATGACCGTTCCCGTTTTAGAAACAATCTTGATCGCTGTTACTTTTTCGTAGTCGCCTGGATTCTTTGTCCAATTTGAACTATTTACCTCTGTAGCAGCATTCATGGTTGGATATTTATCTGTTCGATAGTAAATATCAAAATCTGCCGTCTTATCTTTATCACCAACTTTCACAGTGATTGGGCCTGTCAAGGTGTTTGAAAAGGCAGATTCGGCACCACCCGCAGTCGTCCGACCGCTGTCTCCAACATGAGGAAGAACATCGTAGATTTCTACTCTTGTCAGATCACGATCGTAGTAATTTCGCACTTGCAGGTCATATTGGAAGTGACCCGAATTATTAATTATACCACTGTAATCTGTTTCAATCTCACCCTTGGTGAAAGACCTGCCATAGTACAAAGCTCCACCTTCAACCAATGGTTCTGTGCTACGGATCATCTTAACACTCTGCAGACTTTCTGTTACATTCCCTATAACCTCTGAAGTTGCCTTTACGACCTTGTCCGTAGTGTCACCATTCATATTGATGTCTCTTTCGTCATCCACAATCTGATTTGAATCGGAATGAATGGCATCCGGGAACGGTTGACCATTGTCTTGGTAGAAATAAAGTTCATTCGTGTTATTGAAGGTCGAGGTCTCTGCCTTACTTGGGATAATGTCACTATTGATTTTTAATCCCTTTAGTTTGAAAGCATAACCTGTCCCGTTATTTAAGTCTTTTACCAGACCTGATTTTAATTTGATTTTGATCGCTGTCCGACCACTACCATTGTAGTTTTCAATGACTGAAAATTTATCAATCATGGCCAGATTTGCTAGCCCAATTGCTTCGAGCATATCTTCCGCTTTTGTTTTGTCTACACCTGGTGCAATACTAACCCCCTTAGGAAGAAGATCAACAAGCGTTGGATTCTTTAGGTAGCGTGCTTTAGAAAGCTGTTCAAAATTCAATCCCAATAGGAAGAAGACTGATTCTCCCTCAATACCTGAAGTTTGTCCATCTGTATTCTTTGATAGACGAATCTTTTCTACAAATGGTACAAACTGTTTGTTCCATTCATCGGATATATTAATTGGAACATCTTGATTTTGAGAGTTTTTCACTTTCGCTTCAAGACCGACCACATTTTTTATATCCTTTGCAGCAGAATAAGGAACATGATAAGGGTCTTTAAAAGCCATATAGACGAAACCATCAATGTACTTTCCAACTGGTAATTCATAGCCCTTAATAAAGTGGATGGTTATTTTAGTATATTTTGGAGTAACCGCCGGTACTGCTGCTTCCGTTAACTCACCATTTCGGATCTTTTCAGCCGCAGCATTTAGTTCGTCTTGTGCATCCTTATTAATTTGATCCCCCGGAGCAAAAGTGTCATAAGTTCCATCGCTCTTATAGGCACGTATTTCCATCTTATCATTGATAGGTTTACTATTTGAGCCTTGTCTTTCAAAGAAAGAATCAACACTAGTGAAATACAGTCTTGAGTCAAACTTGCTGGCATCTTCAACCAGAGTGATCTCTTGCATCGGTTTTGATAGCTTGTTTTCTACCTTGACTGTATAGTCTAGTCGCTGTGCGTAAAGTCCAGCTACATCGTGTTGCACCGTCTGGTGTTCTGTCCTCTTGGAAAGAAGCCCCGTCCCACTGAAATCATCTGCAATGAGATTAAAAGTTATATCGTCACTATTTTTATATTCTTCATTTGGCGATGGATTGAAAGGAGTTGCTGTGATATCCGCCTTATTTGTAAAATTAGGTTTGTTGTTGCCGTCTTTGTACTTAGCATCTGGAAAAGATAGGTACAACATAGCCTTACTGACGTCAATATTGTGACGGAAGTCCGTATCAAATTCACTTTCTAAGAATTCCTTTGTATAGGTCACTGTGCCAGTGCTACTATCGTAAGTCCAGCCAGGATTAAGGGCTTGGTCAAATTTAGCAGTAACCTTTTGACCCTGACTATTCGTATAAGTCGGTAGCGTATCCTTGATGACGACTTTTTTCATCATCCGCTGCTGACCTGAATTCGCCTGCACTTGATAGGTGAAACTGAACGGTATAGGCTCTGCACCGGTTTCAGAAATCCTAGTCGAATCTCCTGTCTTAGCTGTCCCTCCGTAGAGAAGCTGACCATCTTCGCTACTAGTAGCAACTACCTTTGTTAGGTTCATATTTGGATAAGTTGGAGTATACTCCTGATCATTTCCTGTGTATAGAACTCCACCATTCTTATCCTTAAGAGTAACCTTTGGTCGTAGCTTATAGTCTTTTGGAACTAACCCGTTTGTAAAGCTAAAAACATAAGGTATGCTAATCTTGGTTGTTGATGTAATGGAATTGAAACGAATACGATAAATCGTCTTCCCATTTTCCACTACTTTTTCTGCACTTTTGATTAGAGTGATACCTTCGGTCGGAACTGTAAAGTTATCTAGATAAGCATCTGTGTTCAGCACCTTACCGCCCTGATATAGAGTGGTTGGCATTTCAATATCTAGATAAGGTTCTTCTATGTCTGAGGTTAAACTAGTTCCATCAATATCCACATAAGTGGTAATCTGTTCATCTGTACGATAAGCCGTCTTTGTATTTGGCTTTATCGTGACAGTTGGAACTGTTGCCGTTGGCGTAGGAGGAGGTCCCGGTGGTAATGCAGCGTCATCATCTTCTGATTTAGCCGCAGCTGAAGTCGTTTGGCTCGTTGAGCTGCTACTTTCTTGACTAGAACTACTAGGGGTTTCCTGACTCTCGTTGACAGTGCTTTTCTGAGTTTCACTACTAGAACTTTCCGAGTCTTCTTTTTTGGCAGTTTCAGCAGGATTACTTACTAGAGCAGAAGACGGGCTGGTCTGTTCTTGTGCGAAGGCAAGAGAAGCACCACTCACTCCTTGTAAAATTGTGTTCATAAGCAGAATCAGAACTAAAAATATACTGCCTTTTTTCTTCATTGCCTCTCCTTTTCTAAGTTTATTTCACATTCCGGACGAAATTTAATATATATATATATATATATATATATATATATATATATATATATTAAAACATTTCATAAAACAGCTCTTTATGAAATTTATTTCTGTATGGAAGTCATGCTATTCCCTCTAGGACCCTGATTTAACGAAGTCCAAAAGAAAAGCCCAACAAACGAGAGCCCCTCATGCTGTTTGTTAGCTAAAACAAGTTAACGCTTTCCTACACACTGGACACTTTCAATCATTGGCTGTGTTACATACTTATACAAGTGCAAAACCTTGATAAATACAATCCTAACTGCATTATAGCACATTTATTTAATTAAGACAAGTCAAAAAAATTTAATTTTCAAATTATTTCTATATTGAAATAAAAAAATACTGATAAATCCTGCATTCTCAGCTATTTTTTGATAACGTTTTCTTCCTTTAATTTTTGTTTAAACTTTGTTTATTTTATATTATTTGAAACATTTTACATCAATTTCCTACATATAAGAAACCCCAAGAACCTATTTACACTTGGAGTTTCTTTACATTTATTTTAGTGTCTAAAATGCCGCATACCAGTGAAAATCATGGTCAGACCGTGTTTATCGGCGGCCTCAATGGATTCTTGGTCGCGGACAGAGCCACCGGGCTGGATAATGGCTTTGATACCTGCGGCAGCAATTTCTTCAATATTATCAGCAAAGGGGAAGAAAGCATCGCTGGCAAGAGCTGCGCCGTCTAGGCGGTCTTGAGCCTGCTCAATGGCAATCTTGACTGAAGCCACGCGATTGGTCTGCCCCGGACCGACCCCCAAAGTCATGCGGTCGTTTGTGATGATAATGCCGTTTGATTTGACATATTTGACGGACTTCCAAGCAAACTCCAGCGCTTGGCGCTCCGTTTCGGTCGGTTGACGCTTGGTCACAACCTGCCAATCGGCTGGTTTTTCTGCGATGACATCTTGGTTTTGCACCAAGAGACCGCCCAGCACACCCGTTACTTCTTTTTCCTTGGTCGACTGGTCTTGAGCCGCAAAGTCTAGCTGCAAAATCCGCAGATTTTTCTTTTTATTGGTCAAAATTTCCAGCGCCTCAGCCGTGTAGCTCGGTGCGATGATAATTTCTAGGAAAATCTTATGCATTTTTTCAGCGGTAGCAGCGTCCACTTGACGATTGAGCACGACAATGCCGCCGAAAATGGAAACAGGGTCAGACTGATAAGCGTAGTCCCAAGCTTTCTCAATACTGTCTGCCTGCCCGATGCCGCAAGGGTTCATATGCTTGAGCGCCACAACGGTCGGCTGCTCCTTGAAATCACGGATAATCCGAATGGCCGCATCGGCATCACGGATATTGTTGAAGGATAATTCTTTCCCATTGAGCTGCTTGCTAGCAGCCAGAGAGTAGTCCAAAGGCAGCGCCGTTTGGTAAAAATCGGCATCCTGCTGCGGATTTTCCCCATAGCGCATCGGCTGCTTGAGCTCATAAGTCAAGGTCAGCTTCTCAGGCTTGCTTTCTCCGACTTGCTCCGTGAAATAATCCGCAATCAAGGCATCGTAAGCTGCCGTGTGGCGAAAAACCTTGGCAGCCAAGCGTTTGCGCGTGTCAAGCGTCGTTGCTCCATTTTCAGTCAACTCAGCCAAAACTGGCGCATAATCCGCTGGGTCAACCAAGACTGTTACGCTAGCGTGATTTTTAGCAGCTGAGCGCAGCATAGACGGCCCACCAATATCAATGTTTTCGACCGCCTCTGCATAAGTCACATCAGGCTTCAAAATGGTTTCCTTGAAAGGATAAAGATTAACTACGACCAGGTCAATCAACTCAATGGCATGGGTCTTGGCAGCGTCCAAGTGGCTATCCAAATCGCGCCGCGCTAGAAGCCCTCCGTGAATCTTGGGATGCAGAGTTTTGACCCGACCGTCCATCATCTCTGGAAAGCCAGTCACGTCATCAATGGCGATGGTCGCAAGCCCTGCCTCATCCAGAGCTTTTTTGGTACCGCCCGTTGAGATAATTTCCCAGCCGAGTTGCTTCAGTTCTTGGGCAAAGTCAAGGATGCCTGTTTTGTCTGATACACTGATTAGTGCACGTTTTGTCATGAATATACCTACTTTCTATTTCCTTTTGTAAAAAATGAGCCAATCAACAACAGCGCATGCTATCATGCCAAAAAGATAGGCTAAAATCAAGCGCCAAGGATTTTCCAAACTTCCGAGAAGCGCATTAAAAATAAAAGCGCCAATAACAAAAATGACAATCGAAAGCAAAACCTTTTTTATCATGATTGCTCTCCTTATTTACAATACTCTCTTTAAATAGAGCCATTCGGCTTCCTTGCCACTCCTAAACTTTCTAACACCTCTGGATAAAGCGCATACTCGGTTTGATGAATGCGTGCTTCAAAGGTCTCAATCGTGTCACTCTCAAGGCGTGGCACGCGCTTCTGACGGATAATCTGTCCGCTATCGATGCCCGAGTCCACCCAGTGAACGGTTACGCCAGACTCTTTGACACCCGCCGCCCAAGCGTCCTCAATACCGTGCGCACCAGGAAATTCGGGCAGATAGGCCGGGTGAATGTTAATCATGCGCCCTTCGTATTTGGCGAGAAGCGTGCTTGCCACGATTTTCATGTAGCCCGCCAGCACAACCAAGTCAATCTGGTGCTGCTCCAAAAGCTGGACAAGTGCCGCCTCGTAAGCCGCCTTATCTGCAAATTCCTTGAGCTCAAAGGCGTAGTTCTTCACGCCTAGCTTTTCTGCCCGTGTAAGCACATAGGCGTCTCGGTGGTCAGAAAAGACAAATTCGATGGGGAATTGCTCCGCCAAAACTTGAAAATTAGAGCCGTTGCCTGAAGCAAAAACAGCTATTTTTTTCATTTGAACACCACGCTTTGCTCTTCTTTGAGAATGATCCGCCCGATTTCATAGACTTCTTCGTCCAGCAGGGCTTTGACGGCTTCAACATTTTCAGGAGCCACTGCCAAAATCATGCCCAATCCCATATTGAAAATTTCAAACATTTGGTCATGAGGGATGTTGCCATATTTTTCCAAGGCTTGAAAAATCGGTAAAACCGGGATTTTGTCTTCTTCGATTTCCGCTGCTAAATTGTCCGCAAACATGCGAGGGACATTTTCCACAAAGCCACCGCCTGTGATGTGGGCAATGCCGTGGAGCAGATTTTGCTTGATAAGAGGCAGGAGAGCTTGCACATAAATGCGTGTCGGCTCTAACAATACGTCCTTGAGCGCCTTGCCGCCTAGCTCTGGCAAAATCTCGTCGCCTGTGTAATCCTCAAACACGCGCCGCACCAAGGAATAACCATTGGAGTGAATCCCACTAGAGGCGAGCCCCAAGAGAACATCACCAGCCGCTACCTTGCTGCCGTCGATAATTTGTGATTTTTCAGCGACGCCGACCGCAAAGCCAGCCAAGTCATAATCGTCTTCGCCGTACATACCAGGCATTTCTGCCGTTTCGCCACCGATAAGCCCAGCACCTGCTTCTAAGCAACCGTCTGCGACACCCTTGACAACCTGCTCCAGCTTTTCTGGCTCGTTTTTGCCTGTCGCGATATAGTCCAGAAAATAGAGAGGCTCCGCGCCTGCCGCTACAATATCATTGACACACATGGCCACGCAGTCCTGTCCAATCGTATCGTGCTTGTCATACTGGATAGCCAGCATGAGCTTGGTGCCAACGCCGTCCGTTCCGCTGATGAGAACGGGTTCTTTGACATCAAGCTCGGTCAAATCAAACATTCCACCAAAGCCACCGAGAGCCCCCATGACACCGAGCCGCTCAGTTTTTTTTACGTGCTTTTTGATGCGCTCCACCACTTCATAGCCCGCTTCGACATCTACTCCCGATTGGGCATAAGCATTTTTTGACATGATTTTCTCCTTTTTAATAAAAGCTGGTCTTTTCTTTCAAACTTTCCAGATAGCGCTCTTCGTAATCGTAAAGAGGCGTTGGATAGCAGCCGTCAAAGTAGGCAACGCAGAGCCCGCCGTTAGGGGCATCCGTGTCAATGCCTACCGACTCAATCAAGCCTTCCAGCGAAAGATAGGTCAGGCTGTCTGCCCCGATAATCTCGCAGACTTCCTCCACGCTGTGATTGGCTGAAATCAACTCGCGCCGATTTTGAATGTCAATCCCATAAAAACATGGATATTTAAGCTCTGGGCTACCGATAGCCACATGAACTTCTGCCGCTCCCGCATCGCGCAACAGCTGGACAATCCGCCGACTGGTCGTTCCGCGAACAATCGAATCATCCACCATGACCACGCGCTTGCCCTTGACAATACTGGACACAGCCGACAGCTTCATCCGCACGCCTTGCTCCCGTAATTCTTGGGTCGGCTGGATAAAGGTCCGCTGGATGTATTGATTTTTGATAAGTCCCATTTCGTTGGGCAGACCCGATTCCTCAGAAAAGCCTGACGCCGCTGACAGAGAGGAATTGGGCACGCCGACAACGATATCTGCCTCGTGCTGAAATTCTTGAGCGAGCCTGCGCCCCATGCGCTTGCGCGCCGCATGGACATTGACCCCATTGATGACGCTGTCAGGCCGCGCAAAGTAGACATACTCCATGGAGCAAATAGATAGCTGGGTGTCCGTCGTGTAGTGGTCGTAGGTGATGCCCGCATCGTCAATGATAATGACCTCGCCCGGCTGCACATCTCTGACCCACTCGGCACCAACTACTTCAAAGGCACAGGTTTCGCTGGACACAACCCAAGCACCATTTTTCATCCGCCCGATAGACAAGGGACGAAAACCATTGGGGTCAAGCGCCGCATAGAGCTTGTCCTCCGTCATGACCAGATAGGCAAAGCCGCCCTTGACCGTGCTCAGAGCCTCCTTTAGCTTATCCAGAAAAGTCGCTTTTTTGCTGCGGCGAATCAGATGCATGAGAATTTCCGTATCCGAGGAGCTGGAAAAAATCGCTCCCTGCTCTTCCAATTCTCGCTTGAGGGTTTGGGTATTGGTCAGATTGCCATTGTGCGCCAAGCCCAGCTGCATGTCGTAAAAGTCAAAGAGAAAGGGCTGGACATTATTGATTGAAGCACCGCCAGCAGTCGCATAGCGAACATGCCCAATCGCTGCTTGCCCCGTCAAACTTTCCAAGTCGCTGGGATTTTTAAAAACCTCTGCTACCAAGCCCAAATCGCGGTAGCGCTTGAGCTTTCCTTGGTCGTTGGAGAGAATACCTGCCCCTTCTTGCCCGCGGTGTTGCAGACTGTGGAGCCCGAAATAAGTCACTTGAGCAGCTTGCGGATGACCCCAAATCCCAAACAAACCGCACTCTTCATTGAGAGATTTTACTTCATATGTCAATTTTTTTCCTCTTATTTTCCAGTGAAATACTCGACCGCGCTGCGGAATAGCCCTTGGTCTTTGACCCCTGGAATGTTCTTAAATAAACCGTCTTCGTAACGCTCAGAATGCCCCATTTTCCCGATAATCTGACCGTTTTTACTGCTAATACCCTCGATAGCGTAGAGCGAGCCGTTGGGATTGTAGCGGCTGTCCATGCTTGCTTGCCCAGTAAAATCCACATATTGGCTGAAAATTTGACCATTGTCACGGAGTTCTGCAAATTCCTCTGGCGTCACAACAAATTTCCCTTCGCCGTGCGAAACTGGAATGGTATGAATGTCTCCGACCTCCACAGCCGACAACCAAGGCGAATTGTTGTTGGCAATGCGGGTTTCAACCATTTTAGCAACGTGCTGGTTGGCATCATTGTAAAAGAGCGTTGGACTGGTCGCGCCTGCTTCTTCAAAATTACCATAAGGCAGGAGCCCTGATTTGACTAAGGCTTGGAAACCATTACAGATACCGATGATGAGTCCACCCCGCGCAATGAAGCTGTCAATCGCCGTTTTCACCCGCTCATTGAGCAAGATATTGACGATGAACTTGGCTGAGCCGTCTGGCTCATCTGCCGCTGAGAAGCCACCCGCAAAGAAAATAATCTGCGCTTGGCTGATTTGGGTAACCATTTCTGCTACTGAAGCCTCAATCGCTGCCGCGTCCAAAGTCACAAAGGGTACTAAGTTGACCTTGGCGCCTGCTTCCTCAAAAGCCTTAGCTGAGTCGTACTCGGAGTTGGTTCCCGGAAAGACTGGGATGTAGACCAAAGGCTGGTCTACTTGTTCAGGCGCTCTTTGCGCCACTTCAGTTGCCACCTGAGGTACTTCCTCAATCACACTTTCTTGCTTAAATTCTGTCGGATAAATATCGCTCAAGGCTCCTTCAAAACTTGCCAGCAAGTCCTGTCCGCTGAGACGGACATCGTTGATCAGCAAATCAAACTGCTCTGTCGTTTGTCCCAGCTTAACCGCGCCAGCAATTTCTTCTGGACTGGTAAAGACAAAACCACCTAGCTGCGCTTGTAAAAGTGTGGATACATTATCCACCTGCACCCGGGCACCGATATGATTTCCAAAGCTCATGAGAGCGAGGCTTTCAGCCAAGCCACCATATTTGACAGCAGCGCTCGCCGTAATGCTGTGCTCCTGCTGCAAGCGACTAAAGGTTTCAAAGTTGGATTTTATCAAGTCGTAGTCAATGTCTGCTGACAGGGCTTGTCCTGCCAGATAGTAGATATTTTCTCCAGCCGCCTTAAACTCTGGTGACAAGATACGGTCAACCGTCGAAGTCGTCACGCCAAAAGCAACCAAGGTCGGTGGCACGGTTAATTCTTCAAAAGTCCCGCTCATGGAGTCTTTCCCGCCGATAGACGGCAGCCCCAGCTGAATTTGCGCCTCAATCGAGCCCAAGAGTGCTGCCACGGGCTTGCCGAAGCGCTCTGCTTTTTTATCCATGCGCTCGAAATATTCTTGGTAAGAAAAGCGCGCTTGCTGCCAGTTAGAGCCCGTCGCAACCAAGCGGCTAGTGGCTTCGATGACAGCGTAAGCCGCACCGTGGTAAGGCGACCAAGCCGCCACGTCAGGCTGATAACCCTGCGCCATAACCGAAACGGTCTCGGTCACGCCATGCTCAACAGGCAATTTTTGCACCGAACTTTCGGCTGGTGTGATTTGATAACGTCCACCGATTGGTTGATTAACGGTAGAGCGCCCCACCGAGCTATCAAAAATAGTCTGCAAGCCTTTTTGGCTAGTGTGATTGAGCTGAGAAAGTAAGCCCTTAAGGTCTGCTTCAAGGGTCGCTTCAGAGGTGCTCAGCTCTTTTAGTGAACTTTCCTCATCGTCAATAACCGTCGCATCCACAACCACGCGCACGCCATTGGTATCAAGGAAGGCACGCTCAATATCCACAATCGTCTCACCATTCCAACGCATAACTAGGTTTGCTTTTTCTGTCACCGTCGCTACAACCACTGCCAGCAGGTTTTCCTTGGCTGCTGCTGCGATAAAGGCTTCCACATCTGCTGGACGCACAACGACCGCCATGCGCTCTTGCGACTCAGAAATGGCAATTTCAGTACCATTGAGCCCCTGATACTTGAGCGGAACCTTGTCCAAATCAATCTCTAAACCGTCTGCCAGCTCACCGATAGCAACACAGACCCCGCCAGCTCCAAAGTCATTGGACTTCTTGATAAGACGGGTCACTGCCTTGTCTCTAAAGAGACGCTGAATTTTCCGCTCCTCGATAGCATTCCCTTTTTGCACCTCAGCGCCAGCCGTTTCTACAGATTCGACTGTCTGCACCTTGGATGAGCCCGTCGCGCCGCCAACACCGTCGCGCCCCGTTTTTCCACCGAGCAGGATAATGACGTCTCCTGCCTCAGGCTTTTCGCGAACAACATTTTCCTTAGGCGCTGCCCCGACAACTGCCCCCAGCTCCATACGCTTGGCCACAAAGCCTGGGTGGAAATACTCTTTGACATAAGTTGTCGCTAGCCCGATTTGATTTCCATAGGAAGAATAACCGTGGGCGGCTGTTCTCGAAATGACCTGCTGCGGCAATTTCCCTGCCCGTGTGTCAGAAAGTGCCTGCGTAATATCGCCCGCACCCGAAATCCGCATGGCTTGATAAACGTAAGAACGCCCTGACAAGGGGTCACGAATGGCGCCACCGATACAGGTCGCAGCCCCACCAAAAGGCTCGATTTCGGTCGGATGATTATGGGTTTCGTTTTTAAACATGAGCAGCCAAGGCTCTTTGACGCCGTTGACATCAACTTCAATTTCAACCGAGCAAGCGTTGATTTCATCGGACACTTCTAGGTCGTCCAAGCGTCCCTTGGCACGCTCATAACGCCCAAAAATCGTCGCCATATCCATGAGCGTTTGCGGCTTTGCGCTGCGCCCCAATTCGTCCCGCATGGCAAGATATTTATCATAGGTCGCCTGCAACTGTTCCTTAAATTTCGATGCAGAAAAGTCAATTCCCCGCAACTCTGTCTCAAAAGTCGTGTGCCGACAGTGGTCGGACCAGTAGGTATCCAGCACTTTCAGCTCAGTTTCAGTCGGAAAGCGCCCCAAAGACTTGAAATAATCCTGAATGAAGAGCAAGTCTGCCACTTCCATAGCCAACCCCTGCTCCTGCTTATAGTCAGCAAAATCAGACTCGGTATAGCTGGCAAAAAAGTCCAAGACTGGAATGGTCTTGTCAGACTGAGAAAATCGCTCCAAGCCCAGGGGCTTTTCAATATCCTTAAACCGTGAATCCACTGGATTGAGCAGGTATTTTTTCATGGCAGCAAGATCAGACTCGGTCACATCTTGATTGACCAAGTAGAGCTGAGCGGTCTTGACCACTACGTCTGAGCCTGCCCCCAGCAAAAAGAGAGCTTCCTGACTGCTGGCTGAGCGCTGGTCAAATTGCCCCGGCAAAGCCTCAATCGCAAAGAACTGATACTCTGTCAAAGCCGCTGCTACTTCTTGAGCAGACAGAAGCGTGTCCGTCACTTGCTCCGCAAAAATATGCTTTTCAGCCTGCGCCAAAAGCTCCTCTTCCAGATGAAAAACATCATAAACCTGCACCAGTCGCAATTCTTTCAAGCTAGCCAACTGCAAATGATGCTGCAATTCTGCAAGCAAACTCTCTACCTTGACCTGAAAATCCGCCTTTTTTTCAACGAAAATCCGTTTATCCATTTTACTTTTTCCTCTATCTACTTCAGCGCCTGTAACTTTTCCCAAACCAACTCGTACACATCTGTCAAATCACCCAGACCACGACGAAAAACATCTTTATCCATGTGATTGCCGTCCGCATCCCACAAGCGACAATTATCAGGCGAAAATTCATCCGCCAGAATAATCTTGCCGTCCTTGTCAAAGCCAAATTCCAGCTTAAAATCAATCAAGGTCAGCCCGATTTGCTGGAACCAGTCGGTCAAAAGAAGATTGATGCGCCGTGTTTCCTCTTTTAGAAAGGCAATCTGCTCCTCATCCGCAATGTTCAAGAAGCGCACATGCTCGTCGTTGATAAAAGGGTCATCCAAGTCGTCATTTTTATAGTAAAATTCCACGATTGGCGTCTCCATTTTAAGCCCTTCTTCCAGCCCAAAACGCTCGGAAAAAGAACCCGCCGTGTAGTTGCGCAGCACGACTTCCAGCGGAATAATCTTTACCTTTTTATTCAACTGCTCTGTGTCAGACAATTTTTCGATAAAATGAGTTGCCACACCAGCCGCATTCAACTTTTCAAAAATAAAGGAGGAAATCTGATTGTTGAGGACACCCTTGCCCACAATTCTCTCCTTTTTCACACCATTAAAGGCTGTCGCCTGGTCCTTATATACCGAAACAATCGTATTTTCATCTTCTGTGCTGAAAATATCCTTGGCTTTTCCTGAATAAATACGTTCTTTTTTCATTAATCGTTCGCCTTTCCGCTTATTATACAATTATTCTAGCATACAAGTATTTTTAAATCAAGAAATAATCGAATGTTACTCCTTGTTCTTCTAGAAAGTTATGACAAAAATCCGAACAATAAAACCCGAGCTTAGCTCAGGTTCTCTTTTCCTATTTTATCCTTCTAATTTTCCTGCCACATAGTCCACCACATCTTGCAAAGTAACAAGAGTGTCCGCTTCAGGGTCTGGAATATCAATCTGAAATTCGTCTTCTAAGGCAATGATAAACTCCATTAAGTCCACAGAGTCAGCGTTTAAATCTTCTTTGATGCGCAAAGTAGGAGTAACTACTAGGTCACTCTGACGTTCCTTGATGAGAACTTCAACACGGTTATAAATTTCTTCTTTAGTCATCTTTTTTCTCCTTTAATGTGCAATGACAAGCTTTGTCCAAGACTTGTTTGTGAGAATGTATAAACAGAAATATAAATGTTAGTCGTTTTTTAGTCTTTCAAATTCTTGAACAGACTTTTCAACTAAGTCACTATCGAGCATGGAACGAATTTGGCGGATAGTGCTGTAAATCGCCTTGGCATCACTTGAACCATGCGCTTTGACAACGGGCGCTTTGAGACCTAAGAGAACAGCCCCACCCGCATCGGAATAATCAAGCGAGCTCTTTAGCTTTTTAAGATCCTTCTTCAAAAGCAAGGCTCCTAGCTTGGCCTTGAAACCACCAGCTAGCACCGTTTGTTTGAGCTGGCTCATGATTCCAATAGCCGTTCCCTCCATTGTTTTCAGCACTGCATTTCCAGTAAATCCGTCCGTAACAACCACATCTGCCACACCAGACATGAGATCACGCGCTTCGACATTACCGATAAAATTGAGATTAGAATCCGCCGCAAGTAGTTCAAAGGCTTCTTTCCGCAATGGATCGCCTTTACTTTCCTCGGTACCATTATTAAGCAGACCAATGCGAGGTTTAGCCACCCCACGGACATGCTGGGCGTAGAAAGAACCCATAATCGCATACTGATAGAGATGATGTGCCGTATTTTCTGCATTAGCGCCCAAGTCCATCATATCAAAGCCTTTGCCGTCAATGGTTGGCAAGGTTGACATCAAACCTGGACGATCAATATTTTTGATTCGCCCCACGATGAAGAATCCTGCGGCGAGCAAAGCTCCGGTGTTCCCAGCCGAAAAGAGAGCATCTGCCTGACCATCCTTGACGGCCTTTGCTGCCAGCACCATACTAGCATCCTTTTTACGACGAATAGCTTTCGCAGGCTCATCATCATAGGTGATTTTCTCCTCGGTATGGATAATGCTCACACGATTATTCATTTCTAAAAGCGGGTTGATCTTCGCTTCATCTCCATAAAGCTGGATTTCTATATCGTCAAAATCTTTCAGAGCTTGGTTCACACCCTGAATGACTGCTTGGGGAGCATTGTCCCCACCCATAGCATCAATGGCTATTCGTTTCATTTTGTTCCTCATTTTTCTTTAAAATTTGTCCCCAATCTTGGAGTGAGTCTAAAAACTTTTTGGGTTTAAGATGAATCCCTACATATTCTTCGTAAAGTTGGTCGATAAATTGGCGGAGCTTTGCTTTCATCTCGTCATGAAGAGAAATGGTCTCCAAATCTTCAAATCGTACCGCCTGAAACTGATTTAGCAAGTAAGGAACATTTGGATCAAGGTGGCAGCGATGTGAATCTTTCCCATAATGTTCTGGACAAATCACTCCATTATAGCGAAATGAAAAGTCAAAAGGTTGACCAACTCGGTGGCAAAAAACACAATCATGAAAATTGAGCGAAACACCAAAGCGAGACAAAATCTGAATTTCAAAAATATTTGTCAAAATAGCTTCATCGAGCCCTTTTTCCATCAGATCCAAAGTCTTTGATAAAAAAGCAAAAAGCGCAGGATCTATCTGGTTATCATGAATACTCGCGTCAGCTAAAGCTGCGATGTAGGTTGCATGAGCGAGTTTAAAAAGATCTTGATTAATTTTGGGAAAGGTCGCCACACTATGGTAATCCTCAATATAACTCAAGCCTTCATCGTTGATCTTAACAAGCAAATCTGCCACTATCAATGGTTGAATAACCGAAGCCAGCCTAGAATTTGCTGCATGCTTGACAAAAAACATCCGTTTGCCTGCCTGCTCTGTAAAGATCTTGACTAGCTTATCCTCTTCACGAAAGTTGCGGTTGTAGAGCACCAAACCTTTGGTTTCAAACGGTCTAAGCATGCTCCTCCATGAATGCTGCCAAACGCTTCATGGCCTCCTCAATCGTCTCCATGCTTGCCGCATAAGAGACCCTCACATAGCCTTCGCCGTATTGTCCAAAGGCCGCACCAGGGATAAAGGCTACTGCTTTTTCCTTAGCCAGAGCTCTCAAAAATGCAAAACTATCTTGCTCGTGCGTGTCTGGAATTTTCGCAAAAATATAGAAAGCGCCGTCAGGTTTGATGATGTCAAAGCCTAAGGCTGTCATATGCTCAATGATATAGTCTCGCCGCTTGATGTACTCTTTTTTCATCGGTTCTGCATCATCTTTCCCAACAGTTAATGCCTCAATCGCCGCATATTGGGTCATGGTATTCGCCGCTGTAACCAAATACTGGTGACTCTTGATCAGCTGTGCCGTCAAAACAGCCGGTGCAAAGATCAGGCCCAAGCGCCAACCAGTCATGGCATGAGACTTGGAAAGTCCGTTAACCACAATTGTCTGCTCAGGTAAAAACTCAGCTAGCGATGTATGGGCTTGTCCTGTATAAGTCAGTTCAGAGTAAACCTCATCGCAGATGACAAAAATGTCGTACCTTTTCAGCACCTCTGCCAGAGCCTTCATCTGCTCGCGCGTGTAGGTTACGCCAGTTGGGTTGGCTGGATAGTTAAGAATAACTGCCTTTAGCTTGTCGCCTTGCTCCAAAATCGCCTCTTCTAACATCTCTGGCGTCAAAACAAAGGCATTGGCTGTCGTATCGATCTCAATAATTTCAGCCCCCATTAGATTGACGATCGGCTCGTAGCCCGGATAGGCTGGCGCTGGCAAGAGCACTGTATCGCCTTTTTCTAAGATTGCCGTCAAAGTCGCTGACAAGGCCTCTGTCGCCCCAATCGTCACTAAAACTTCATTTTCAGGATTATAGTGGAGGTTGTACTTTTCACGGACAAAATTGCTGGCTGCCTGTCGCAACTCTAAAAGCCCACTCATGCCTGTGTAGTAACTTTTATTCGCATCAATAGCTCGTTTGGCCGCCTCTTTTACATGCTCAGGTGTTGTAAAATCAGGCTCGCCCAGAGTCAAACGCAACACATTTGGTATTTCTGAAATCGCTTGATCAAACTGCCGAATAAGCGAAATCTGAATCTTGTCTAAATTTTTATTAAAACGTTTGGTTAAATCCACTAAGCACCTCCTTAGCTTTTGTACCATTTTACCAAAAAATTTAACATAAAAAAAGAAAAAGCAAGCATTTTGCAATTAGAAAAGGTCGTCTGTTAAGAAAAACTACAGAATCTTTTACGAATCTGTAGTTTCTGTACTGTTACTATTAGCCTCTCGGACCGCCGTTCCCGCCTGGGTTGCCGCCAGGTCCGCCACCCATACCATTGCCACTTTGAGTTGAGAGACTGGCAGTTGCTGTGGTTGATTGTCCATTTACCGTAATAGTGTAGGTCTCGCCATCCTTCATATCCGCCGAGCTAGCTAGAACTGATTGGAAAGACTTGGCTGCGGTATAGCTGAGGATTTCTTTACCAGACGAATCCGTAATCGTCACCTTGGAGCCTGCACTTCCAGATACGTTGGTCAAAATTGAAGCTTGGCTAGAGTTTGAGCCGAAGCCCATTGCCATGCCGTTGCTTCCGACAATCATCACTGTCCCACCTGTAATCGTCCCATTACCGTCATAGTCAAGAGCACCATTGCCTCCATCGGTTGGGCCATCTACATAGACTTCTCCGCCTGAAATGGTCAGATCGCCATTAGAATCCAGTCCGTCACCATTGGCATTGACTTTGATTTTCCCTCCTGTAATCGTCAGGCTCACGCCGTAGCTTGCTTGACCGGGTGCATTGCCACCCTCACTGCTGCTACCGTCAGAAGCATTGATCCCATCATCATTTGATGTCAAATCCAAATCCCCACCATTAATGGTAACCGTCTTTCCTTCCAGCGCTTCTTCGCTCTTTTCAACCTTAATGGTTCCGCCGTCGATAAGAGCAATATTTGAGGCGTGCATGCCGTCATCACCAGCATTGATCGTAATCGTACCAGACTGAATATAAAGATTGCCAAGGCTGGTATCATCGTCATTATCTGCGTGCAGAGCGTCTTCTGTCGCCGTAATATTGAGAGTAGCATCTTTGATATTCAGTGCATCATTGGCAGAAAGACCATTCTTATATCCTTTAATAGTATAGGTACCACCCGTGATCCGTAGATCATCATTGGACTCAATAGCATTGCCGTAATTACCCTCGACCGTCAAGCTACCAGAACCGTTGAGCGTCAGGTCGTCCTTGGAATAAATTGCTGCGTCGTAGTCGGTGTTCTTGTGACTAGCCGAGTCAGAGATACTGTTCTTGCTACCTTCTGCTAGGGTCAAGAAAGTTTTATCAGCATTTTCCACTACAATGGCCGCGTCCGTTCCTGTCATGGTCACACCATTAAGGACAATCTGCACCTTGTCTTGATCACCCGCCTTGACAACGATTTGCACATTTTTACTCGTTCCTGAAATCACGTAAGTCCCTGCCGCTGTTATGGTTACTGTCGAGCCATCAACTGTTGCTCCAGAGCCAGAAGATTTGGCGCTGGAACCAGATAAAGTGATCTTTGTAGCTGACGCCTCATCGTATGACGCATCTTGGTCACGGTCTGTGAAATACTTAGTCGTATCGGTCTTAGTGCTTGTCTGGCTAGTTTGGCTACTACTTTTACTTGTGCTAGTACTGCTCTTAGTTAAGCTACAAGCTCCAAGCGACAGTGCCAGGAGTGCCAAAGGTACCATTAATCTTATTTTGTCTTTTTTCTTCATAAAAGGCCTCTTTCTAATAAAATGAAAATGTAAACTTTCCTCGGTTAAATGGTGATTCAATCATAGCTCGTTTTCCTTAGTAATATGGCGACTAATAGCAATTTCTAGATTCCCATTGCGAGTGCGCAGAGCATCAATCAGTTGCTTTTCAGACATGCCTCCATTTAACTGAATAATGTATTTGAGCTTAAAGAGACTTCCCATATCAGATGTTTTCACATTAACCAACTCGACATGGTTCGCTGCTTTTTCAAAAATATCGTCAAAAATACTATCGTAGCCCAGACTTTCTGGAATAACCACGGTCAGTTGACGCATCTTGTGCTTCATCCGACCAAAATTGCTCACTTCTAAAAGCAACATAGCCACTGACATGATAGCCGTAAAGATCACCGCAAAGATGATGTAGCCCATCCCAATGGCAATCCCGACTGTCATGGTCAGAAAGACCGCCAGAAGTTCCTTGGCGCCACCAGGTGCTGAACGAAAACGAATCAAGCTAAAAGCACCCATCACAGCAACACCAGCACCCAGACTACCATTGACAAGGAAAATGACTATCGCAATTAAAACTGGCAAAAGTGCTAAAGTCAAAACAAAAGACTGACTATAAACTGTTTTGTACTGATAAACCTTAGCAATGACCAGCCCCAAAAGCAAAGCAACACCAATGGATAGCAACATCATGATCGGATCCACTGAGGTATCAGTAAAAACATCGTAAAAAAGATTGGACATACATAACTCCTTATTTTATAAATAATATGGGTTGAAAAATTGAAAATTTTAGCTCAAATCTTTGGTTCTCAACTTCTCACTTAAAAGTTCCTTAGCGCGCTCCGACTGGCATTTGATGACTTATTTTCTTATAAGCGACGCCGTACTTGGAAAAAGATTTAGGAAAAACCCGATGACGATCTAAAATCTCGCTCAGCCAAAGTGGATAAGCTCCCGGCACCTTGATTTCCATGATGACATGATTATCCGGCAAAAGTGCTTGACCATGCCTTCCGTCCAAAAGACTCAAATCATAATTTCGGTAGGTCACATCGTGATCAATCGTGATCCGAACATTTTCATCTTCTTTTCCTTTCATAGAATAGCGATTGTAGTAAATATACATCATAGGTTGCACACCACCATAACGCTCACACAACCAGTCAATTTCTTCTTTGATTTGCGAATCATCAAGGCAAACTTCACGCCCTGCTAGATAACTCTCTGCTCTCAACAAGTCAGTTGCTATCCGCCGTTTGTAGACAATCTTGCGTACTTTCTTCTTGATTTCTAAAAATACCTGACTGTTCTCTATCGGATCTGCGTCATAGGTTCGCACACGCAATTTTTCTTTAAAATACGGTTTCTCCAAAGATTCACGAATCATCTGATAGGTTGGTGTATCATAGTAGAGATTGCCGATAGTCGAGTAGGCATGCTCATCCTCTAACATGTTCCCCTCAAATTCTGCCAACAAAAGCACCAGCGTTTCCTTGGAAATGACATATTTGGTTTCAAACCGCTGAAATTTGTCTTTAAAAGTCTTCTTTGCCATAATAGGCCCTCATTCTTTCATTGATAGTTAAGTGTCCCCTAGTTTACGGAAGAAAGCTTAAACCAAAACTAAAGAAAACTGAAAGAAAACAAAAAGAAAACAAAATATCCCAGATTTCCTGAGATATTTTTCAGATTTATTACTAAAAAAAACAAGCTTCTATGCTTCCTCTACTTTTTTGATAAAAAATAAGGGAAAAGCTAGCTAATCCCTTGTTGATTTAATGATTATTCCGTTATTTCTTTCATTTCTTTTCCTTTGCGGCGAGTGAGAATTTCCGCATAGTACTTGCGGCTGTTGTTCAGAACTGAAAGAAGTTTCTGATAAAGCTCATCTGTCTTGATTTGACTTAAAATCTCCTTAATATATTTCTCAAGCTTACAAGAGAAACCATTATTAATGTTATACTTGATAATATTAAAAATACATTCTTAACTACAATCCCTGAATAAAGTAAAAACACATTAAATGCCAGCAATATAAGAAATCCCCAAAACATTACATTCTTTTTTTTCATCGTACACCTCCAAAAAAATTAAAAATATTTAAGTAAGCGTTTTACCAATGTAATTATAGCACTAATAAATATATTTTGGAACATTAGCCTTTTGTAAATTTATAATGAGAACGAAAATACTTGAAGTTTCTTGCATAAGACTAAAAAGTGTAAGAATGAAACAACCACTCGTTAATAACTAATCGAAATACTTACTTATGGTGATATGCCTTAAAGTTATTGATTTTCCCTGTATTATTACTCCCTACACAAAAGAAAATAAACAACAATGCCAACATATCTAATCTCAACTGTCCGTTGGACTCACCTATCTTTCCTTGCCTTTTATATCACCATGGCCACCACGGCCAACCCTCGCCTAAAAGGGTTACTATCACTAATAAGAGTGACAAAATATTGAACCATTTCCCTTTTTTCATAGACTTTGCCTCCTTTTTTCTATATAATAACATCAAGGTAACTCTTTCGCTAAATATGTATAAAATACACGCATTTTTGTTTCAGGAGATAATGTATGAGATGGGATTTCGGTCAAGTCTATCAAAAGATTCGTAAATCTAAAGGAATTTCACAAAGCCAAGCAGCTGGTAATTTTTGTTCCAGAGGACATTTATCTAATATCGAAAAAAATAAAGATGTTCCTAGTTACGAACTTATGGAACACCTTTTACGACAGATTGATATGACCTTCGGAGAATTTGACTACATCTGCAACTATTACAAGCCAAGCAAAAGAAAAAATATCCTCGTCAGAATATCCAAATACTCCTCTGCAGTAGATACAGATGAGCTAAAAGAAATTGCTCAACTTTGCGAAGAATATCTACAAGAAATGGAAGATCTGCCAATCCAAAATGTTTTAAATTTAGTTAGAGTTTTCATAGAAATTCGCACCAATGGTCCTTCTGAAAAAGCCTATCAACTAGCTGATATTATCTGGCAAGATTTGAAAAGACGAGATACTTGGTATGAAAGTGACTTACGTATGCTAGGAGCCATCCTTTATTCTTTTGATTTTGAAACTATTCAGGAGACGACTGGAAAAATTTTAGATAGTTTAGCTCGTTATCGTGACTATATAGATTTACAAAAAGTTCATTTCTCTATTCTCTCTAATTAGCAACAATTTACCTTTATAATGCCCATAAAGATAAATGCTTAGAATTGAGCCAACAAGCATTCGATCTTGCTCTTGAACAAAAACGTTATGATCAATTAGGTTTTTCCCAAGTTCGGATTGGAATTTGCACGAAAGATAGAGCCTTAATTAATAAAGGAGTGCAACTATTAGAATTAACCAATGAGACAGCTCTTGTTAATCAACTGCAAAGAGAAATACAAGATTATACCTAAAAAGAGGCTGGGACAATAGTTCTTAGCCTCTAAAATTAATTCGGATTATCTGCAAGACGCGGTAGCCGCGTCAGAGTTCCTTACGCTAAACGCTCACTCAATCTTCGTGAGCTTCCTGCTTCAGGTCTCTTCCTTTTTTCAAGTCATTCATTGAATGCCTTGAAGCTTCGTTCGTCTTTACAGACTCCGGATTTTGACACAAGCCTTGCTTGTTTTATTCGCAACCTTACACAGTCCAGTGGACTGTTTAAACGTCAGCTTAGAAACAAGAAAGCTGACGAACTATTCCTTTTCATTTTTTTGTGGCAAGCTTCGCTTGCTTTATCCACAACCTCCAATAGTCTCCCAGACTATTGGAGCTGTCCCACTCCCTTTTCTTATTCATTCTCTGCTAAAGCTTTTTGAGGGTTATATGCCATATAACCAGCTAAGACGAAAACAAGCAAAGCAAGAGTTAAGAAGGTGATTTGCCCACTAATGGCACCGCCCATAGAAATCGTTTGTCGCAATCCAGATACACTATAGCTCATAGGCAAGATTGGGTTGATCCATTGATAAATTTTTTCGGTCAACTGAAGCGGATAAGTTCCGGCGCTTGATGCCAGTTGAAGAAGAAGTAAAATCAAGGAGAAGAAAGCCCCTACTTTGTTGTTCCAGGTTGTTAGAGCTGTTACCAGTGCCATAAAGGTTACGCTAGTAAGAACCAGTAGAAGCAAAGTTTTGATTTCATGATTAGCTGTGAGTCCGATCAAATGAACTGCTCCATAGACCAAAACACCTGCTATCACAGCAATAACACCATTGACTTCCAGACGACTTCTGAGCCATTCTCTACGACTGCTTGGCGTCTTACCAGACGGCAATTTTGCAAAAATCATATTGGTTGATAAGGCTGCGACAAAGAGAGCAACCGATAGCATGTATGGAGCCATAGCTACTCCGTTTTTGCCGACATTATCTTTGTCTGTTTTCTTCAAGGTCAGAGGATTCGCGAGCAGATCCGCATTGCTATCCTTAGTAGTAACCGTACCGAGCTTGTCTCCTGCGCTACTCAAACCAAGACCGAGCTGAGCAGCACCTGTCACCAGACTTCCCAGTCCATCCGTCAAGGTAGAGCTACCATCTGCTAATTTTTCTGAACCGTCCGCAATTTTAGTCGCCCCATCAGACAACTGTTGACTCCCTGAAAGTAGTTGAGCTGAGTTAGTATCTAGTTTGTTCGCACCTGCGGCTACTTGATTTGTCCCAGATGTTAGTTGGTCATTTTTGCTCACAAGGGTATTTGCACCCATGGCTACTTTGCCAATTCCTGCATTCAATTGATCATTTTTACCTGCTAGAGTAGCCGAACCATCGGTCACTGTTGTAATGCCTGTGGTTAATTGGTTGGTAGCTGCTGCGATGCTCGCACTGTTAGCTGCTAAGGCTCCAGCACCCGTTACTAGATTGCCAAAACCCTGATTCAGCTGATCATTTTTGCTTGCCAAAATATTGGCACTACCGGTAATTTGACCTACACCTGCTGTATAGCTAGTCACACCATTAGCGAGCTTGCTACTTGCAGGAACCAGTTGAGTATTAAGTACAGTCTGGATTTGTGATGAAGCATTGATTATTGCCGTTAGCTTAGCTGTATCCGTATTTGCCGTACCAACTAAAGATTTTAGACCTGTCAGATCTGTCATCGTATTTGTGGCTAGACTAGTTTTCATACTGGTTAAAGTACTGATCATTGCCTGCGCTTGACTAACCACTTGACTAGGCGAATGATTCACAGCTGTTGTTAGTTCTGCCTGCTCATCAGCGGATAATTTCTGATAGGCGCTTGTTGCCTGAATATTTGTCAATACCGTTGTTTGATCCGCTTGAGCACTTGTAACAATATTCTGCGCCGTTGTTATCATATTATCTATTTCAGCAGCAATATTACTTTGCCCTCCCACTTGGTCTGGTAAATTTGCTAGACTGCTTTGCAGGTTGGACAGGCTAGTCGAAAGGCTGGTTAACTGAACCTTATCTTCTTCTGTGAGAGAGTTAGAGTTGACCGTATCGCTCAATTTTTTAAGCCCAGCTGCCAACTGGTTTGCCCCATCTACCAAAGGTTGAGACTGGTTGTTGAGCTCAGCCGCTCCCACGGATAAATTATTTACCCCTGTCGTGTACTGGTTTAAGCCTGTTGATACTGTTCCCAAACCTGTACTAAGTTGACCAACTCCAGTTGTATATTGGGATAACCCTGCCTGATATTGTCCCGCAGCAGCATCTAGAGCAGTTAGACCAGCATTCAGCTGACTGACCCCTCCTGTATATTGCTTAATGCCGGGAATCAACTGATTTAAGCCTAGGCTAAGTTGACTAACTCCGTCAGTATATTGTTCCAAACCTGTTGAGAGAGTTCCCAGGCCATTAGATAGAGTCTTGACCCCATCGGTATAAGTTGTCAACCCTGTAGTCAGTTTATCTGCCCCATTTTGAAAAGTCAGACTAGAGTTTGCTAAAGTAGTCAGATTTGTGGTAATCGTCTGGCTTCCAGCCTGCAACTGAGTTGCTCCTTCAGCTATTTGTGTACTTCCCCCTGCTGCTTGATTGATACCCTCTTTCAAGGTTCCCATACTTTCAAAAAGACTACTTGTATAAGTGTTAGTTATATTTTTTGCAACAGTTGACTTTAGCTTTTCCATAGCGCTATCACTCATCTTACTAGCGATAAAACTATGCCCGCTCGAGGTTTGATAGTCAATCGTCATTTGCTCAGGCTGGCTGGTCAAAATGCTAGCTGCTTTTTGCGACAAGTCACTCGGCAAGGTAATCACCATATAGTAATCACCCGCTTTTAAACCCGCCTTAGCAGTTTTTTCACTAACAAAATGATAATCAAGAGCTTCGTTTTTCTTAAGCGACTTGACCATATTTTGACCAATCGTCAACTCTTTACCATTAAAGCTAGCTGCCTTATCTTTGTTGACAACGGCGACAGGCAAGTCAGACACTTTCCCATATGGATCCCACATCGAACTCAAAAAGATCACATTATAAAGCGCTGGAATGAGGGAGATCCCCACCATTACAACAATAAAAAGTGGTTTTTTAAAAATTGCCTTCCATTCTTTAAACATTTTTGCTCCTTTTTTAAACACATTGTCTAAATTTTTGATATAATTGATTATACCCTTTCAGAAAATTTCTGCAAGTCTTAAAATTAATTTTTAGACACAGTGTATAATTTTGTATAATCATTTATGAAAAGGAGACTTTCAAATGGAAAGTAACAAACGCCTCAAAACAAAAAAGATCATTGAACAAGCCATGGTTCAACTGCTACAAGAAAACTCTTTTGACCAGATTAGCACAGTTAAGTTGGCAAGAGCAGCTGGGATTAGTCGGAGCAGCTTTTATACTCATTACAAGGATAAATATGATATGATTGAGCGTTATCAAGAAAAACTATTTACTGAGTTAGAGCATATTTTTGATACTTATGGTCAAGACCGGTATGAAGCGATCGTCCATGTCTTTGGTCTGCTCAAACAAGAACCGCTTCTTGCTAGTCTTTTGTCAGAAAATGGAACGAGAGAAATTCAAACTTTTTTACGTCATAAACTCCAACTTATGTTATCTCAGGATTTACAAGGGCGTTATAATAACCATCATGAAGAACTCACCCGCACCGAGCAAGAGTATAGTACGATCTATTTCACCAATGCCTTTTTCGGTGTCTGCCAAATGTGGCTCGCGCGTGGTACAGTAGAAAGCCCTGAAGAGATGGCTCAATTTTTGGTCAAAATGTTAAATTAGACCTCCTATTCCATGTATAAACAAATTTTAATACTATAATGTAAGTAGGATGTCATGACAAATAGGAGGCGGGCTATGATTATATCTTTCTTTTTATCTCTCATTTTTCTCATTGGTCTTCTTATTCTTCTTTTCCTTATTATTCATTTGATCAAACAGTATCGCAAATAATAATTCTAAAAAACAGGCTGCACAAAGACAGCCTGTTTTCTTATGTAATTCTTCCTGTCAGCAGAAGTTGTGATATTTTTTCCAATAACCTTGATTTCTTTTTAAAGCGAAAGTTTTTAATTGTCAAATCTGCCTGTGGGCTCACTTCTACTATCTTGTGATTTGAAATCTTAAACTGTCTCATATTTGTTCTTCCTTTCCTTGAGTAACTCTATCATAACAAGCCACTATTAAGGAAAGATAACAAACAGACGACGTTCTGTGACAATATTTCAAAAAGAATAAGATTAACCCAGCTCATTTTCAAAACAAAAAAAGACTGGGAAACCCAATCTTTTTGTAATCGAAATTAAAGTTGTTTGTTGTAGTATTCAACGATAAGTGCTTCGTTGATTTCTGGATTGATTTCATCGCGTTCTGGCAAGCGAGTGAGTGATCCTTCCAATTTTTCAGCATCAAATGATACGAAAGCTGGACGTCCAAGAGTTGCTTCAACTGCTTCAAGGATAGCTGGCACTTTAGCTGATTTTTCGCGAACAGAGATGACTTGACCGACAGATACGCGGTAGCTAGGAATATCCACGCGTTTGCCGTCCACAAGGATGTGACCGTGGTTTACGAATTGGCGCGCTTGACGACGAGTAGTTGCAAGTCCAAGACGGTAAACAACATTGTCCAAACGGCGTTCAAGAAGAGTCATAAAGTTGAAACCAAGGGTTCCTTCTTTGATTTTTGCAGCTTGTACGAACAAGTTACGGAATTGTTTTTCACCAACACCGTAGGTGAAGCGAAGTTTTTGCTTTTCAGCTAATTGCAAACCGTATTCTGACAATTTGCTGCGGTTGTTTGGTCCGTGTTGACCTGGTACATAGTTACGGCGAGCAAGCTCTTTACCTGTACCTGTCAATGAAAGGCCGAGACGACGTGCTTGTTTCCAAGACGGTCCTGTATAACGTGACATGTTATGTCCTCCTGATAGATTATTTTTGAGGGAAATAATCTTGAGCAAACCTAATTCGTGCAGATGCCCTTCGCCTAAACAGCCAAGGTTACTTGTCTTTCAAGACACCTGTTGACGAGCTTTATTTTGCCCTGCTATTATTTCGCACGAAAGCTATTATAACACATTTAGCTTGAGCTTACAACCCCAAAATCCTTAAAATCTCCTGCTTATAGGCTAGTTTCTGGATTTCTTTGTCTTCGGTATCTGTCCAAGTTAAGTTTAGCTCTGTCACGATTTGCCCGGGACGATTTTTCAAGAGATAAACTCAATTATTCAAGTCCGAGGTTGCTTTGTGGGACGAACTATGGCAATAATCATTGCTATAGCTGCTATGAAACTAAATATTAACCAACATAATTTCATATTGACAGTAGCAAGGAGAGAGAATGCCGCCGTTCCTAGTGGCAAAGTTAGAGTAAAAAGCATTGTCAATAAGCTGTTGCTCTGTGCCAATGTATCTGCTGGAAGATTAGCCATAAGAAGAGCATCTAACTTAGGCATAGATTTCCCCATCAAATAAGCTGCCAAAAACAGAAGAATTAGCCCCAACCAATCGGCAATTCCTGAAAGATTTACTAAACCAACAAGTGTAAATAAAATACTATTACAAGAAAGCAAGAAAGAAAAAGATTGCTTACTAAAATAATCATTAGTCACTAAACTTCCTAAAATAGCTCCAACAAGCATGATAATCTCTATCGCTAGTAAAGATTGACCATAGCTCAATCCTAATAAAGTGTGTTCCAAAAAGTAAAAATTATAAATCCCTGTAATTGCCCCACCAACTGCATTCATTAAAAGAATTGCTGATAAGAGCCTAATTAAAGAGGTGCCTTCTGCCTCTTTAAAAATCCTTTCCATTTGTCTAAAATTTACATGTAAGAGAACAAACAAGGATTCCTTTTCCTTTTTCTGAACTGGTTCATGTGTTAACACCTGACGATGACGCAAGAGGACAATGGAAGAAACTAGAAAAGATAGAGCATTTACCAAGGCCACCAAAGCAAAATTATTTCCAGATGTTGTCAATAACCAAACTCCAAAAGTTTGACCTGCGATATTACAAATATAAGATGTAAATTGAGTAAACGAATAAGCTACATAAAGGTCATCTTTTGCCACATTATTTTGAATAATAGGCATTCTCAAACCAGCTGAATAATCACTCAATATATCCGTTACTAGATTTATAATACACACTGTAGAAAAAATCAAAAAAGTTTGATTGGCAATAATAATCGCGACTAAGAGAAAAAGAACAGCCTGTATAAAACCTATAACAAGAAGGTTTCGAGCCTTTTTTTCTGTTCGATCAGCCTGAATACCTACAAAAAAAGTAAACATGGTTGGCAATACCATAATAAGATTAGCAATAAAAATTGCTATATTTTTATGAGGCATACTGGCAGCATAAATCACGAATACAAGATTATAAATATAAGAACCTAAACTACTCAGCATACGTGAGATGGTTATCACTCGGTAGAGTGGATTTGTTTTTAAAAGACGCATTCTTTTCACCTATAATTTCTTTATAATGTCCTACAACACATAAGAGCTCTTTTTGCAACTTTTCATCCTTATCAGACAGGATTGCACAACTTATCATTAACTCTTTTGTTATGCTTTTACCATTCATTTGATAAAACTAGTATAGCTGATTTTTACCATCTTGCTGATTCTTTGAAAATATTCAAAGAACTTTTTTATACAAAAAAAACTAGTCTAAGGCTAACCCCTACACTAGTTTTGTATAAATTATTTATTCCTAAAAATAATATGTGTTTGCATTTATTCAAATTTTCAATATGGCTTTCAGCCCCTCTTCATAGTAATCAGCACTTTCTGTACAGTTCAATAGTCGAAAGATTCGAATTGCATCTTTCATTTTAGAAACTCCTTGTGCTTGATTTCCCTTGACGTGCTCAAACTGTCCTGTTGCAAATAAATGTACAGTCCTGAGATACATACTATTTTCTGTAAAAGAATACTCCTCTATTTTCTTCTGGAAATACGAAGCGCGCATACTATTCTTTTCATCAATCGACTTAAGAAAACCATTTAGTAAAATTGATTGAATGTAGGTTCGATGCTCCTCTAGGCTTACAAAAAAATCGACTCTTTGTAACATTTCCCTCGTATAGCGAAAATAAAGATCTAAGTTCAAAAGAGGCGAAACATCCGCAAAAAAACTCAACTCATAAAGTCCCCATATCTCAACAGAAAAAAGATAGTCATATAAGAAAGATAATTCCTCCGACGTAGCTTCAATACTCTCATCAAACATAACCATATGACCTTTGATAAGGATAGCATTCAACAAATGATAAGGTTGTTTAGGATTGGCTTGATAATTCGTAATTTCTTGTTCATATAATTTAGTTAGACTTTCTTGATCTTTTTTTTCCTGATAATGCCAAATTTCTCTCTTTAAACGAGTATAAGCTGTTGGTTTAAAACCTCTTACTAGATAAACAAATTCCGACAAGTCTGTACGTATATTTTCAAGTGCAACCAGTAGTTTCTGAGCAGATAAATCAGATTCTCCATTTTCAAATCGGCTGAGCATAGAATATGAAAATTGATCTCCTGTAGCTTCTTTTAACGATATATTTCTTCCTATCCGCAATTCCTTAAAAATCTGTCCCATGTGAAATAAATCTTGCATACCTTACTCCTCTCTTTTAATCTCATTATAACAAAAAGTTGGAGTAGTTTTTACTCCAACCCCAAAATCCTTAAAATCTCCTGCTTGTAGGCTAGCTTTTGGATTTCTTTGTCTTCGGTGTCCGTCCAAGCCAAGTCTAGCTCTGCCACGATTTGTCCGGGACGATTTTTCAAGAGATAAATCCGGTCACTCAGAGTCAACGCTTCCTCAATGCTGTGGGTGATAATGAGAGTCGTCAGGCCCAGCCGCTCGTGAATATCCAGATACCAGCGGTGCAGCTCCATTTTGGTCAATTCGTCCAAGGCAGAAAAAGCCTCGTCCAGCAAGAAGAGCTTGTACCCAAAGAGATAGGTACGCAGCAAAGCCACGCGCTGCCGCATGCCGCCTGACAGTTCATGCGGATACTTGTCCCGCACACCGTCCAGCTGAAAGGTAGACAAAATCTCATCTGCCCGCTCGAACGCTTCTTTTTTGGGCACTTTTTGAATGAGCAAGGGCAGGACAACATTGCCAAGAACGGTCTTGTGCTCCAGGAGCAAGTCCTTTTGCAGCATGTAGCTGACCCGCCCCTTGGGATTTTCTTGGTCGTCAAGGATGATTGAGCCTGCCTGCGGCTGCAAAATCCCTGCAATCAAGTTAAAGAGGGTCGTTTTGCCCACGCCGCTCGGCCCCAAAATAGAGACAATTTCGCCCGAAGCCACTTGCAGGCTTATATCCTGTAAAATTTTTTCGCTATCGTAAGCATAGTTTACATTTCTAATCTCAATTTTTGTCATCTTTCACAAATTCGTTGGTAAATCCTTTGTCTGTCAGGTCTTTTTTGACCAAATCATTGTCTTTTGCCCACTTGTAGAAAGCATTCCAGCGGCTTGCATCAAATTGCCCCCAGCTTTCTTTCTTTTCAGCGTATTGCTTGGAGAGATATTGCTGCGACTCAAGGACAAAATCACGCTTGCTTTTGAGCTCTGGTGCATTTTTAATGAGCATATCAGCCGCTTCTTCTGGATGTTCCATGGCATACTGATAGCCTTTTTTAATCGCCTGAACCAGCTTTTTGGCTTCCTCTTTATGGTTTTTCAGATAGTCGTTGTTGGCGATAATCACTGGCGAATAGTAGTCAAATTCTGGCACATAGTCGCGCATGTAGAAGAAATAGGTCTCCATTCCCTGCGACTTAGCCATGAGCCCGTCCCAGCCGTAGTAAATCCAAGCCGCATCAAAAAGGCCATTTGCAATCGGCGTCGTTGAATTGGAGTCATTGTTAGGAACTTTTTCCACTTGGTCAAAAGCAGCGCCTTGCGACTCAACCAAAGTCTTTATCATGCCCAGCTCAATCGGGTCATTCCAAGTGCCGTATTTTTTGCCAGCCAAATCTTTGGGACTCTTGATATTGGCAGATTTTTTGGAAATAATGCCTGAGGTATTGTGCTCAACCAGAGCAGCTACTGCTGTAATCTCTGCCCCCTTTTCCAACTTTTTCGCCATGGAGTCTTGAAAATAAATCCCAAAAGGCGCCTTGCCGTTGATAATCAGGTCAGACGTACTGTCCTCGGGCGGCAACTTGATGTCCACATCCAGTCCCGCTTCCTTAAAATAACCCTTTTCTTTGGCCACATAAAGCCCCGTATGATTGGTGTTGGGTGACCAATCGAGGATAAAATCAATTTTCTGCCCAGCAGCAGACTGCCCACCCTTTTGCCCACAAGCAGCTAGCAAAACAAGCAAGGCTACACTAAAACTTGTCCATAAAAATCGACATTTTTTCATGATGTTCTCCTTTTTTGTGGAAGAGACTAGGCTCTTTTCCATTTAATGACGTATCTTTCACTGACATCGACTAATTTCATGCCCAGGAGGCTAATCAGCGAAATCAGAATAATAATGGCAAACATGGTGTCGTACTGAAAAAGCTTTTTAGACTGAATCATATAGACACCGAGCCCTTCAAAACCGCCCAGCCACTCCGACACAACGGTTGTGACAAAAGCGTAGGAAACGCTGACCCGCAAGCCCGCGTAAAAATAAGGCAGACAGGCTGGAATTTTAAAATGCCAGAGAATTTGCCTGCGATTGGCTCGCATGAGCTGAAAGAGCAGAAGCGTGTCCTTATCGCAATGCCTAAAACCGTCGAGAATGCTGACAATGATTGGAAAGGTTGTTGTCAGGATAATAAGGACAATCTTAGGCAAGATACCATAACCCAGCCACAGGACTAAAATTGGCGCCAAGGCAATAGTCGGAATGGTCTGCACCACCACCATGAGCGGATAAATCAAATCATTGAGCCAAGATAGGCTATCCATGAGCACAGCTAGCAGACAAGCGATTAACACGCCTAAAAAGAGCCCCAAGAGGGCGACTTTCAAGGTTGCCCAAGTATGAAAGGCGAGGAGCGAACTATCGCGCCCAAAAGCAGCCAAGATTTCCAAAGGCGTCGGTAAAATAAACTTGGGCAGCAAATGCAGAAAGCCCAGTAACTGCCACAGTAAGAGCAGAGCTAGCATTCCTAGCAGGCTAATCTGCTGTCGTGCGATATTTTTCAAGTTTTTCATCAATTGATAAAATCTCTCCATAATTTATTTTCACATTGGCAAAGATATTGTCCGCTTCTTCTCCTGCCAGTTCTATAGCTTGTTGGAGAATATGGATCAGCTCTTCCCACTCTCCTTCTAGAACAGTTTCAAAGGGTGTGACAACCGTTTTCACTTGTTGTTGATTTAAAAAATCAATGACCTTGTCAATCACAGCCAAGCGACTTTCGCCTGCCGTCAAAGGTAAAATTTGTAAAGCAATGCTCGCCTTCATTTCATTTTCTCCTATAACAAAAACGCGACTTTCCTATGAAAATCGCGTCGCATGATTACCTCATCAAAATAGATGATACTAAGTTTTAGCATCAAATCTTTTATTTCCCTACGCTGGCATTACCCAGATCAGGTGCGGTCGAAGCTTACACTTCCTCTCAGACTGTACACAGACTCCCATATATTGTATATTCATGATAGCGCAAACATGACTAAATGTCAACCGTTTTGCTTAGGATAGCTATCCTTTCAATTCAGCTGCTTCTTCATCAGTCAGATAGCGGATCAGATTCTTTTCCGTCAAAATATCTGAATACGTATAAGATTCCACGTAGGTCGTTGAGCCTTCAACAGGGATGGACCCATCTTGAGTATATTCCACGATAAAAAGGGATGGATAAACCTCTGTTAAACGGCCAATTTTATCCTTTTGGCGCTTACGGCCATTCTCTAGAGTCATGGACACAAGTCCACCCTCATGATTTTTAATATCCTCTTTGATTTTTTTCATTTTTGCAACATCTGTGAATGCATCACTCATACTTTAGCCCTCCCTTTTGGAAATACTTGAAAATTTATTATACTCTTTCTGGAAAATTAACTCGACTGTCCCACGCGCCCCACTCCGGTTTTTCTCAATGATGACTTCAACCTTGTTGTTGGGAATAGCATTTTCGTCTCCACCGTTCCGCTCGTAATAATCATCACGATAGAGAAAGGCAACGATGTCCGCATCCTGCTCAATTGAGCCCGACTCACGAATATCTGACAGCACGGGGCGCTTATCCTGACGTTGCTCCACACCACGCGAGAGCTGACTGAGAGCAAGCACAGGAACTTTTAATTCCTTAGCTAAAATCTTTAATTGACGCGAAATTTCAGAAACTTCCTGCTGACGATTTTCCCGCCCAGTTCCTGTAATCAACTGCAAATAGTCAATCAAAATCAAACCCAGATCCCCTGTTTCTTGAGCCAGCTTACGCGCCCGCGAACGAATCTCGGTAATCCGAATCCCCGGTGTATCATCAATATAAATCCCTGCGCCAGCCAAATTTCCCTGAGCAATAGTATACTTCTGCCATTCTTCCTCGGTTAATTGTCCCGTCCGAATGGAGTGCGACTCAATCAAACCTTCAGATGCCAGCATCCGATCGACCAGACTTTCAGCCCCCATCTCTAAAGAAAAAATCGCCACTGATTTATTTAACTTAGTTCCGATATTCTGAGCAATGTTGAGGGCAAAGGCTGTCTTCCCCACAGCGGGACGAGCTGCCAAAATAATCAGTTCTTCTTCATGCAAACCAGTCGTCATACGATCCAATTCTGGATAACCCGTCGCAATTCCTGTAATGCTAGATGACTGTTGCGAACGCACTTCAAGGCTCTCAAAATTTAGATTAAGAATATCCTTTATATTTCTGAAACCACTGCGGTTGGCATTCTCGCTAACATCAATCAATGCTTTTTCGGCACTCGCAATGATTTCATCCGCCGAATTTGCTGCTTCATAAGCCTGATTGACAGACTCTGTCAAACGCGAAATCAGGCGACGCAAGGTCGCCTTTTCTGCAACAATTTTAGCATAGTATTCTGCATTGGCGCTGGTCGGTACTGCATTAACTACTTCAACTAAGTAAGTCAAACCGCCGATATTTTGCAAATCATCTTGGCTGTCTAAAATATTTCTGACCGTCGTTGCATCAATGGCATCTCCACGATCCGCCAAGTCAATCATGGCCTTAAAAATCAAGCGGTTAGCATATTTAAAGAAGTCTGTTGGTTCGATATACTCTCGCACAAAGACCAACTTACTCTCATCCAAAAAGATAGCGCCTAGCACAGACTGCTCCGCCAAAATATCTTGCGGCTGCAGCCGCAATTCTTCTATCTCTGCCATAGCCTCTCCTTAATCCTGATAAACTATCCTTCCTTAACGCTAAGATTGATGACTCCTGTTACATCTTGATAAATTTTAACTGGAACATCAATCAAACCAATCGCCCGAATTGGATGATCTACTTGAATATTTCGCTTATCAATTTTAATTCCAAATTGCTTCTGTAATTCCTCAGCAATTTTCTTGCTGGTAATTGAGCCGAAAGTCCGACCGTCTGGTCCCACTTTTTCGGTAAATTCGACAACCGTCGCTTCTTCTTCCAATTTGGCCTTAATTGCTTGTGCCTCTGCAACCATTTCTGCATGAGCTTTTTCTTGCGATTTTTGTTTACCGCGCAACTCGGCAATCGCTTGAGCTGTCGCTTCTTTAGCAAGATTTTTCTTAATCAAGAAATTTTGAGCGTAACCAGTTGGTACCTCCTTAATCTCACCCTTTTTCCCTTTACCTTTAACATCCACTAGAAAAATAACCTTCATTCTGGGGTCTCCTTATCTTTTGTTACTTCACTGACAATTAATTCTGTTAATTCCCGAGCAATATCGTCGATGGTTCTACCTTCAATCTGCGCAGCTGCCAAATTAAAGTGACCACCGCCGCCCATTTCCTCCATAATCCGCTGAACATTCACCTTGCTACGACTACGAGCGGACACAGACACATTTCCCTCACTTGTTCGACTAATCACAAAGCTCGCCTCAATCCCCGACATAGCTAACATACTATCAGCTGCTTTACTGATAGTCACCGTTGAGTAAACTTTATCCTCATCTGCCTTAGCCACCAAAATATCTGGCATAATCTTCTCACCCTTGAGAATAAGTTCATTAACAGCTTTATACTCATTAAAGTCCGTTGCAGCAATATCTTGTATCAGAACACTATCACTACCGCGTGTGCGTAAATAGCTAGCCACATCAAAAGTCCGACTGGTCACACGTGAAGTAAAGTTTTTAGTATCTAACATCATTCCAGCCATGAGGACACTAGCCTGAATCTTGCTTAGGCGATTTGCTTTCGCCTTTTGAAATTGGATTAATTCCGTCACTAATTCACAAGCTGAACTTGCCCCACTCTCAATATAGGTGATAAGAGCATTATCTGGAAAATCTTCATCCCGCCTATGATGATCAATCACAATTGTCTGACTAAAAAGGGAATAAAACTCTCTTGATAGGGTTAAGTGTGTTTTAGAATGATCTACCATTATGAGGAGTGAACGCTTGGTTACCATAGCCATTGCCTCTTGAACCGGCAGAAGACTTGTCACCCCATCTGCGATTAGTTTGTTAACTGCTCGCTCAATATCTGGAGCCATCTGCTCAGGATCATAAACGGCATAAGTTCGATCAATAACATTCCCAGCGAAAACCTGCATCCCCACAGCCGATCCCAAGGCGTCCATGTCTAGATTTTTATGACCGACAATAAAAACCTGATCCACACTTCTAATTTTATCCGATATGGCTGTCATCATCGCTCGCGTTCGCGTTCTAGTCCGTTTAACAGCGGAAGCAGTACCCCCACCGAAATAAACAGCGTTTTTGCTTTCATCATTTTCCTTGACAACAGCCTGATCTCCTCCACGTACCTCTGCCATGTTGAGATTCAAAAGAGCCACACGACCAATTTCATCGTGCTTTCCATCACCATAAGAAAAGCCCATACTAAGTGTCAATGGCAGTTCGCGTTCTTTCGCTTCTGAACGAAATTGGTCAATAATAGCAAACTTATCGTCCATAAGCTGTTGCAAAACAGTGTAGTCTGTAAAAAGATAAAAACGATCTACTCCAACACGACGGTAAAAAATCTGATAGCGTTCCGCAAATTCAGAAATAAAATTTGCTATAAAACTGTTAATCTGACTAATATCAGAGTCCGATACTGCATCTTCCAAGTCATCATAATTATCAACCGAAACAACCCCAATAACAGGTCGAGTCGTCGCCAAACCAACAGTTGCTTCATACTCATTTGAAACATTGAAAAAATAGACAACATGAGACGCCTGATCCAAATATACCGCATAGCGTTGCTGACCAATCGTTACATAGTGACCCGTTTCCTCGAATGATGATTGAAGGAGTTTTTTGATAATATCCTGATCAAAATCCCCATCATCCGTCGTCAAAATTAATTCTGCATAAGGGTTAAACCATTCAACCTCGCCAGTTTTTTCACTTACCTTGAAAACACCTACCGGCATTTTGTCAAGAAGTGAGGTTAAACTGTCTTCAGCTTGATCATTGATATATTGAATATGCTCGACTTCATTGATCTGGTAGAGCTGTTGTTGATAAATGAAGAGCACTATTAAACCTGTCAAAATAAGAAGAGCAGCCCAAAGAACAGCCATCCCATCGTCAGATAATCTTTCCACAAGGGCTAATATTCCAAAAGAGATCAAACCCAAAATTATAAAGTGAATCGGAGCTAAACGAATTTTTTTCATCATAAACCTCTTGGACGCCATTTTACCATAAAGTGGCAAAAAAAGCGAGTAGCAACTGCCTTTTAGTATAATAACAAAATAGAAAATGATGCTTTTAGTTAAAAATCTTCTTAAACTAAAAGAATAATTATTTACAGCACGTTTACAAGTGTTTCTTTTTTTGTAAACACAGCTTTACAAAAGTGTCAATATTCTATTTTTTCCATTCATTTCAAATGAGTTGTGTAACTTCATATCTAAAAATAATAAAAGGGCCTAATTGGCTCTTTTACTATCTATTTTTTGCTTGATTTTTTGAAATGCTGCGCGATTTCCCTTCTAAGTAGACCATTAAAATAGAGATGTCTGCTGGATTGACACCTGAGATACGACTAGCTTGTCCAATCGTTTCAGGATTGATTTTTTTGAACTTCTGCCGTGCCTCAGTCGCAATCGAGTCAATATCATCCCAGTCAATGCTAGCTGGAATGCGCTTTTCTTCCATTCGCTTCATCTTTTCAACTTGATCCATAGCCTTAGAAATATAGCCCTCGTACTTGATTTCCGTTTCAATCAGTTCAATGATTTTTTCGTCCAATTCTTCTGCCGCTGGGCCAATAAATTTCACTACATCTGCATAGGTCACTTCTGGCCGACGCATGAATTCTTTAGCAGTCACAGCATCCGTCAAAGGTTTGAAACCAAGTTCTACCACCCTAGCATTGGTCTCTGCTACAGGCTTTAACTTGATAGACTCCAAGCGCTTCATTTCTGTTAGGTATTGATTTTTCTTGATTTCAAAACGTTGCCAACGCTCATCATCCACCAAGCCAATGGCGCGACCCATTTCTGTCAAGCGCATATCCGCATTGTCATGACGAAGAATCAAGCGATACTCCGCTCGGCTAGTCAGCAAACGATACGGTTCAATCGTCCCCTTGGTCACCAAGTCATCAATCATCACCCCGATATAGCCGTCACTCCGCTTCAAAATCAGCTCTGCTTTCCCTTGCAATTTCAAAGCCGCATTGATGCCTGCGATAATCCCTTGACCTGCAGCCTCTTCATAGCCAGACGTACCGTTGGTCTGCCCGGCTGTAAAGAGACCAGATATTTTCTTGGTTTCAAGCGTTGCCCGCAGCTGATGTGGCAAAATCATATCGTACTCAATAGCATAACCCGTCCGCATCATTTCAGCATTTTCCAAGCCTTTAATGGAATGAACCAAGTCTTTTTGTACGTCTTCAGGCAAGCTGGTTGACAAGCCCTGAATATAAACTTCCTCGGTGTCACGCCCTTCAGGCTCTAGGAAAAGCTGGTGCCGCTCCTTATCCGAAAAACGAACGATTTTATCCTCAATAGAGGGGCAATAGCGCGGGCCTACTCCCTTGACCACTCCTGAAAACATGGGCGCACGGTGCAGATTGTTTTGAATAATTTCATGGCTGGTTTCGTTTGTGTAGGTCAACCAACAAGGCACTTGGTCTTTGACATAGTCTTCATCACGCGAGGTATAAGAAAAATGATTGGCTTTCTCATCGCCCGGCTGAATTTCCGTCACCTCATAATTGATAGACGAGGCCCTGACCCGTGGTGGCGTTCCCGTCTTGAAACGACCGATTTCCAAGCCCAAATCACGCAAATTATCCGCCAGAGGAATAGAAGCTAAACTATGGTTAGGCCCTGATGAATATTTCAAGTCACCAATGATAATCTCCCCACGCAGAGCTGTCCCTGTCGTTACAATGACAGCCTTTGCCGCATATTTCTGCTGAGTAGCTGTCCTCACTCCAACTACCTTGCCCTCTTCTACCAAAATTTCGTCAATCATAGTTTGACGCAGGGTCAGGTTTTCTTGATTTTCGACCGTTTTACGCATGGCTCTAGAATAAAGTTCCTTGTCAGCCTGAGCTCGAAGGGCACGGACAGCAGGACCTTTACCAGTATTGAGCATTTTCATTTGGATATAAGTTTTGTCAATATTTTTAGCCATTTCGCCGCCCAAAGCATCCACTTCACGGACGACAATTCCCTTTGCCGAGCCACCGATTGACGGATTACAAGGCATAAAAGCCAGCATTTCTATGTTAATGGTTGCTAGTAGAACTTTACAGCCCATACGACTAGCTGCAAGTGAGGCCTCAACCCCAGCATGTCCTGCTCCAATAACGATAATATCATATTCTTCTGTAAACTGATGTGTCATTTTTCTTCCTTTCTTCTATCATTTTGTCAATTTTGTTCACAACTTTGTCAATCATTTTTGGGGATGATATGTAGCAATTCTCCTGAAAAAATTGGTAATTTTTGCTTTAAACAATCTGGAACAACATCATAGTCTGTCAATCTATCAAGCTCAAGCCACTCACAAATTTGCTCTTTCTCATCTCCTTTCATTTTCAAAGGAGGCTCCGTTATTGGACTTACCAAGTAGTGAAACTCAATATTATGGAAATTGACACTATCTTGACAGAACTGATTTTCAACAATAAAAGCAAGCTGCTTAATTTCCACTTCAATTCCTAGCTCTTCTCTCACTTCACGTTTGACAGCGTCTTCTGTCTTTTCGCCAACTTGGATTGCTCCACCAATGGTATAATATTTATTTTTATCATCTTTGGTCAGCAAAATCTGATTATCTTTCACAATCAAGGCTGTCGCTCTGACTCCAAAGACTTGGTTATCTACTCTAGTTCGGAAATCTTGTACCACTTTTTCCTCTATTCCACAAAAAAAGTCAAACCTCAAGAGTGCAGGACAAAAAAACCTGCAACTCTCATGAGCTTTGACCATCACAAGTTTCGCTAATGTTATTGTAGCAAAATCAAAAAATTTGTCAATCTAAATGTACTGCAAAACCTTGCCATTCTTATAGGCATTGTCAATCAGACCACCACCAAGACATTCTGAGCCCTTATAAAAGACTACCGCTTGTCCTGGAGTAATAGCCCTTTGTGGTTCTGAGAAGTTGACAGTCGCCTTGTCACCCTTTACAGTAACTGTCACTTTAGCATCAGGCTGACGATAGCGGAACTTAGCTGTACATTCCAAAGTGAATTCTTCTGGAACTTGATTTGTAAAATGAACCTGACTAGCGTCAAGGCTAGTTGACATGAGATTGTCATGATAGAAACCTTGGCCAACATACAAAATATTTTTGCTAAGGTCTTTCCCAACAACGAACCAAGGCTCATTGTCGCCACCATGCTGTCCGCCAATACCAAGCCCCCCACGTTGACCAATGGTGTAATACATCAGTCCAGCGTGCTGTCCCATATCACGCCCCTCCATAGTCATCATACGACCTGGTTGGGCTGGCAGATAATTGCTCAAAAATTCTTTGAAGTTTTTCTCACCGATAAAGCAAATACCGGTTGAATCCTTTTTCTTAGCGGTTGCTAGTCCTGCTTTTTCAGCAATTTCTCGCACTTGAGACTTTTCTAAATGCCCCAACGGAAACATCACTTTTTGCAACTGTTCTTGCGACAACTGACTGAGGAAATAAGTCTGGTCTTTGTTATTATCAAGGCCACGAAGCATATGGACAATACCATTTTCATCACGCTCCACTTGCGCATAATGACCAGTCGCTACGTACTCGGCTCCTAAAGTCATAGCATAATCCAGAAAAGCCTTAAATTTAATTTCCTTATTACACATGACATCTGGATTTGGAGTACGGCCTGCTCGGTATTCAGCTAGGAAGTACTCGAAAACCCTGTCCCAGTACTCCTTTTCAAAATTGACAGAATAGTAAGGAATGCCAATCTGGTCAGCAACAGCTGCCACATCTTTATAATCTTCGGTCGCTGTACAAACGCCGAATTCGTCTGTATCGTCCCAGTTTTTCATGAAAATGCCGATTACATCATAACCTTGCTCTTTCAATAGCAGAGCAGTCACTGATGAATCGACACCACCACTCATACCAACAACGACACGTGTTTTAGAGTGTTCACTCATAGTGTTCTCCCATCTTTTCGTTATTCACGATTGAAGGTCGTGTTTTTTGCTTTCAACGATTTGAAGGTCGGCTGAAGCAAGCTCTATTATAGCACGATTGAGAAAATAGGACAAATAACAATGATTAAAATTAGAGATTGTCAATCTTATTTACACTTCTGTAAACTATAAAAACCTTGGCTAAGCCAAGGTTCTTTTGTCTTATCGGAAACTTTCTATTTTTAGTACCAGCCGTTAGCCAACCAGAAGTTTTTAGCAGCCGACCATGAACCATAGCGACCCGCTACATAAGCATCTGCGACTTTTTCTTGATTTTCTGGCGATAAATCACCATTCAAATAAGAAATTGTCAGTTGATAACGGCCATAATATTGACCATTTTGTGCGGTGTAACTACCACTCGACTCCTTCTGAGCAATCCATTCTTTTGCTTCAGCATCTGCTGTACTGAGACCTGATGTTGTATTCACTTCTGTTGCGGCTGAAGCTGAAGTCGTTTCTGCCGATGATGTTTGTGTGTTATTTTCTTTAGCCTGATCCAGTTCCAAAATTTGACCAACTGAAATAAAATGAATATTATCAATCTTATTAATCTCAGCAATCTTCTCTACAGTAGTTCCATGGGTTTTCGCAATTTCAGACAGGGTATCGCCTGATTGAACCGTATAGCTGTCAGCACTAACTAGTTTTGGTGCTAAGAAAGCTGCTACCACAGCTAAACCTGCTAAAGTTATTTTTCTTGATTTTTTTATTTGTTTCACATTCATTGTTATTTTCTCCTTTTTTGTGATGTGTCTATCTTACCTTCCTTTTGTTGCAAATAATTATGAATTTAATTAAGAATATTACAGTCAGATTGAAAAGAGAATAAAAGACAGCATATTTATATTTGTTTTAAGAGTATTATAAGAAAAATTAACAATTGAGATCAAAAAAACTACATCATGTCTCCTAACTCTGTTATAATAAAGAAAGACTATATACAAGGAGTAGCTATGAAATCTTTAAGATTCCAATCCGTTTTTGATATTATCGGACCTGTGATGATCGGTCCTTCTAGCAGCCATACGGCAGGAGCCGTTCGTATTGGTAAAATCGTTTCTTCTATTTTTGATGATGAACCGACAGAAGTAGAATTTCAGCTTTTCAACTCCTTTGCGAAAACTTATCGTGGGCATGGAACAGACTTGGCTCTAGTGGCAGGAATACTCGGCATGGATACGGATGACCCAGACATTCCTAATAGCCTAGAAATTGCTCACAAAAGGGGAATCAAGATTGTCTGGACCATTCAAAAGGAGAGCAATGCTCCTCACCCAAACACGACTAAGATAACTATCAAAAATGACCATAAAACCATTAGCGTGACAGGAATTTCTATCGGTGGAGGAAATATCCAAGTCACAGAATTGAATGGCTTTGCAGTTTCACTAAGCATGAACACTCCAACTATTATCATCGTCCACCAAGATGTACCTGGTATGATTGCCCGAGTAACAGACGAGCTATCTCACTACGATATCAACATCGCTCAGATGAATGTAACACGGGAAAAAGCTGGAGAAAAAGCGATTATGATTATTGAAGTGGATTCCAGAAATTGTGAAGAAGCAATTGAAAAAATCCGAAAAATCCCTCATCTTCACAATGTGAATTTCTTCAAATAGGAGGAAATATGTTTTATTCGATTAAAGAATTGGTGGAACAAGCTAGCCTAGATTTTCAAGGAAACGTAGCGGAGCTCATGATTGCTACCGAACACGAACTAACTGGTCGTGAGCGAGACGAAGTTTTGCGGCTAATGAAGCGAAATTTGGAAGTTATGAAAGCCTCTGTTGAACTGGGTTTGGACGAGAGCAAATCTCGCAGCGGCTTGACGGGCGGCGATGCTGCTAAACTACACCGCTATATCCAGACAGGCAAAGCCTTGTCCGATTACACTGTCTTGACTGCTGCTAGAAACGCTATTGCTGTCAACGAGCACAATGCGAAAATGGGCTTAGTTTGTGCCACACCAACGGCTGGAAGTGCTGGCTGCCTGCCTGCTGTTCTCACCTCAGCCATTGAAAAACTTGGGCTGTCAGAAAGTGAACAATTAAACTTCTTATTAGCTGCTGGAGCTTTCGGCTTAGTCATCGCCAACAATGCCTCTATCTCTGGAGCTGAAGGTGGTTGTCAAGCTGAAGTCGGTTCTGCCTCAGCCATGAGTGCAGCTGCTCTAGTTTTGGCGGCTGGCGGAAGCCCTTATCAGGCTAGTCAGGCAATCTGCTTTGTTATCAAAAATATGCTGGGACTGATTTGTGACCCTGTCGCAGGTTTGGTTGAGGTACCTTGTGTCAAACGCAATGCTATGGGGGCTAGTTACGCCTTTATCGCGGCAGATATGGCACTCGCCGGTATAGAGTCTAAAATCCCCGTTGACGAGGTCATTGACGCCATGTACCAAGTCGGATCTAGCCTACCAGCAGCCTTTCGTGAAACGGCTGAAGGAGGTCTTGCCACAACTCCTACTGGTCGTCGTTTACAAGCAGAAATTTTTGGAGAATAAAATGGGAACGACTGTTTATTTTGTTCGTCATGCAGAGCCAAACTATAACAACCATGATGCTATTCAGCGCGAGCTGTCAAGCAGAGGTTTACAAGATGCTCAGAAACTTGTAAACTTCTTTTCAAATATTTCGATTGACGGTTTTTACTCGAGTCCTTATAAACGTGCTGTAGATACCATTCAACCACTAGCTCAAGTTCGTCAGAAAGAGATTGTTTTAGTTGACAACTTTTGTGAACGTAAAATTGACAATGGTTGGATTGAGGATTTTGAAACTTTTTCAGAAAAGCAATGGGCAGATTTTTCCTACAAACTAGAAAATGGGGAATCGCTGGCTCAAGTTCAAAAAAGAAATATCGAAGCTCTAGAGCACTTACTACTGAAAAATGAACAAACGATACTGATTGCCTCACATGGAACAGCTCTGTCAACCATTGTCAACTACTATCAAACTAGTTTTGGTTATGAGAATTTTCAAGAAATCAAACAGGTCTTTCCTTGGATAGTTAAAATGGAATTTGATAACTTGACAAACTTGTCAATCACTTCTTACACAGAAATAGGAGTTCCCTTATGAAATACATTTTTTTCGATTTAGACGGTACGCTCGTTGATAGCTCAAAGGGAATTAAAGCGTCCTTCGCCCATACTTTTCAAAGCCTGGGACAAGAGATACCTGACGAGAGCGTCATTGATAGTTTTATTGGGCCGCCGCTTGAAGTTAGCTTTGCAACGGTTGTCAAGCCAGAGGATGTCTCAAGCGCTATTGATTATTACAGGCAATACTACAAGGAAGAGGGGATTTACGAAGTTGAGCTATACAAGGGTATCCCAGAACTTCTAGAAAGTCTGAAACAAGCAGGTTATAGCCTGTATATCACCACCAGCAAAAACGAGCCAACTGCTCTGCAAATGGCTGAAAATCTACAGATTAACGATTATTTTGCAGGTATTTTGGGCTCACTGCCTCATTCTTACCACAAGGCTGATGTCATCAAGCGAGCCATTAAAGAAAGCCAGGCCGACTTGAGCCAAGTTGTCATCATCGGTGACACCAAGTTTGATATGATTGGTGGAAAAACAGTCGGTATCAAAACACTGGGAGCTCTCTGGGGCTTTGGTAAGAAAGCAGATTTGATTGAAAATGGGGCAGACTTCCTTGCCAGAACGCCACAGGAAGTATTCTCCCTTCTCCAACATTTTTAAGGACAAGAAAAAAACGACCCCAAGGTGAAAAGAACCGCTTATAATGGACAGTATAAAACATGTATGCTACTGTTCTATAAGGAGGTTCTTTTGTTATGGCTAAAAAAGGGAGTCGCTTTACAAGGTATTCACCTGAGTTTAAGTTACAGGTAGTGGAAGACTACCTCAGCGGACAAAGTGGAGGGATGTCCTCTATCGTGAAAAAATATGGCTTAAAATCAGATAGTCAAGTTCGGAATTGGACGAGGAAATATAGAGAAAATCCAACCTTACTCAAGCGAGACTTACGAGGTTCCAAGAGCTCAGGTCGT